>NZ_DEYV01000006.1:0-441477 GCF_002364655.1 Pseudomonas sp. UBA3149
ATCGATCTGGTCGAAGTTACGAGCAGAACCACCCCAAGTTTCAGAGCAAACCTTGGTCAGTGCTGCAGTCAGCGTTGTCTTACCATGGTCGACGTGGCCGATGGTGCCGACGTTGACGTGCGGTTTGTTGCGTTCAAATTTTTCTTTAGCCATCGACACTCTCTCCCATCAAGAATTGAGCAAGTAACGCCGCCATAAAATAAAGGCAGATATTCTCATATCTGCCCTTAATAATGGAGCTCATGAGCGGATTTGAACCGCTGACCTCACCCTTACCAAGGGTGTGCTCTACCAACTGAGCTACATGAGCAAACTACAACAAACTGGAGCGGGTAGCGGGAATCGAACCCGCATCATCAGCTTGGAAGGCTGAGGTTCTACCACTAAACTATACCCGCAGAGCCTGTAGCTCTTGCAATTTGGTGGAGGGAGAAGGATTCGAACCTTCGAAGTCGTAGACGTCAGATTTACAGTCTGATCCCTTTGGCCGCTCGGGAATCCCTCCAAAGGAGGCAGCATTCTATTTGCCTGCTGCCGTCGTGTCAAGGATTTTCTTACTTTTCCTCAACTTACGTTGCCTTGACCGCCAACCAGTGGACTTACATGTTCAAGGCGGGCGCATTTTATGCATTTAATTTTTCACATGCAATCATTAAATGCGGTTTTCTTGAATTTTTTTCTTAAAAAACAAAGGGTCGCTTAAGCGACCCTTTGTTTTCAGCCTAACGATTATAACTGTGGACCAGCTGCCTTGATCGCTTCGGAGACACCACTGAACTTTTTGAAGTTCTCGATGAACTTACCTGCCAGCGCCTTGGCCGATTCATCATAGGCATTTTTATCTTCCCAAGTGTTACGCGGGTTGAGCAATGCAGTATCGACACCAGCTACGACCTTGGGAACATCAAGGTTGATAATGGGCAAATGCTCGGTCTCAACATCGACCAGCGCGCCACTTTGAATAGCGGCAATCACCGCTCGTGTCGTCGGAATATTGAAGCGCCTGCCTACACCGTAACCGCCCCCGGTCCACCCGGTGTTCACCAGGTAAACTTTGGAGCCGAACCCATTGATACGTTTGATGAGAAGCTCAGCGTACTCGGCCGCCGGACGCGGGAAGAAGGGCGCACCGAAACAGGTAGAGAAAGTGGATTTGATGCCAGCCCCCGATCCCATTTCAGTAGAACCCACCAGCGCAGTGTAACCCGAAAGGAAATGATAAGCCGCCTGCTCGTTATTAAGGATAGATACAGGAGGCAGCACACCCGTCAGATCGCAGGTGAGAAAGATTACTGCATTAGGCTCGCCACCGCGGTTCAGTTCCGCACGCTTTTCGATCAACTCACGAGGATATGCCGCCCGGCTGTTCTGGGTCAGACTATCGTCCGAGTAATCTGGCAGGCGAGACTGTGGATCAAGCACCACGTTTTCCAGCACAGCGCCGAACTGAATGGCTTTCCAGATGACGGGCTCATTCTTTTCGGACAGGTCGATACACTTAGCGTAGCAGCCGCCTTCTATATTAAAGACGGTGCCGACACCCCAGCCATGCTCATCGTCACCGATCAGGTAACGGCTTTCATCGGCAGATAGCGTCGTCTTACCTGTTCCCGACAGGCCAAAGAACAGCGTAACGTCGCCCTCTTCGCCCATGTTGGCCGCACAGTGCATAGGAAGTACATCATGCTCAGGCAGCAGGAAATTTTGCACCGAGAACATGGCCTTCTTCATTTCACCGGCATAACGCATGCCCGCGATTAATACCTTGCGAGCAGCAAAGTTAATGATGACGGTGCCATCGGAATTGGTTCCATCACGCTCCGGTTCGCAGACAAACCAAGGGGCGTTAAGGATTTCCCATTCCTGGCGGGACTGAGGGTTGTAACTTTCCGGGTTGATGAACAGGCAACGGCCAAACAGGTTGTGCCAGGCGGTTTCCGTAGTCATCTTGACTGCAAGGTAGTGCTCTGGATCGGAGCCTACATGCACATGCGAAACGAAGTGATCCCGCTCACCTACATAGGTTGAAACGCGATCCCATAGCGCATCGAACTTTTCCGCTGGAAAAGGACGGTTGATAGAACCCCAATCGATGGCATCACGGGTAGACGACTCTTCAACAATGAAGCGGTCGGCTGGCGAGCGGCCGGTGCGATGTCCAGTCTTGACTACAAGAGAGCCATTGGCGGCTAACTCACCCTCGCCGCGCCGAAGCGCCTCTTCTACCAGCTGCGCGGCGCTAATATCGGTATAAACGTTGGCTTGCGTCATGTAGTTCCCCGTCGGCCCTCGGCCGGTCCTTTTGCGTTTTGTAGCTTAACCCGAGTTTGGCTACATAAAAAACGAAGTCGCGCGATTATGCCAGAAAGCCTATTCCTGAATGCAATGCTTAGTGACGGGTTTCTTGCGGTGTTTGGCTTCCACCGCCTGCAAAAATCTGCGCGACATCGGCAGCGTCGAACAGGTATCGCTGATTGCAGAATTGGCAGTCGATTTCTATCTGACCACCCTGCTCCTGCAATAGCAGTTCGACATCTTCCTGGCCCACAGAGACAAGCGCATTGGCAGAACGTTCCCTAGAACAGCCACAATGGAATTCGACGATTTGAGGATCAAAGACTCTGACAGTTTCTTCATGATAGAGGCGATGAAGTACCGTTTCGTTGGGTAACCCCAACAGTTCTTCTGCAGTCAGCGTATTGCCAAGGGTTGTAAGGTGCTCCCAGCTGGCGTCGCGCGACTCTTTGTCCTTGTGTTTGTCCGCTGGCAGCTGTTGGAGCAGGAGCCCACGAGCGCGCCGTCCATCGGCATTGAGCCAGAAGCGAGTAGGCAGCTGCTCGGACGTGGCGAAGTAGCCTGAAAGGCATTCAGCGAGCGTCTGGCCTTCGAGAGGAACGATCCCTTGGTAACGCTGACCGTTGGTCGGATCGACCGTTATGGCAAGAATACCTTCGGGCATCAGATCTTTCAGCGTGGCATCAGGAGCGATGTCGTCGGCATTGTAGCGGGCGATACCGCGCACCTCTCGGGCGCTCGAGCACTCCACCATCAATAGAGGAATCGCACCGCTGGAGCGTGCCTGCAATACCAGCAGACCGTCGAACTTGAGCGTGCCGCACAGCAAGGCAGCGGCTGCAAGCATTTCACCCAACAGCTGCGCGACGGGTTCCGGATAGGGGTGTTTGGCAAGCACCTCTACATAGCTTCTTTCAAGCAATGCAAGTTCGCCGCGAACGTCGGTGTTTTCAAACAGGAAACGCTGTGTGTAATCGAATGGGGTCATGACAAAAGTACGCTTAAACAGGGAAAATGACAAAAGCGTGACAACACTCCCGTGCGGTCACGCTTTCTGTTTATTCATATGGATTCATTCCATTCTATGGACAATGCCACACTCTTCCAAGCCAAGTGGCAATGGCGAGCATTTCTAATCAGCCACCTCGTGGCGCTGCTGTTGATTATTCTCTGGCTTATCCCTTCCGTACGCACCACTCTTCTGGATCTGGATGCGCATCTCTTCCGCGCGCTGAACGCACCGCTGGAAAGCAATACGGTCTGGCTACACGTCTGGGCCGTTGCCAGCCTGAGGCCATTCGACATCGTTGTGGGCATCATTCTTCTCACACTTACGATACGTGGGAATTGGGTGTTCAAACCAGAGCAGGTCCGTAGCGCCTTCTTCGGCTTGCTTACGGTACTGCTAGCCTTGCTGCTGATCCGCAACCTGTTCACCAAGGCTATCGAAGCCGCCGGCCTGCAGCATGCCAGTCCATCCGACATGCTGACGTATGCCATTCACATGAGCGATTACTTCCAGTCCTGGGAAAAGGCCTGGGAGCTCAAAGATCGCTCCGGCACCAGCTTTCCGGGGGATCATGCTTCGGTTCTTCTGCTCTGGGGCCTCTTTCTAACGGCTTTTACGCGCAACCCATTACAACTTATCGTCACTTGGCTACTGGTAATGCTTTTCATGATGCCGCGCCTGGTCGCCGGTGCTCACTGGGCTTCGGATGACTATATGGGCGGTATTGCCGTTGCACTACTGGCAATGGCCTGGGGGTTTTATACGCCGCTGGCCAATGCCGGTAGCCGCATGTTCCTTCGTTTAACTGCGCCGCTGTTTCGTGTAGCAGCTCATATTCCTGTTATCCGGCAGATGAGCCTGGTCAAGCACTACTGACTGCTCATCTAGTCATTGGCCCGAGAATCAGCGTCGCCCCGGAATCGATGAATCTGACGGCGCTGCTTCTTGGTTGGCCTTCCATCCGTTGCCAACCCAAGCGCTCCTGCCTTGCGCATGGCCGTAGCCCGCTCGCGACGCTCAAGACTTTCCTCTGTCTCCCGATACAGTAACTGGGCCTCGGGTGCTCCGCGACGCTGTTGAGACAGGGAGAGGACTATGACGGTCTTCTCATCGAACCCCTGACGAATCGTCAGCTCATCACCGACCTTGGGCTCTTTGCTGGGCTTACACCGCTCACCCCGACATTGAACCTTGCCTCCTTCTATAGCAGCCTTGGCTAGTGCTCGTGTCTTGAAGAACCGTGCAGCCCACAGCCACTTATCCAGGCGGACTTTTTCATCTATATCTTGAATAGACGTCATTAACGAAAACGCTCCGAATACTTATCAATTTTTGCCATTAGACCAGGGCTGGTTACGGGCATTCTAACGGTACGATCATGAAGACCTTCTTTCCTGAAGAATTAACCAACCCTATGCGCTGCCAAGGCTGCCACCAGAGTGAACCCCTTGGGTTCGATTTCGCCTTTGCCTATCAGCCTATTGTTGACGTAACCACTCGCAGTATCTTTGCTCACGAGGCGCTGGTCCGTGGCCCGGAAGGCCAGGGTGCGCTTTCAGTGCTTGAGCGGGTGGATGCGCATAACCGCTATCGTTTCGATCAGTTATGCCGCACCAAGGCGATTTCAGGCGCAGCAAAGCTTGGAATGAAGGAAAAACTTTCCATCAACTTTCTTCCAAATGCCGTCTATCGACCGGAGCTGTGCATTCGCAGCACACTGGAGGCGGCCAAACGGCATGACTTTCCGTTGAGCAATCTTATTTTTGAAACAGTTGAAAGCGAGCATATTGGTGATAGCCAGCATCTAACGCATATCCTGAAAGAATATCGGCAGTTCGGCTTCATGACGGCGATTGACGACTTTGGTGCCGGACATTCAGGCTTGAACCTGCTAGCCGCTTTTCAACCGGATCTGATCAAGCTGGATATGGCCTTGATTCGCAATATCGATCATGATCGAGTCCGGCAGGCCATTGTTCGAGCCGTCGTCTCCATGTGTACGGAGTTGAACATCCAGATCATTGCCGAAGGTATTGAAACCGCTGCCGAGCGTGATTGCCTGCGTGACATTGGTATCACGTTGATGCAGGGTTACTGGTTTGCCAAGCCTGCGTTCAATGCGCTGGCCTCCATCGATAAGCAGATATGGGGACACTGATCCCGACTTCAAGGATTACGCTTGGACACACTCGACGAGCTGGCCATTATCGGCCTACGTGAATGGGTCGCCCTGCCGGACCTGGGCGTAATCGGCCTGAGGGCCAAGATCGACACAGGTGCGAGCACTTCAGCCCTGCATGCAACGGAAGTTGTTCCTTTTGAGCGTAACGGTGAACGCTGGGTGCGTTTTACGGTCCATCTGGGCACACTGGTGCAGTCCCGGCACCGGCATTGCGAAGCGCCGTTGGTAGCCAAAAAGACCATACGAAGCTCCAATGGCCATGCTCAGAACCGCTATGTGATTCGAACCAATCTCGCCCTGGGTAATCGATCCTGGCCAGTGGAATTTACCCTGGCCTGCCGCAAGAGCATGCGTTACCGCATGCTTCTAGGCTCGAAAGCCTTGGTCGAGGGTGGCCTGATCGTGAATCCGGCCGTCAGCTATGCGCAAGACAAACCCATCCTATCCCTCTCTCCCGCTCCGGGTGCTGCATGAAAATCGCTGTGCTGTCGCGTAATCCTCGCCTGTATTCCACTCGTCGCCTGGTGGAAGCCGGAGAGCAACGTGGTCATCAGATGGTCGTGATCGATACGTTGCGCGCGTATATGAATATCGCAAGCCACAAACCGCAGATTCACTATAGAGGCAAGCCGCTCGAAGACTTCGATGCCGTGATTCCGCGAATTGGGGCATCGGTAACGTTTTATGGCTGCGCAGTGCTGCGGCAGTTTGAAATGATGGGCGTCTTTCCGCTCAATGAGTCCGTCGCCATCAGCCGAGCCCGAGACAAGCTGCGCTCCCTGCAGTTGATGTCACGCAAGGGTGTTGGCCTGCCGGTGACAGGATTTGCGCACTCTCCAGATGATGTACCGGACCTTATCCGCATGGTTGGCGGTGCTCCGCTGGTCATCAAGCTGCTGGAGGGTACTCAGGGAATCGGCGTGGTGCTGTGTGAAACCGAAAAGGCTGCCGAGTCGGTACTGGAAGCCTTCATGGGGCTCAAGCAGAACATCATGGTGCAGGAGTATATCCGCGAGGCAGGCGGTGCGGATATTCGCTGCTTCGTGGTGGGTGACAAGGTGATTGCCGCCATGAAGCGCCAGGCCAAGCCCGGTGAGTTTCGCTCCAACCTGCATCGCGGCGGCACGGCAAGCTTGGTGAAAATTACGCCTGAAGAGCGTATGGCCGCCATTAGAGCCGCCAAGGTGCTGGGGCTGAATGTGGCCGGTGTCGATATTCTTCGCTCCAATCATGGTCCGCTGGTCATGGAGGTAAACTCTTCACCGGGCCTGGAAGGCATCGAGCAAACGACCAACCAGGACATTGCGGGCATGATCATCCAGTATCTAGAAAAGAACAGTGGCCCCAACCTGACACGCACCAAAGGCAAGGGCTAAGGAATGACAGGCCGCACGTCTCTTCTTGATGCCTCCAGTTTTGGGGGCAAGGTAGCGCTAATTGCACCAGCGGCAGCAATTGCCAACGATGCGCTGGAAACCACCTACGCTCGGTTGCGTGAGATGGAGGTTCCGTATGTTGCAGGTGAGCACGTACAGGCCCGTCATCGTTATCTTGCGGGTACAGTGGATCAGCGTCTGACCGATGTTTATGCGGCTTTTGAGAATTCAGAGGTTAGTGCTGTCTGGTGCTTGCGGGGCGGTTATGGGTGTGCTCAGCTTTTACCGCATCTGGATTGGGAGCGCATCAGGCGGGCTGGCCCTAAACCGCTGATTGGTTTCTCTGATATCTCGATCATGCTCAGTGCCTTTCATCGGCAAAGTCTGCCTGCAGTACATGGTCAAGTGGCTACGTCATTGGCCAAACGATATGACGGTGAAGAACAGCTGCGTCATGAGAACTCGTTTCGTAGCCTCGATCGGCTGCTGAGAACGGCCGGAGGGCATCTGCCAGCCCAACCGGTCAATCACTCACTCAAGTCCATACAAGGACCGCTGATTGGCGGTAACCTGACGGCACTGGCCAGTACCGAGGGCACCGGCTATGGACTGTATGCGCCTGACGGCGCCATTCTGATCCTGGAGGATGTAGGTGAGCCGTACTATCGTATCGAGCGTAGTCTGTGGCAGCTATTGAACAGTATCGATATCGCCAGGCTTGGCGCCGTATGCCTGGGCACCTTTACAGATTGCCCGCGCAAGGGTGTGGTACACAGCCTTGAAGAGATTATCGCTGAATGGCTAGAGCCCCATGGTGTTCCGTTGTTCTCGGGTCTGCCTAGTGGACACGGCCCGGATAACCAGGCCTGGCCATATGGTCAGGAAGCCCGCCTCGATCATGACGGACTCCACTGGTAGCGTCAGATCAGCTGGCGGTACGAGGCAGCAGCAGACCTAGTGGCAGCAGGACGCGTGCCTCGACTCCGCCACCTTCACGATTACGCAGCTCTACGCTGCCACCATGCTGAGCGGCAATACGCCTGACGATGGCCAGCCCCAGCCCGGTACCAGAGCCGGTACGCGCCCGGTTGCCGCGAATGAAGGGATTGAAAATTTCCTCTATCTCACTGGGATCAATGCCCGGCCCTTGGTCCAGAACGCTCAGCACAACATAGGGCGCTGTCGAGTCTCCACCTACGTGAGCCCTGACCTCCACGGCGCCGCCTCCATGCTTGAACGCATTTTCCAAGAGGTTGGTCAGCATCCGTTTGATCGACACACGCCGCAAGGCCACGGGCGGCACATCGGTCTGGGAGAGACGGACCCGCTCCTCATTCTGGTTGTAAGGCGCCACGGTTTCCTGAATCAGGTCATTCAGGTTCGTTTCTTCTAGAGGCTCGTCGCGTCCATCACGTATAAATGCTAGGAACTGATCGAGAATCAGGTTCATATCCTCGATATCGCGGACCATGTCCTCCGTCATTTCGTCCATTTCAGGCAGCAATTCGACTGAGAGGCGTAGACGGGTAAGCGGCGTGCGCAGGTCGTGGGACACGCCGGCCAACATCAGCTCACGCTCGCGTCCAGCCTGCTCGACATCGTGAGCCATCTGATTGAAGGCATGATAGACCTCCATGATCTCGCTTGGCGCATCACTTTCCGGCAGGCGTACGCTATGCCCTTTACCCAGCTCGCGGGCGGCATAGACGAGCCGTTTGAGTGGTCGGTTCAGCTGGCCGACAAACACCCAGGCCACGGCGGTAGAAAACAGGCCAATCCCGAAGAACCAACCCAGCACACTCCAGATTCGCTGGCCTCGCAGGGGGTGAGCGTACAGCGGTATCTTGATCCAATCAGGCCCCAGCGATGGCGCCAGCACCCAAAGTGCAGGCCCCTGCTGTACACGAACCCTGACTTGAGTATCCGGCCCCAGCTCCTGCTGCATCTGGCGGTCGAAAATTTCACTGTAAGGCCAATGATACTCACCCGCTGGCACCGTTTCCGGCGATTCATAGTGCAGCCCGGATGCCTGGGCGACAGCGGGACGGTCATCCGGATCAGCGGCCCAGTAGGCCCGCAACGTCAGTGCAGCGCCATGACTGTATTGGCGATCAACCAATACATCTTCGTTGAGCAGCAGGTAAACCAGCGTCAGCGCCTTGGAAAACAGTACGGCAATCAGAACCAGCCAGAGCGAGCGTGCGAAGAAGCTTTGAGGGAACCAGGCAGGCGTTTTCATAGTAACCACACGTCATTGACGCTCCGAGCATATTGCCACCCTATAAAGACCTGCTTCATAGAAAAGGCATCGATTTTGTTGAGTGACTGAACAAAACGGCTTTTTAAATGCCTCACAGCCTCGTTTCGCTAAGAAACATTTTGATACATTTGCCCGACTCTTTTCAAAGACCTCCCACACTGGAGATATTTCGTGTCCGATATGTGCCATACCGGCTTGGACATTGGCTTTGCTTCCCTTAGTTACGCCCAGGTTGTTTTCCTAGGTGTTGTGCAGGGTATCACCGAGCTCCTGCCAATTTCCTCTACTGCTCACATGCGTGTCGTTCCAGCCTTGCTAGGCTGGCAAGATCCTGGTTCCGCCTTTTCCGCTGCAATGCAGATGGCAGCTCTGGCAGCCGTCATCAGTTATTTCTGGCGTGACGTCAGCTCCGTTACCACTGGCAGCGTCAATGCAATTCGTCATAAGGACTACAACAGTCGCGCCTTTGTCCTCGCCATGGCAATCATTCTGGCGACAATCCCTATTTGTGTGGTCGGGCTTGCGCTTTCCCCTGTGCTCAATGCCTGCGACTCGCCTTTACGGGGCTTGAATGTCATTGGCTATGCCTGTCTGGGCATGGCGGCGTTGCTGGCCATTGCCGAGCTGACCTGCAAGCACAAGCGCGACATGAGTGAAATGCGCCTGCGTGACGCCCTGATTGTTGGAGTTGCACAGATTGGCGCGTTGATTCCAGGAGTATCCCGCTCCGGCTCGACATTGACTGCCGCCATGTTCCTCAACTTAAAGCGTGAAGAAGCAGCCCGCTTTTCTTTCCTGCTGGGCCTGCCCGCGATTGCCCTGGCTGGCTTGAAAGAACTGGTCGTGCTCTGGCATGCGTCCATCCCGGCAGAAGCCTGGTCGCTTCTGCTGGTAGGCATCCTGGTGGCAAGCCTTTCGGCGTTTGCAGCCATCTGGGGTCTGATGCGCTTTCTGGAACGCTTTTCGACCTGGATCTTCATTGTCTATCGAGCGCTGCTGGGCATCTTCCTGTTGGTAGGTGTTCACAACGGCTTGTTCGCCTGAAGGCGTCCTTGCGTGCCGGACTGTTACTTGTTGCCGTCCGGCACGAATACGTAGCCAACACCCCAGACCGTCTGGATATAGCGAGGCTTGGAGGGATCAGGCTCGATCATGCGGCGCAGACGGGAAATCTGTACATCAATCGACCGCTCTAGTGCATCCCACTCACGGCCACGTGCCAGGTTCATCAACTTGTCGCGGGTCAGCGGCTCGCGCGCATGCTGGACCAGCGCCTTGAGCACGGCAAATTCACCAGTGGTCAGCATATGCACTTCATCACCGCGTTTGAGTTCGCGGGTCGCCAGCGAAAGCTCATAATCACCAAAGGTTACGACGGCATCTTCGCTGCCCGGTGCGCCTGGCACTTGAGGGGCCTGACGACGAAGAACCGCCTTGATACGAGCCAGAAGTTCGCGAGGGTTGAAAGGCTTGGCCAGATAGTCATCGGCGCCCTGCTCAAGCCCCTGGATGCGACTGCCCTCATCGCCCTTAGCCGTCAGCATGATGATCGGGATCTGGTTGTTCTGCTCACGCAGACGGGCGCAGGCCGACATACCGTCTTCGCCCGGCATCATCAGATCCAGCACGACCAGATGGAAAAGCTCACGGGACATCAGGCGGTCCATCTGCTCGGTGCTTTCCACGGTACGCACACGGTAGCCCTGCTCGGCCAGAAAACGCTCGAGCAGGCGACGCAGACGAGCATCGTCATCTACGACCAGAATCTTTTCACCTTCCGTAACGGGGGTGGTGCTCATGTCAACTCCTTCAAATAGGGAAGTGGATTATGGCGCAGGCCTCGTCCGCAGAGGGACAGTCCATTGTTAGCAGATTTTTCCTGAGAATGGGGGATTAGCCTGCATAAGAAGTTGAAAGCACACACTTATCCTTGGCAAATTGCCGCAGCGCGTTGATACCCGACGGGTATAATGCAGCGCTTCAAGCCTGCCGGTCAGGCCCGCTTCTCTGGTTTTCAGGTGGTTTCATGGACAGTATCAACTCCCGCATCGCCGAAGAGCTCGGCGTCCGCCCACAACAGGTCGCCGCAGCCGTGGCGCTGCTTGATGAGGGATCGACGGTTCCTTTCATCGCCCGTTATAGAAAAGAAGTCACCGGCAGCCTTGACGATACGCACCTGCGTCATCTGGAAGAGCGTCTGCGCTACCTGCGCGAGCTGGAGGAGCGTCGCACGGCGATCCTGGCCAGCATCGACGAGCAAGGTAAACTCACGCCGGAGCTAGCCCGCGAGATCAAGCAGGCCGATACCAAGACCCGTCTTGAAGACCTTTATCTGCCCTATAAGCAGAAGCGTCGTACCAAGGGCCAGATTGCCCTGGAAGCCGGCCTTGGCCCACTGGCTGATGCCTTGCTCAATGACCCAACGCTTTCTCCCGAGACCGAAGCCGCCGTCTATGTAGATGCGGACAAAGGCGTCGCCGACGTGAAGGTGGCCCTGGAGGGTGCCAAATATATTCTGATGGAGCGTTTTGCCGAAGATGCCGACCTTCTGGAAAAGCTGCGCGCATTCCTGAAGCAGGAGGCGACACTTTCAGCTCGTCTGGTGACCGGGAAGGAGCAGGAAGGCGCCAAGTTCAGTGACTATTTCGAACATGACGAGCTTTTCAGGAATGTACCGTCCCACCGAGCCCTTGCGATCTTCCGCGGCCGTAACGAAGGCATCCTGAGTGCCTCGCTCAAGGTAGGCGATGAAGCACCTGGGACCATGCACCCTTGCGAGGTAATGATTGCCGAGCATTTCGAGGTGAAGAATCAGAATCACGCAGCAGACAAATGGCTGGCGGAAGTCGTACGCTGGACCTGGAAGGTCAAGCTGTACACCTCGCTGGAAACCGATCTGCTGGGCGAGCTGCGTGAAAAGGCTGAAGATGATGCCATCAGCGTATTCGCACGCAACCTGCATGATCTGTTGCTGGCAGCACCTGCTGGCCCACGTGCCACGCTGGGTCTGGACCCAGGACTGCGGACGGGCGTGAAAGTCGCCGTGGTCGACTCAACCGGCAAGCTGCTGGCCACCGATACCGTGTATCCGCACGCCCCGAAAAATCAGTGGGACCAGACCATCGATACGCTGGCGAAGCTGTGTGCCAAGCATGGCGTCGACCTGATTGCCATTGGCAACGGCACGGCTAGCCGCGAGACCGATAAACTGGCGGGAGAACTGATCAAGAAATACCCGGGCCTCAAGATGACCAAGATCATGGTCAGCGAAGCCGGCGCCTCGGTTTACTCGGCGTCCGAGCTCGCCGCCAAGGAATTTCCGGATTTGGATGTTTCTTTGCGTGGCGCTGTATCTATCGCTCGCCGCTTGCAGGATCCGCTGGCTGAGCTGGTCAAGATCGAGCCCAAGTCCATTGGCGTGGGCCAGTACCAGCATGACGTCTCACAACTCAAGCTGGCTCGTAGCCTGGATGCCGTGGTAGAGGACTGCGTAAACGCCGTAGGGGTGGACGTAAACACGGCCTCTGTAGCGCTGCTGGCCCGTATCTCCGGCCTGAACGCAACGCTGGCGCAGAATATTGTGGCTTATCGCGACCTGAATGGTGCTTTCAAGTCCCGCCACGAGCTGAAGAAAGTGAGCCGCCTGGGAGACAAGACCTTCGAGCAGGCTGCAGGCTTCCTGCGGGTCATGAGCGGCAACAATCCACTGGATGCCTCTGGCGTTCACCCGGAAGCCTACCCTGTCGTCGAGCGCATCGCTGCCGATACCGGCCGTGATATTCGCTCCCTGATCGGAGACTCCAGCTTCCTGAAGCGCCTGGACCCGAAGAAATTTACCGATGAAACCTTTGGCCTGCCAACCGTGACGGATATCCTGAGCGAGCTGGACAAGCCGGGGCGAGACCCGCGCCCCGAGTTCAAGACAGCAGAATTCCAGGAAGGCGTTGAATCCCTCAAGGATCTCAAGCCCGGTATGATTCTCGAAGGTGTTGTGACCAACGTGACCAACTTTGGTGCGTTCGTCGATATCGGTGTACACCAGGACGGCTTGGTACACATCAGCGCCTTGTCCGAGAAGTTTGTCAAAGATCCCTACGAAGTGGTCAAGGCAGGCGATATCGTGAAGGTCAAGGTCATGGAAGTGGACATTCCCCGTAACCGGGTGGGTCTGTCCATGCGCATGAGCGATACGCCCGGTGAAAAGGTCGAAGGCCAACGTGGCGGGCAACCCCGCAGCGGCAAGCCTGGCAACAACCCATCGCGTGACCGTAATGCACCCCGTAACGAAAGCAAGCCTGCTGCCAGCGGTGCCATGGCAGCGCTGTTTGCCAACGCCAAACAATTGAGGAAGTAACCATGAGCCAGTCCGTGGCAGGTAATGACAGTGCGTTCAGCCAGCTGCTGGGGATGCGTATCCTCAAAGCCGAGCAGGGAGAATCCGAAGTCCGGATGAGCATGCAGGACAAGCTGCTCAACTTGCACGGCAAGATGCATGGTGGCGCGTTGTTCTCGCTGATCGATACAGCGCTTGGACAGGCCAGTCACAGCCTGTTCGAGGGCAAGCCAGGCAGCGTGACCCTGGAGTGCAAGGTCAACTACATTCGGGGCGTCAGCGACGGTGAAATCGTCTGCCGCGCCAAGGTGATCCATCCCGGGCGCAAAACGCACGTCATCGAAGCGGAAGTGCATCAGAACGATAAGTTGGTGGCCAAGGCCCAGGCGACGTTCGCCTGCCTGTAATGCGTTCGCCCGGCGTGTTCTGCGCCGGGCTTTTACCCTGCCACAACGGCGATCGTACCCGCGGTGCACTTCGTCCACTTTCGGATGCAACCGCGGTAGGCCTATTGAAGTCTATTCGACAGACTTGTACACCGGCTCACTCATCCCCATAGTGGGGCCACTGTCGAGTGAAGGAAAACATCTTGAGCGATATCTTGACCCGCCGCCTGGCCCTGCTCGGCGATTCTGCCCATCTGTCGCTGTTGACTAAGTGTCAGCACGGCATCGAACGTGAAACCCTGCGTGTGGACGAGCACGGCCAATTGGCTCAGACACCTCATCCGGCAGCCCTGGGCTCGGCTCTGACTCACCCTCAGATCACGACGGACTACTCCGAAGCCCTGCTTGAATTCATTACTCCCACGGCGCATGACCCTGCCAAGGTGCTTGAGCAGCTCGACATCATTCACCGCTTCGCTACGCGACAGCTTGACGGTGAGCTCCTGTGGAGCCCGTCGATGCCGTGTCCGCTGCCGGAGGAAGAGCAGATTCCGATTGCCCATTATGGCGATTCCCATATAGGCAAGCTCAAGCATGTCTACCGCCGCGGGCTGGCCGTGCGCTACGGTCGGACCATGCAGTGCATCGCTGGTATCCATTACAACTTTTCGCTGCCGGAAACGCTCTGGCCCTTATTACGCCAGGCCGAAGGCGATACCCGTAGCGATCGTGACTACCAATCCTCCCGCTATATTGCGCTGATCCGTAACTTCCGCCGTTACAGCTGGATGCTGATGTATCTGTTCGGTGCCTCTCCTGCGCTGGATGTCGGATTCATGCGTGGCCGCCCGCATCAGCTGGAGACCTTTGATGCCGACACGCTGTACCTGCCGTACGCGACCAGTCTGCGCATGAGCGACCTGGGCTATCAGAGCGAGGCGCAAGCCAGCCTGACGCCGTGTTACAACGACCTGCAGAGCTACACGGAGAGCCTGCGTAAGGCAGTGGCGACGCCCTACCCGCCTTACGCTGAAATCGGCACTCACCGCGATGGTGAGTGGGTGCAACTCAACACCAATATCCTGCAGATTGAAAACGAGTATTACTCGAACATCCGGCCCAAGCGGGTTACCCGTACGGGCGAGCGTCCCGTCCAGGCACTGATTGCTCGGGGCGTGCAGTACATCGAAGTCCGGTGCCTGGATATCAACCCGTTCCTGCCACTGGGCATCGACGTGGTGGAGTCACGTTTCCTGGATGCGTTCCTGCTGTTCTGCGCCCTTGAGGAAAGTCCGCCGCTGAACGGCGAGTGTGGCGAATGTACGCAGAACTTTACCAAGGTTGTAAAGGAAGGCCGCAAGCCAGGCTTGTTCCTACAACGCCAGGGCGCTCCGATTTCGATGTTGGACTGGGCCGAGCGGCTGCTGGGCTGCATTGATCGCTGTGCCAAACTGCTGGATACCGCCTACGGTGGCAACGCCTACCATGCATCAGTCGAAGAGCAGCGCCACAAGTTTATCAACCCGGCCCTGACGCCTTCGGCTCGAGTCCTGGCTGAAATGCGCGAGCATGGCGAAAGCTTTGCCGAATTCTCTCTGCGACAGAGCAAGGTCCATGCTGACTATTTCCGCCAGGCTGAGCTAAGCCCCGAACAGCAGGCCCTTTTCGAGCAGATGGCAGAAAAGTCATTGAAGGATCAAGAAGAACTGGAGACTGCCGACCAAGGCGACTTCGATACCTTTGCGGCAGCCTACCAAGCCAGCATCCTCGGCACGCTGAGCGTGTAGCGTTCGGGCTCTGGCCGGGCTGTCCGGCCAGAATCACCTATAGCGCTTTTTCAAAAATCTTTGAGTTGCGCTGATAGTTGTACAGCGATGCACGGGCACTGGGCAGTCGGTCAACGCTGCTGGGCTCAAAGCCTCGCTCGCGAAACCAGTGAGCCGTGCGGGTCGTCAGGACGAACAAGGTCTTGATGCCTTGAGTGCGGGCCCTCTGCTCGATGCGTTCCAGCAACTCGTCCCCCCGCCCACCATGTCGATAGTCGGGATTGACCGCCAGACAGGCCAGCTCGCCTGCGTTTGAATCAGCGATCGGATACAGCGCGGCACAGGCGATAATGAGCCCTTCCCGCTCGACGATACTGAACTTGTCGATCTCCCGCTCCAGTACTTCCCGCGAGCGGCGTACCAAAATCCCCTGTTCTTCCAGCGGACGGATCAGTTCGATCAGACCGCCCACATCGCCAATATCCGCCTCGCGAATGGACTCGAACTGCTCCTGCGCCACCAGCGTGCCGCTACCGCTGCGGGTAAAGAGTTCGTTGAGCAGCGCGCCATCCTCGGCGTAGCTCACGATATGCGTGCGGCGCACCCCACCCCGGCAGGCCTGAGCGGCCGCATCCAGCAGCTCCGCCTGGTAGTTGCCACTGCCAAGCCGCTCCAGATGCGGCGGCACTTGTTGAGGACGTAGCTCACGGATCAGGTTGCCTTCGGCATCCAGCAGACCTTGCTCGGCGCCGTAGAGCACCAGCTTGTCGGCGGCCAGATCGACAGCGGCACGGGTCGCAACATCTTCACAGGCAATATTGAAAATCTCCCCGGTGGGCGAATACCCCAGCGGTGACAGCAGCACAATAGTGCGCTCATCCAGAAGACGACTGATGCCCTTGCGGTCGATGCGGCGGACCTCACCGGTATGGTGAAAATCGACACCGTCATGGATACCGTAGGGTCGCGCCGTGACGAGGTTGCCACTGGCTACCCGCAATCGCGCGCCCTGCATGGGGGAGGCAGCCATGTCCATGGACAGACGGGCCTCGATGGACAGGCGCAGACTGCCCACGGCATCGATCACGCACTCCAGCGTCGCAGCATCGGTAATGCGCAGGTCACGGTGAAAGCGTGGGGCAATACCGCGCGCAGCCAGTCGAGTCTCGATCTGTGGCCGCGAGCCATGCACCAGTACCAGGCGCACACCCAGGCTGTGCAGCAGCACGAGGTCATGGACGATATTGCCGAAATTTGGATGCTCCAGCCCGTCGCCAGGCAGCATGACCACAAAGGTCCGGTCACGGTGAGCATTAATGTAGGGAGACGCGTGGCGAAGCCAATTAACGTAATCGTGCATTAAAGAGAAAACCTTGTGCAGCAAAAGTAAAAGGTGAACGGTGAGATCTCGTTCATCGTCGTCGCAGCAACACGGTCACTCCTTGGCTATTGGTAGCGTTATGCAGTAATGGTGAATCAATTGACGAAGCACCTTTACGGTTGGTTCGATCTGGGAAAGCTCCAGATGTTCGTCTGGCTGATGGGCGCAGGCAATATTTCCAGGCCCCATGACCAACGTCTCGATCCCCAGCTGTTGAAGATACGGCGCTTCGGTGCCAAAGGCTACCGCCTGGGCCTCGCAGCCGGTGAGTTGTTCGGCGATGCGGACCAGTTCGCTGGTAGCTGACTGCTCGAAGGGTGGAACCGCCGGAAACAAGGGTTGGTAGTCGATCTTGACGGCATGGCGCTCTGCAATCGGTCTCAGCCGCCCCTTGATCAGATTGCGCAGCTCGTCCGCCTGCATGCCCGGCAGGGGACGCAGGTCAAACTCTAACGCACACTGCCCGCAGATCCGGTTGGGATTGTCACCACCGTGGATACAGCCCAGATTCAGGGTCGGCTGCGGCACGTTGAAAAAAGGGTTGTGGTGCTCATGCTGCCACTGCTGCCGCAGCGCCATGAGTTCGCCCATGACGGCATGCATGGCCTCCATGGCGCTTCGTCCAAGGCTCGGGTCAGAAGAATGGCCGCTCTGCCCCAAGATATCGATACGCTCCATCATGATGCCCTTGTGCATGCGGATGGGCCTGAGACTGGTCGGCTCGCCGATCACCGCGGCACGCCCCAATGGCCTGCCCGCCTCGGCGATTGCCCGGGCACCGTCCATGGAGCATTCTTCATCACAGGTCGCCAGGATGATCAGGGGATGACGGAACGGCTGGTCGATCAGCGTACGAACCGCCTCGATCACCAAGGCGAAAAAGCCCTTCATGTCGCAGCTACCCAACCCATACCAGCGATCATCCGCCTCACGTAGTGTTAGCGGGTCGCTGGCCCAGAGCGGCTCATCGTAAGGCACCGTGTCAGTATGCCCGGATAGAACCAGCCCACCCGGTCCGCTGCCATAGGTCGCGATCAGGTTGTATTTGCCGGGCAGAATCTCCTGGGTCTCACAGCGAAAGCCCAGATCCCCCAACCAGCTCGACAACTGCGTAATGACGCCCGCGTTGGACTGGTCCAGCTGTGGTTGTGTGCAACTGACGGACGACTCGGCCAACAGGGCCTTGAATTGCTGTTTGAGCGCGGGGATGGGCATGGGCGTACTCCTTCGGCTAGCTCCCATCTTAGAGTGCTGAATGACCGGGTCAACGCCGCTCCTCGAAAAGATGACGCCAGCGCCATGCGAATCTCCTGTCATGGGCCGCAGGGTTAGATACACTGATACCCAATCAGTCGACTCATAGCCCAGCGAGCCTTGCCGGCCTAGCTATACCGCTGCGCCAAGGCGCCGGTCGAACGCTTCACTTCACAGATCTTTCAGGCACCAGACCTTTTTGCCATGGCCAAAGAAACCGAAATCAAATTACGCGCGACTCCCGAAACCCTTGCTGCCCTGCGTGAGCACCCTGTGCTGAAAAAACGCAACAAGGAAGGTTGGAAGCGCCGCGAGCTATACAACCAATACTACGACACCGACACCCGTGAGCTGGCCCATGCCCGAGTGGCGCTGCGGGTCCGTCGCGATGGTGACCAGTACATCCAGACCCTCAAGAGCCGCGGCCAGAGCATGGCAGGCCTGTCCGAGCGCAACGAGTGGGAGTGGAACCTGAGCGGTCCAGACCTGGACACCAGCCTGCTGGGCCCTGAATGCTGGCCAGCGGCTCTGGCTGATCTGGACAAACACCAGCTCAAGCCGATCTTCACAACCGATTTCACTCGCGACTATGCCGATATCGCATGGGAACGCGGCAAGAGCCGTGCTGTAGTCGAGGCAGCGCTGGACCAGGGTGCGGTCCTGGCTGGCGAACATCAGGAAGCCATCTGCGAGCTGGAGCTTGAGCTGCGCGAGGGCGAGCCGGCCGACCTTCTTGAGCTGGCTGAACAGCTGGCGGCTGACCTGCCGCTAATGCCTTGCGACATCAGCAAGGCCGAACGCGGCTATCGCCTGCACGATGCAGCCAGCTACACCTTGCATCTAACGCCCCCTACCCTGACGGCGGAAACCACCCTAGATGACGCATTCGCGGCCATTGCCTGGCACCTGCTCGGCAGCAGCCAGCGTCTGGCAGAACAATACCGCTGGAATGGCCATTGGCGTCTGCTTGTAGAGTGGGTACATCAACTCGTCGACCTGCGGGCGCTGCTGAGCAGTCTGGGCCAGGCAGTTCCCCGTACGTCCAGCCGTGACCTGCGCCAGGCACTGGACGCGCTGCTGGCGGATTGGAAAACGTTTGCAACCATTGGCCAAGAAGATGAAGAAGCACGTCAGCAGGCACCAGAGCGCTTTGCCAACGAGTTGGCAAAGCCACGCTGGGGCCACTTCTCGTTGGTGGCGGCCCGGTGGCTGCATGATCGTCGCTGGACAGAAGCTCGTAATGACCGAGGCAACAAGCTAGGCCAGCTGTCGTTGGGCAAGTGGTTGCCCCGAACCTTGAGCGAAGAGGCTGATGCCATTCCTCTTCAGCGCGGCATGAACCAGCCCGAGCTGGTAGCAGAGCAGTTGCCACGCGTCGAGCGTATGCTGGTCTGGCTACGCCTCGCCCGTCCGGTGCTTGACCTGCCCGAAACGGATCGTCTCTATGGCGAGCTTGCCAAGCTGCCAGCGCTGATCGCCCATGAGCAACACGACGCAGTAGCCAACCAGGCACGAACGCTTATTTCACTGCCAGCCTGGAAAGCCCTGCCCCGCTAATCAGACAGCATGGCGTACCGGCCCTAATGGCGGTGCGCCATGATTTCACCGCGACGGCGCTGTTCATATAATGATCAGCCAACCTCTGGGCGCCTATCTGGCGCTCATTGACGTATCGTCGGACGCACCGAACTTCCTATAGCCTAAAGGCTCAGCTGTGTATAAGCGGCCGAGCGCAAGCCTGACGATCAAACGAAACTGCTGTCTGCCGTTATCCGTACGGCCAGGCGCCCCGATCGAAGGTTAAAGCAGTACATTACAGACGAGGAGACCTGCATGTCCGCTATCGCATCCCCCGCTCAGGACCGTTGGCTGGAGCTCTCCGACGTCCTGCGTGAATTGGTTACACAAGGTCGGATCGACCAGCAGGCCGCCGAGCAATGTCTGACCATTCGCCGCGGCGCTAATAATCCCCAGCAGCACCCGCTCGAATTTCTGGCCGCCCAGAACGTAGAAGATTTGAAGCGTCCCGGGAAGAAACTGGACCTGGAAACCCTGACTCAGTGGCTGGCAGAGTTTTCTGGCCAGCCCTACTTCCGGATCGATCCGTTGAAGATTGACGTAGCCTCGATCACGCCACTGATGTCCTACGCCTTCGCCCAGCGCAACAAGATCCTGGCGGTGGCCGTTGCTCCCGATGAGGTGACCATTGCCAGCGCCCAGCCGTTTGTCAGCAGCTGGGAGAGCAACCTCACCCATGTGCTCAAACGACCCATCAAGCGTGTGGTGGCCAACCCTGTCGACATTCAACGCTACACACAGGAATTCTTCCGCCTGGCCAAATCGGTCAGCGGCGCCTCGGCAGTCGAGCAGCGCGGCATCAATGTCGGCAACTTCGAACAGCTGGTCAACCTCGGCGCCAGCGATCAGGAACCGGACGCCAACGACGCCCATATCGTCAACATCGTGGACTGGCTATTCCAGTACGCCTTCCAACAACGCGCCAGTGATATTCACGTAGAGCCGCGCCGTGATCAGGGTACCGTTCGCTTTCGTATCGATGGCGTGCTCCATAGCGTTTACCAGTTTCCAGCGCAGGTAACCCTGGCAGTTATCAGCCGCATCAAGAACCTGGGCCGCATGAATGTGGCCGAGAAGCGCAAGCCGCAGGACGGTCGCGTCAAGACGCGCATGCCCGGCGACAAAGAAGTGGAACTACGCCTTTCCACCATGCCGACCGCCTTTGGCGAAAAGCTGGTGATGCGTATCTTCGACCCTGATGTGTTGCTCAAGAGTTTTGACCAGCTGGGCTTTTCGGCCGATGACCTGCGCCGCTGGTCCGCCATGACCGGCCAGCCCAACGGCATCATCTTGGTAACCGGCCCGACCGGTTCCGGTAAGACCACGACGCTGTACACCACGCTCAAGCAGCTAGCGACGCCGGAAGTCAACGTGTGCACCATCGAGGACCCGATCGAAATGGTCGAGGACTCGTTCAATCAGATGCAGGTGCAGCACAACATTGAGGTAAATTTCGCTAGCGGTGTGCGTGCTCTGATGCGTCAGGACCCCGATATCATCATGATCGGTGAGATCCGCGACTTGGAGACGGCAGAGATGGCCATCCAGGCAGCCCTCACCGGCCACCTGGTGCTCTCCACCCTGCACACCAACGATGCACCCAGCTCCATCAGCCGCCTGATCGAGCTCGGTGTGCCCTATTATCTGATTCGGGCAACGGTGTTGGGCGTCATGGCGCAGCGTCTGGTGCGGACGCTCTGCCCCCATTGCAAAGCGCCGATCGAGCTCAACGAGCAGGACTGGCAGGAGCTTACCCGCCCCTGGAGCGCGCCGCTTCCCACCGGTGCCATGCAGCCCGTAGGCTGCTCTGAATGCCGTGATACGGGCTATCGAGGCCGGGCTGGCGTGTACGAAATCATGGTGCTTTCGGATGCGACCCGACAGTTGATTTCACCGGATACCGATATCACGGCGCTGCGTCGACAGGCCTTCAAAGAGGGCATGCGAAGCCTTCGTCTTTCCGGTGCGCAAAAAATTGCGGCAGGTTTGACTACTATGGAAGAAGTCCTCCGCGTTACACCACAAAGCGAGCGATGAATGATCTATGAACTTCGCCAAAAAAGGGTATCACTGCATAATGAAGTGACGCAGAATGGAAATTCCCTGATGTTGTATATGGGTTTTATGGACGATGATGAATCATGCGGAGCCTGTGTTGAGTAATGCCCCCGTACTGCCAACAGGCTGGAGCGAACGCGAGCGACTCGCGGAGCTTGACCGTTACGACATCCTCGACGCCCCCTCCGAGCCCGCCTTTGACGATATCGTCCAGCTGGCCTCGCAGATCTGCCATGCGCCCATCGCTGTCATCAACCTGATTGCCGAGAATCGGGAATGGTTTCTGGCTGAAAAAGGCTTTGGCGTGCGGGAGATGCCTTTGCATCTCTCCATTTGCGCCAAGACCATTGAGCACCCAGGCCCGGTGGTGATTCCCGATCTACGTGGGGATGATCGCTTCGCCAGCAATCCGCTCGTCAAGACCGCAGACGGTCTGCGCTTCTATGCCGGCGTTCCGCTGGTGTCATCTGCCGGCATACCGCTTGGAACGCTGTGTGTGCTGGACTGGCAGCCTCGTGTTCTGACTGCAGCCCAGACGCAATCCCTTGAGGCACTTGGCCGGCAGGTCATGCAGCTCCTGGATCTGCGCCTGGTGAAGGCTGCGTACGAACGCAGCGAGTCGATGAACCGTCAGCTGATGCATAACCAGCCGGGTCAGGCACTGCTGATTCTGGATAACCAGGGGCGCATACTGACCTGCAACCCTGGCGCCGAATCGGCCCTGGGTTGGGATGAGCATGAGTTGAGCGGACAGTCGCTGGAACTGCTCTTCACGGCCGAAGACCAAGCCCGCCAGCTTCCCCAGACCTTGCTGACCTACGCTCGGCAACAAGGGCATCATCAGGGCGAAGGGCTTTACCTGCGCAAGGACAAGCACATCCTGCAGGCCAGCTACAGTCTCCACGCCTTGCAGACCGAGCGGGACGAGACCAACGGATTCCTTCTGACCCTGCAAGACCTTACAGCTGAACGCCTGCAACAGCGGACAGCGGAGCAAAACGAAGCCCGCTACCGGGCTTTAATGGATGTCAGCCCACAGATCGTCTGGTTTGGTGACCGCCACGGTTTCATGGAATACACCAACCGCTATTGGTACACCTATACCGGCCTTGACCCGGACGACATGAATCCGGATAGCTGGATGCGAGCGGTCCATCCGGATCATATCCAGCGCGTCAAAAACACCTGGCGTGACACCATCCTTCGCCGTACAGCTGCCAAGATCGAGGCGCCCTTCCGCGCTGCGGACGGCCAATATCGCTGGTTTGAAGCGTGCGTCACCCCGGCGTTCAACGCAGCCGGCGAAATCGAGCGCTGGGTGGGCGTGGCGCTGGACATTGATGACCGCAAGCGGGCAGAAGCGGCGCGCCTTGAAAGCGAAGCCTTCACACGCCTCTTGATCGACTCGATCAGCGAAGGGTTCTACTCTGTAGATCAGCAGGGCAGGACCACACTGTGCAATGAGGCGTTCTTGCGCATGTTGGGCTTTGCTGACCGCAGCCAGGTTCTCGGGCGAGCCCTGCACGGCATCATCCACCACAGCCGTGCAGACGGGACGACGCTCCCAGAAACCGAATGCCCGATTTTCCAAACAGCCAACACCGGCACGCCCCACCATATCGAGCAGGATTGGTTTTTCCGCCAGGACGGTAGCCGCTTCCCCGTCGAATACCGCTCCGAGCCCATCTGGCGTGACGGCGAGCTGCAGGGCGCCATCTGCACGTTCATGGATATCAGCGAGCGGATTCGTACCCACGACCGCCAGCGCTTCCTGCTTGAACTGGGGGACCGCCTGCACGGCACCCTGACGCCTACCGACGTGGCCGACGCCCTGGGCCAAAGTCTTGGCAACGTACTGGGCGTACAGCGTATCGGCTATGCGCTGCTCGACCGCTTTGGCGCGCTTAATGCCGAGAGCAGCTGGAACGATAATAGTGTTACTCCAGAAATCGGCAGCTTTTCGCTCAGTGACTTCAGCGCGGATTTGAATGCCGACTTGGTTAGCGGTGCGATTATCGTGATAGACGATACGGCTACCGATCCACGTACTCATGCCCAGCGGGAAAATCTCGAACAATGGGCCATTCGCGCCATGATGCTGGTTCCCCAGCATGACAAGGGCCAGCTCAAGGGCGTGCTGTATGTCCATGCCAGCACCCCGCACAGCTGGTCGGCCGAAGATATTGCGCTGGTTCGCGAAGTGGCTGAACGCATCCGTGTAGTCGTCGAGCGTACCCGTGCTGCAGAAGACCTGCGGCTGGCTGAACAACGGATCAGCCTTGCCGTCGATGTCGCGGCGCTGGGTGTCTGGGATTACGATATCGACCGCGATGTGATCACCTGGGACAACCGAATCACCGAGATGACCGGTATTCCAGCCAGCGCCTCCCGCAGCGTGACCGATCTGCTCATCAACATTCTGCACCCGGAGGACAGCGAGAGCGTCCAGGCTATGTTCAGGACGGCTACCGCTGGCGATAGCGATAGCGAAGCACAATTGGAATTTCGCGTACGCGCCCATAGCAGCACCGAACCGGTCTGGCTAAGCGTGAGAGGCCGCCGTGTGACCGACCCGGATGGCACCCGCCGTATCATTGGCATTGCGCGAGACATCAGCAAGGAGCGCCGGAATGCCGATGCGCTCAACGCCATCAATCGCGAGCTCACTCGCCAGATTCAGGAGCGCACCGCTGCCGCCGAGCGACAAACGGCGCTGATCGAGCTGGGTGACGCCCTGCGTGAAGCAAGCGACACCGATGATATCGGCGGTATTGTCTCCCGCACCCTCGCGCACATCCTGAATGTTTCACGGGTTGGTTATGCCCAAGTCGAGCCTGACGGTGAAACAGCTGTTGTTACCCATGACTGGAGCCATAGTACAACTAGCCTGACCGGTACGTTCCATATTAGTGACTACGGCACCTACCTTGACGAACTGCAACGGGGCGAGGCTGTTGTGGTTCAGGATGTCGAGCAGGATCCGCGCACCCGGGACTATCAAGCCTTGTATGAGCCCAACGATGTTAGGGCCTTTGTCAGCGTCCCTCTGATCGAGCATGGCCGCTTTGCAGCCTATCTGTTCATCTGCGATAACCAGGTACGCTCCTGGTCCAATGAGGAAGTCAGCTTTTTGCGCGATATCGCCGATCGCGTCTGGGCGGCTATCGAGCGGGCCCACTCTGAACAGGCGCTCCGGCAGAGCGAGGCGCGCTTCCGGCTAATGGCGGACAACGCACCGGCCCTGATCTGGGCCGTGGATGCCGAAGGTAACACCCTCTTCGTCAACAGCCGCTACGAACGCGAATATGGCCTTTCTTATGAAAGTGCCCGGGACGGTGGATGGACACGCATGATTTTCGAGGAAGACCGCGAACACTGCGTTGCCGAGTACCAGCAGGCCTTCGAAGCGCGTCAATTCTACCGCAGTGAAATACGGGTGCGAGACATCCAAGGTGAGGTTCGCTGGCTGCGCTGCGAGGCCGTCCCCCGCTTCGACGACAAAGGCGGGTTCCTGGGTTACATCGGCTGTAATGTCGACATTACCGAGGCACGTCTAGCAACCGATGCCCTGGAAGCCAAGATTGCCGAGCGTACGCAAGAGCTGGGCGAAAGCCATACACGACTCATTACGGAAATCTATGAGCGTGAACGTGCGGAAGAGGCCTTGCGCCAGTCTCAGAAGATGGAAGCCATCGGCCAGCTTACCGGTGGGATCGCGCATGATTTCAATAATATGCTGACCGGAATCGTCGGAGCGCTCGATCTTATCCGCATGCGTGTCATCAGTGGCCGTACCGATGATCTGGATCGCTACATCAATGCCGCCACAGCTTCAGCCGACCGAGCCTCAGCGTTGACCCATCGGTTGCTGGCATTTGCCCGTCGTCAAACCCTGGATACGAAGCCGGTCAATCTGAACGAGCTTATCGACTCCCTGCGTGATCTGTTCGTCCGCACCGTAGGCGAGCAGATCAAAATCCGAACACACCTGGACACTGAGCTGTGGATGGCATTCAGCGATGCCCACCAGCTTGAAAATGCCTTGCTCAATCTGGTCATCAACGCGCGCGATGCTATGCCGGATGGCGGTGACCTGAGCATCGAGACCTCAAATGTTACCCTGGACGCCGAAACGGCACGACGTGAAACCATCGAACCGGGCGATTACATTCGTATCCAGGTCAAAGATACCGGCCAAGGCATGACACCCGAAGTCATGACCAAGGCATTCGAGCCGTTCTTTACCACCAAGCCCTCTGGACAAGGTACTGGGCTTGGTCTGGCAATGATCTACGGTTTTATCAAGCAATCCGGCGGAAACGTACGGATCGATAGTGAAGTGGGACGAGGAACAGCCATCACCTTGTTGTTGCCGCGCCACCTCGACCCTGTAATGGAAACTCTCGTGACCGAAACACCCCATGGAATGCCCCGCGCCCAGGAGGGCCAGACGGTACTGGTGGTCGAGGACGAGGCGGCGGTACGCATGATCGTACTCGAAGTGCTGTCCGAGCTTGGCTATACCGCCTTCGAGGCCGGCGATGCCGAACAGGCCATTCCTCTCCTCCAGAGCGACCAGCGAATCGATCTCCTGGTAAGTGATGTGGGGCTGCCCGGCATGAATGGCCGCCAGCTGGCAGAGGTGGCGCGCAAGCACCGACCGAATCTGAAAGTCCTGTTCATTACCGGTTATGCCAAGAATGCCGAGATCCGTAGCCAATTTCTGGGGAAGGATATGGACATGCTGACCAAGCCCTTCGATATCGATGCGTTGGCCAGCAAGATCCACGAAATGATTCAGGCGCCCTAAGTTCGAACCAAGTACCCGCTCGAAAGCCAAGCGGCTCACGTCCTTTGAAGGCACTCTGCCTTCAAAGGAACTCGTTTGGCCCGCACCTTATCTAAAGGGAACCTTTAGAAGGAGATGTTGCTATGCGCCTCAAGAAGTTTGCATTGGTTCCCCTTGTACTGCTGCCGTTTGCTGCCGGATCTGCCATGGCCGATGCCAAATTCTGGCGTCATGTCGCCACCTCAGGAGCGACAACCGGCTCGACCTACCTGAGCAGCCGTGACGACCACAAGATGGTCATTGCAACCCAGGACGACGCCAGCGCCTTCCTCGCAAGCAATGGTGAAATTCGCGGTCCTTACCTGGAAGCCGCCCTGCGCGAAATGCGCAACGCAACGCCAGGAAGCTCCGCCAGCGATATCGACTTGGCGACCAAGATCCTGACGGCCCAGCAGTAAAACCATGCGGCCATGAAAAAGCCCCGCCGGAATCGCCCGGCGGGGCTTTTTCTTTGAATGGGATCAGTCGTTAGCGGCGCTATAGGCGTCGGCATCCATCAACTTGTCCAGCTCAGCCGTATCGCTGGGCTTGATCTTGAAGAACCACGCCGTGTAGGCGTCGGTGTTAACTTGCTCAGGCGCATCAGCCAGCGCCTCGTTTACAGCGATGACTTCACCAGAAACTGGTGCATAGATATCCGATGCCGCCTTTACCGATTCCACAACGCCTGCTTCCTGACCAGCCGCCAGTGTTTTGCCCACTTCAGGCAGCTCGATGAACACGACATCACCCAACGCCTCCTGGGCATGGTCGGTAATGCCGACCGTGATAGTGCCATCGCTTTCCTGGCGGGCCCACTCGTGGCTGGATGCATAGCGAAGTTCAGCGGGAATCGTGCTCATGTTCGGCTCCTTGTAAGGCAATCGGCTCATCGTTATAGCCCAAGCGTAGCGTGTCGAATGGTCTGCTCGCCACGCCTGACGTGAAAAAAGCGCAAAATAGCCGATTACCTGTCAACGTGCTCAAATAAGTGTCTTGCCAAAACGTACAAAACACGGCTTGACCACACGCACCGGCAGCCATTTCCCACGAATCTCGACCTCAGCCCGGTCTCCTGTCTCTACCGGTACTCGGGCCAGCGCAATGGACTTGCCCAGGGTAGGCGCATAGCTGCCGCTGGTGATCTCGCCTTCGCCACAACCGGCGATACGTACCACCTGATGCGCGCGCAACACACCTCGCTCCTCCAGCACCAAGCCGACCAACCGTGAGCGAGGTCCGGCATCACGCTCTTCCTCAAGGGCCTTGCGGCCAATGAAATCACGTCCTTCCGGTGCCCAGGCAATGGTCCAGTCCAGATTGGAGGCCAGAGGAGAGACATGCTCATCCATCTCATGACCATACAAGTTCAAACCGGCTTCCAGGCGTAACGTATCGCGCGCCCCCAACCCCACCGGCCCGATTCCGGCCCCTACTAGCTCATTCATAAAACTGACGACTTCATCCGCAGGCAGGATGATCTCCAGTCCATCCTCGCCGGTATAGCCGGTCCGGGCAATGAACCATTGTCCCTCCGGCATGGCCTGGAACGGCTTGAGTGAGCGAATTAGCTCGGCGCGCTCCGGCGAGACTACATCCGCAACCTTCTCGCGGGCCTCTGGACCTTGAATAGCCAGGATAGCCAGCTCCGGGCGGGGCGTGAGGGTAACGGCGTACCCCTCGGACTGCACGTCCAGCCAAATGAGCACCTTTTCGCGGGTCGAAGCATTGGTAACCAGTCGATAGCCCTGTTCGAGGCGATACAGGATCAGATCGTCCACCACGCCGCCATGGGCGTTGAGCATGATGGAGTACAGCGCCTTGCCCGGCGCGGAAAGACGCGCCACGTCACCGACCAGCAGGCGGGAGAGATAGCTTTCAGCCTGCGCACCGTCGATATCGACAATGGTCATATGGGAGACATCGAACACACCACAGTCACGCCGCACCTGATGATGCTCTTCGACTTGCGATCCATAGTGCAGCGGCATATCCCAGCCACCGAAATCCACAAGCTTGGCGCCCAGGGCCACATGCAAGTCGTAAAGCGGGGTGCGCTGTCCCATGGGGATCTCCTTGTTGTCCGGCTGGCTGCAGCGGCCGGCATTGTAGTCGTTCGAGATGACAAGCGGGCGTTTGAATTTCTCCCGTCTGTCTTGATGGCAGACACAGACCGCGGCAGACGCGATCAGTGCCGTGCCGAACGACGAATCAGTCCAATGACCGGCAACAACCCTACCAGGACCAGCGTCAGAGCCGGCAGCGCCGCACGCGCCCATTCGCCTTCACTGGTCATCTCGAAGATCCGTACAGCCAGTGTGTCCCAGCCGAACGGGCGCATCAGCAGCGTGGCGGGCATCTCCTTGAGTACATCCACGAAGACCAACAAGGCAGCCGACAGCGCTCCTGGCGTCAGCAGTGGAAGATACACACGAATGAACAGCCCCAATCCGCCGATACCCAGACTCCGGGAAGCCTCTGGCAGGGACCGGCGGATACGCGCCAGAGCGGATTCCAGCGGCCCGTAAGCGACTGCCAGAAAGCGGATCAGATAAGCCAGCAGCAGCGCACCCAGGCTTCCCAGCAGAAGCGGCTTGCCCGCACCGCCCAGCCATTGAGACATCGGCACGATCAGCTCACGGTCCAGCAGACTGAAGGCTAGCATGATAGCCACCGCCAGTACCGAGCCCGGCAGTGCATAGCCCAGGTTGGCGAGCCCGATAGCGGAGCGAACCGTGCGGCGCGGCGCTTGACGACGAGCAAACACCAGTAGCAACCCTACGCCTACGGCCAGCAGCGCGGCAATCAGCCCCAGCCCCAGGCTATGCAGGATCAAACCGACATAGCGCTCATCCAGATCGAAACGGCCACGCTGCCAGAACCAGACGACCAGCTGCACGACCGGAACGGCAAAGGCGCAGGCAAAAACAAGGCTGCACCAGCCCGTGGCAAGGATTGCCTTCCAGCCTGTCAGCCGATACAGCGCGCCGCTACGAGCCCGTTCATTGGCGGGCCGGGCTACGCCACGCAGTCTGCGCTCTCCCAGCAGCACCACACCGACTCCAAGCAGGAGCAGACTGGCCAGCTGGGCCGCGCTGGAGAGGCTGAAAAAGCCATACCACGTCTTGTAGATTGCCGTGGTGAACGTGTCGAAATTGAATACCGAAACAGCACCGAAATCGGCCAGTGTCTCCATGATGGCCAATGCCAGACCAGCACCAATGGCCGGCCAGGCCATTGGCAAAGCAATCCGCCAGAAGGCCTGCCAGGGCGAAAGCCCCAGTGTGCGGGCCGCCTCTGTAAGCCCTCTGCCCTGCGCCAGAAAGGCGCTGCGGGCCAAAAGATACACGTAGGGATAGAACACCAGCACCAGGACGATGATGACACCGCCCGTTGATCGCACTGGTGGAAACCGCAGGCGCATGTGAAACAGCTCGCGCAGAAAGCTCTGTACGGGACCGGAAAAATCCAGCAGCCCCACGAATACGAACGCCAATACATAGGCTGGGATCGCAAAGGGCAACATTAGGGCCCAATCCAGCCAACGCCGGCCTGGAAACTCGCAAAGGCTGGTCAGCCAAGCCAGGCTTACCCCCAACAGTGTGACGCCCACCCCAACGCCAATCAGAAGCATCACGGTATTGCCTAGCAGGCGGGGCAGCTGCGTACTCCACAGGTGCGACCAGATCTCGGTATCGATGTGCTGCCAGCTAAGCAGGAGCACGCACAGTGGCATGAGCACCAGACCTGCTGCCATGAAAGCAATGACATACCAGCGGCGAGCAGCGAAATGAGACACGGGGTATACCTGAAAGCAGTCCAAGGGCGTGCGGTCTAGGCATCGCCTCAGGGCGGTATGGCAGTAGATTCGTAACTGACAGGGCTGGGCGCACCGCGTGATAGCGGTGCGCTGGATATCAATTCCAGCCGACGCGGTCCATCATCTTGATGGCTTCTGCCTGACGCCGCCCTGCGACCTCGACAGGAATCGTATCGGCCTTGAACTGGCCCCAGCTGGCAACCTCTGCCGAAGCCGGTACGCTCGGGTTGGCCGGGTACTCCTGGTTGATACCGGCAAACAGTGCCTGTGCGTCTGGGCCGGTCATCCATTCGACCAATGCCTTGGCGGCTTCTGGATGAGGCGCATGCTGCGTCAGGCCAACACCCGACAGATTCACGTGCACGCCACGGTCGTCTTGGTTGGGCCAGAACAGCTTCACGCCCAAATCAGGGTTCTGCTTGTGCATCCGGCCGTAGTAATAGGTGTTCACGATACCCACATCGCACTGCCCTGCATCGATAGCCTGCAACACAGCGTTATCGTCCGGGAAAACGCTGGTAGACAGGTTGCGTACCCAGCCCGCCAGGATTTCTTCAGTCTTGGCGGCGCCATGGGCTTCGATCAGGGTGGCCGTCAGCGACTGGTTGTATACCTTCTTGGCGGTGCGTAGACACAGGCGGCCCTCCCATTCCGGGCCAGCCAAGGCTTCATAGGTACTCAGCTCGTCCTCGGAAACGCGGTCTGGTGCATATGCAACGGTGCGCGCCCGGAGCGTGAGCCCTGTCCAGCGCCCCGTCGAGGAGCGGTACTGTGATGGAATGTTCTGGTCAATGATGGCCGACTGCATCGGTTGCAGAATACCCATCTGCTCGGCCTGCCACAGGTTGCCGGCATCGACGGTGATCAGCAGATCGGCTGGCGTGTTGGCACCCTCTGCCTTGATCCTGGCCATCAGGGGCGCTTCCTTGTCGGTGATGAACTTGACGCTTACGCCGGTCTGCTGGGTATAGGCATCAAACACAGGCTTTATCAGCTCATCGATTCGCGATGAGTAGACCACCACCTCATCAGCCGCCTGGGTGACCCCAGCCGTTAGCCACACTGCGCACGCAGCAACCACTTTGCGAAACGGCATGTAAAGCACCTCCGTGAAAGACAGATGCAAATGATAAAGACTCTCGCTTATCGAGCCGTCTCAACAAATGTGTCGAGTTGTGTCATTACCCTCATCAGACACGGGCCAGTGTCGGCAGATCGCCGGTCTGGCCCAATGCCTGACGGACAAAGACAGCCTTCGCCTCAAAGTGATCGTTGACCAGCTTGAGACCGGTGTTACGCAGCCAGCGCACAGCCAGACTGTCATTCTGGAACAGGCGCTGAAAGCCTTCCATCGCGCCCATCATGGCAAGGTTATGCGGCATGCGACGGCGCTCATAGCGACTCAACACACGCACATCGGCCAAATGTTCGCCCCACTTGTGCGCATGCAGCAGGACCTCAGCCAGGACAGCGGCGTCCAGAAAGCCCAGGTTCACCCCCTGCCCGGCCAACGGGTGAATGACGTGGGCGGCATCGCCAATCAGAGCCAGCCCCGGCTCGACATAACGCTTGGCATGGCGCTGGCGCAGCGGAATACAGACGCGCGGATCGGACTGCTCGATCGCGCCCAGCCGGTTTTCAAATGCACGACCCAATGCGGCGCAGAATGCATTGTCGTCCATCGCCATCAACCGCTCGCTTTCCTTGGGCGTGCAGGACCAGACGATCGAGCACCAATGTAAGTCCCCCTCGCGATCCAGAGGCAGGAACGCCAGCGGGCCATCGTCCGTAAAGCGTTGCCAGGCGGTTTTCTGGTGGGGATGCGCGCAGCGGACACTGGTCACGATGGCGTTATGCAGATAATCCCACTCCCGCGTCTCGACACCGGCCAGACGCCGTACCGCCGAGTGGGCACCATCCGCCGCAATGACCAGCGAGGTGCGGACGGCCTGCCCGCCAGCCAGCTGAATCAGCCAATCGTCACCAGAATGGCGCAACAGCTCCATGCGGGCGTCAGGCATCAGCTGGACACTAGAGGCCTGCAGACGCTCCATCAGCGCATCCTGAATGACACGGTTTTCAATGATGTGTCCCAACACATCGGCATGAACGCTACTGGCGGTGAAATCAATGGCACCGGTGCCTGAGCCGTCCCAGACATGCATGCGTCGATAGGGACTGGTACGGCGAGAGGCAATACCCTCCCAGGCCCCGAGGTTCTGCAGGATACGCCGGCTGGCTTCGGATAAGGCACTGACACGCGCCTCAAAGGGCTGGGCGGAGTCGAAGGGCTTTACCGTCATCGGACCGCGGTCCAGGAGGAGCACCTTCAGGCCGCTGCCCTCCAATGCCAGCGCCAGGGCGCTACCCACCATGCCGGCACCGACAATCGCGATGTCTACTTGGGTTTCCACGATCAAAGCTCCTTTGCAGCGGTTATGGACCTAACAGGACAGGAATGATCAAAACAGGGCATGGGCCGGGCGTGTCCCGAGTCCCATTGCCTGACGGGCAAACGTCCCCTTTGCAGAGGGCCATAGCTCCAGGCCGATCAGCCCGGCATTACGCCCCGCCGCCAGCCACGGATTGCCATTGGAAAACAGCCGCGTTACCTGGTCGGAGAAACCGATGGTCAACTGCTGATCAAGACGCTGACCCTCCAGGTACTGTTGCAAGGTTGCAAAGTCACCGGGCTTGGCTTCGCTGTTTTCCAGTGCTTCAGCCAACGCGGACACATCCCGTAGCGACAGGTTGAAACCCTGTCCGGCGATCGGATGCAGACTATGGGCGGCATTGCCCAGCACCACAAGGTGCGGCCTTACCTGCTCCTGCGATTTGATCAGGGTCAGCGGATAACTGTGGCGTACGCCTACCTGCCGGAATGTGCCCAGTCGATAGCCGAAAGCCTGTTGCAGCTCAGCCAGAAACGATCGCTCATCAATCGCGGCCAGCCGTTCTGCATCAGCCTGCGGGCGGGTCCAGATCAGGGCGCAGCGGTTTTCAGGCAGCGGCAGCAGGGCCAGCGGCCCGGTATCGGTAAAGCGCTCGAAGGCCCAGCCCTGATGCGGATCACCCGGGGTGATGTTGGCAATCAAGGCTGTCTGGTCATAGGTCGTCTGTTCCACATGAATGCCCAGCTGCTCGCGCAGCGCCGAGCGGCCGCCATCGGCCAGAACCGCCAGATCGCAGGTCAGCTCACTGTCATCATCCAGGGTCAGTGTATAGCCATCCGGCCCTGCAACCAGACGACGAACCTCGGCAGGACAACGCCATTCGATGATGTCACGGTCCAGGGCGTGCCACAGGCAATGCCCCAGCCAGGCATTCTCGATGACGTAGCCCAGCGCATCGACGCGCTGCTCGGTGGCATCCAGGCGAGCTGCACCAAAGCGTCCACGATCCGAGACATGGATGTGTTTGATCGCCTCGGCGCGCTCGGCCAGGGCCTTCCATACGCCCAGCCGTTCGTAAATCAGACGCGAGCCATAGGATAGCGCCGAGGAGCGGGCATCATAGCTGGGCTGAAAGGCATCACCCGGCGCGAAGGGCTCGACCATCACGATCTTCCAACCTCGCGCCCTTGCCAGCTCCTGAAGCGACAGGGCCAGGCTGGCGCCTACCAATCCACCACCAATGATTGCCACCGTGCAGCGCTGCATGTCTTCTCTCCTTACACGGCCGCTTCGGACGCCGAAGCGCCACGGGCATCAGCCATCAATCGTTCAATCTCATCGACCGCCTTGGGTACATGGCGGCTCAAAATTTCGCAGCCGTGGCGGTTGACCACGACATCATCCTCGATACGGACGCCAATGCCCCGCCATTTCTTCGCTACGCGTAGATTGTCTGACGCCACGTAAATGCCCGGCTCAACCGTCATGGTCATGCCCGGCTCCAGCATCCGCCACTGATCACCGATGCGATAGTCGCCAACGTCGTGTACATCCAGCCCCAGCCAGTGTCCGGCCCGATGCATGTAAAAATCACGATACGCGCCCTCTTCAATCAGGGTATTGATCTCACCCCGCAACAGGCCAAGATCAACCAGCCCTTCCGTAATGATACGGACCGTGACCTCATGGGCCTCGTCCCAATGGCGCCCGGGCGCGATGCAGGCAAAAGCTGCCTCGTTGGCTGCCAGCACGATCTCGTAGATAGCCTTCTGTTCAGGCGAAAACCGACCATTGACCGGAAAGGTACGGGTAATGTCACTGGCGTAGCAGTCGATCTCGCAGCCGGCGTCGATCAACACCAGATCGCCGTCCTTGAGCAGCGCGTCGTTCTGCTGGTAGTGCATGATACAGGCGTTGCGGCCGGAAGCGACGATGGAACCGTAAGCTGGCATCCGCGCCCCGCCCTTGCGAAACGCATAATCAAGCTCCGCCTCCAGATGATACTCTCTGAGCCCCGGCCGACAGGCCTGCATGGCCCGAATATGAGCATCACCCGACACGCTTGCCGCCTCACGCATAACCTTGATCTCAGCCGCGGTCTTGAAGAGACGGGCTTCATGCAGGAGAGGATCAAGTGCAATCAGCTCCTTGGGTGGCTGTGCCCCCTGGTTGGCCTTGGCGCGGATCAGGTTGATCCAGTCCAGTAACTGGCGATCGAAATCCGGGTTTGAGCCCATGGCGTAATAGACCCGCTCCCGCCCTTCGATCAGTCCCGGCAGGATGTCGTGGATGTCGCTGATGGGAAAGGCATCGTCAGCCCCGTATTGACGAATCGCGCCTTCCTGACCGGCGCGCGGGCCCGTCCACATCTCCTGGACAGGATCCTTCTCCCGGCAGAACAGCACGTACTCACCGTGTTCCCGCCCCGGAATCAATGCCATGACGGCATCCGGCTCGGGAAAGCCGGTCAGGTATTGAAAGTCGCTGTCCTGGCGGTAGGCATATTCGATATCGCGGTTACGCACACGCACGGGCGCGGCGGGCAATATCGCAATACTGCCCGCCGCCATCTCGGCCATGAGCGCTCGACGCCGACGGGCGAACTCGGCCTTCGGAATGCGGATCATGCGAACTCCTTAACGGAAAGATCGCCCTCGCCCGCCGGGTCAATCCTCAATGGATTGAAGGCTTGGGTGCAGGCGAAGGATTCTTGCCGTACTCGCTATAAAGAATGACAGGCGCCACACGAAGATACTCGGTGACCTCCATGTAATCGTTTTCGCCCTCCTCGGACTCCTCGAGCGTGTCCTGCACCTGCGCGATGGCGGCAAGATCCTGCAAAACTTCTTTGGCTTCGTTGGACAGCTCCGCCGTACGACTGGCCAGCCCAAAGCCGGACAGGAAGCCCTGGCACCACTGCGCCATAGCGGCCAGGCGCTCCTTAAGCGGCGCTTCGTCGGTTGGCAGGAGCAGCACGATGGCCACTTCGTTGGTGGCGAATTCCTGCTGTACCATGCCCAGAAGCCCTATCAGCGCTGACTTCAGACGGTCACTTGGCGCCCCGCCTAAGAGGTCGGTAGCGGCAACAAGCCAGTCGGATTCGTCAAACCCGGCGCCGGCGCAGATACGGCCCATCAGATGGCCATGAAGCTCGGCCGGGGAGACAGGAAGAGCCGCTTCGCTCAATAATTGTGTGAACGCGGCGTATGCAGATGATGTACTCGTCATGGATGGCTATGGTCGTTAGTCGACGTGATGGCTAGAATGAACCTTGTATCCTACGCGTTGACCTTGTTACCGGCCAACCTTGTATAGCTCGGAGCAGCAGCCATCCATGCGCGAGTCCTCGATCGAAAACGATCTCCAAGTACTGACCGATAAAATTGAGCAACTGCTCGAACACATCGAACAGCTTAGGAAAGAGAATCGCCAGCTGCGCGCCCATGAGCGTGGCTGGCGAGAAGAACGCGCCAAGCTAATCGAAAAGAACGATTTGGCTCGACATAAGGTCGAAGCGATGATTTTACGCCTGAAAGCCCTGGAGCAGGACTCATGAGCACCGACACCGTCACCGTCCACATCCTCGACAAGGACTACTGCATCAGCTGTCCACCGGACGAGCGCGCCAATCTTGAAACCACTGCGCGCTACCTCGACGGCAAGATGCGAGAAATCCGTGCCAGCGGCAAAGTGATTGGCGCCGACCGCATTGCGGTCATGGCAGCCCTCAATATCACCCACGACCTGCTGCATCGCCAGGATGGCGTGAACTTCGAAGTCAGCAGCACGCGCGAGCGCGTTCGCGACCTGCTGGACCGTGTCGACCGGGCTCTGACGACAGAGCAGGACGAACGGGGGGTTTGATTCTCATGGCGAAGGGGTATACTGGACACACTCTCTGGTGTGTTTGCCAGTCGGTCATGTCCCTGAGCCGATAAGCAACACCACGGGGGTCGCTCGCTGGGCTTGTGTGCATGTCCGCACGCCGGAAAGCCTAATGGCCCACGACTTCTCCCACCTTGAACTCTCGGGTTCAAGGGCTACACCGGCAGCGGCATTCCGGGGAGCTACCTTCACTCATGATCAAAGCTTCTGATCATTCTCGTCCGGCCCTGCGCCGAATCCTGCGTCAGAAACGTCGGGCCTTGAGCCCTACCGAGCAAAAGCAGGCTGCTCGACAGCTGCATCGTCAGCTCAGCCATCATCCCTTGTTTCGCCGTGCCCGGCAGATCGCCTTTTATCTTCCCAATGACGGTGAAATCGACCCGCGTCCGCTGCTTCGAACAGCCCAGCGCCGCGGCAAGGCCACCTTCCTGCCTGTATTGAGCCGTTGGCCAGCCACGCGCATGCATTTTCAGCGTGTCCGCCCCCACGAGCGTTGGGTGCGCAATCGCTTCAGGATCGTCGAACCCAGACCGAATCGGGTACAGCAGCGCAAACCCTGGACACTCGATCTGATTCTGATGCCGTTGGTAGGATTTGACGCACAGGGCGGTCGCCTGGGTATGGGTGGCGGCTTTTATGATCGGAGCCTGGCTTATCTCAAACGTCGCATCGCCTGGCGCTCACCTAAATTGTTAGGATTGGCCCACGAATGTCAGAAGGTGGATCAGCTGGCCCTGGCCAGTTGGGATGTGCCGATGAAGGCAACCGTGACGGATAAGGGATGGTACGGGAAGGAAGAGAAGGCCTGAACCCTGCGCCAGACTACAACGCAGGGTGTTCCACAGCGTGTTGCGAAGATTCAGCGGGACACTTGCTGAATCACATGAGCGGACGGTGAATTGTCCTGCTGCTTTTCCCAGAGACTTTGGGTATAGCCTGTCGTCACAACGCCCAAGCTAAACAGCGCGACCAGTACCCAAAGCAAGTCCGGCTTGCGTTTCATCTATGTGCCTACCCCTTCATTGGCATAATTAACGACACCGCCGACCTGTTTATATGCCAGGCCGTACGGCTACTCAAAAACCGCGGCATTCTGCGCTAACCAGTTTTCTGACGCAAACATTGCGTCAACCAACCGTCAGAAAGTCCAGAACCGTTTTGCCAGGAGCAATCTTCGTGCCTTATTGGCTGATGAAATCGGAACCCGATGAGTTTTCCATCCATGATTTGCAACGTCTCGGCAGTGGGCGCTGGGATGGCGTTCGTAACTATCAGGCACGCAACTTCATGCGGGCCATGGCTGCCGGGGATCTCTTTCTGTTCTACCACTCCAGCTGCCCCGAACCAGGCGTAGCCGGTATTGGCCGCATAGAAAATGATTCCTTTCCTGATCCGACCGCGCTGGATCCGAAAAGCCCATACCATTCGTCGAAAGCCACCCTGGAGAAAAACCCCTGGATTGCCCGCGACGTCAGTATTGTCGAGGTATTCGATCAGGTCACTTCACTGGCGCGTCTGCGCGAGGTGGCTGCCCTGAGCAATTTTGCATTGCTGCAAAAGGGCAGCCGCCTGTCAGTCATGCCAGTAACTGACGAAGAATGGCAGGCCATCCTGGCCTGCCGATGACTTAGGGCTGAACGATCAGGTTGTTGAACAACAGGTCCTCGACCATTGGTTTGCCTTCTTCGCCATTGATGATGTCCTGGACCTGCTTGAGCGCCGCCTGACGCAGCGCTTCACGGGCGTCGGCACCGGTCAGGGTCTCATCGGTCTGCTGCTCGAACAGCATGATGAGCTGATTGCGGATCAAGGGCTCATGAAAGGACACGCGCGCCGAGTCTTCCTTACTCATCGTCATCAGGGCAATATCGGCTTTGTAGTACTTGAGCTTTGGACCAGAGCCGTAATTACCGACCAGCGCGGGCGTCAGGTTGATGTAGTTAGGTTGCGGGGCGCCCTCTTCGGCCTCCTTTTTTTCCTCCGCCCAGGCTGGCAGAGCGAGTGAGAAAGCAAGTACGAACGCAAGCAGGGCTTTCACGGGGCAATTCCTCGAACAAAATGAGTGGTGCATAGCCAACCGATAGCTATGCCTGTCACAGCTTATCGACTAAACGGTGCATTTCTGAAGCCATAGGATTCAGATGGGCAACCACCCGAATATGACAGACTATAAAAACAGTCTCTTTAGTCGTCGCGGACAGGTTCCGCCCAGGATGGCGCTTTGAAACAACAGGATAGCACCCGCCTCACGCTTGACCTTTCATCAGCAGATGCTCACACCCAACCTCTCCACCTGAGCATGCATCGGCATCGCCGTGTAGGACTGGTACTGGTTGCCGCCTTGTCGATCCTGGCTGGCATGACAGATGCCATTGGCTTCTTGTCGGCTGGTGACTACGTATCCTTCATGAGCGGCAATACGACGCGACTGGCCGTAGCCGTTGCCTTGGGCGACAGCACCACCCTCTTGCGGCTGCTCCTGATTGTCGCCCTGTTTGTCCTCGGCAATGCACTCGGAATTGTCGTGGTGCGCATGAGCGGCCGTCGGGCGTTGCCTCTCCTGCTGCTGACATCGGCCTTGTTGGCCGCGGCGGCGGGCTGGTCCACCGGCGGTCTTCCAGGTGCAGTCTTGCTACCTCTTGTAGCCGCTGTGCTCGCCATGGGCATGATCAACGCCGCCGTGGAACAGGTGAACGGGCAGTCCATTGGGCTGACCTATGTTACGGGTGCACTTTCACGACTGGGACGAGGCCTGGGACGCTGGCTGCTGGATGAGCGCCACTCAGGCTGGCTGATGCAAGCGATTCCGTGGGCCGGCATGCTAGGCGGCGCCATAATGGGCGCATGACTCCAACACCACCTTGGCCTCAAGGCTCTCTTTGTCAGCAGCGCTTGGGCGGCCCTGATCGGCCTGGCATCCCTGTGGATTCCCAGGCGTTGGCAGTTGCATTACATGCCCAAATAGCCGTTAGGGCGTTACCTCGAAGCGCAAGGTGCCGATCATCTGCCCGTCCTCGGTTATGATCTGTACCTGCCATCGGCCAGCCACATCACTCGGGAAGTTCTGCTTGTGTGTCCAGGCCCGGTAGCCAGCCTCGCGGCCACCGCTGATCTCGAGTGGGATACGGTCGACCTCATCTCCATTATGCAGCCAGACATGGTAAATCCGCTCACTCAGCCCACGGGGCGCGTTGATGGCCGTATAGGCATAGAGACCTTGTGAACGCAGCTGGACAGCACTGATTTCCTTCAGACTCTTACCCGGTTCGCGCTTGAGGTTGTCAAAGCTGCTGGTAACCGCCACATCGGTCAGCCACAGCGTGGCGGGCGGCACCCAGGTACGCAGTACCCATCCTAGGCCTCCCACCATCAGGCTCAGACCAAGCACGACAGGCCATTGCCACAGGCGTCGGATCGAGAGCGCCACAAGAATGCTTGGAAACGACAACAACACCGCCACGCCTAATGCCAGCCGGTAGCTCTGCGTGGTGGTCAGTTGCAGGATGATGGGCAGGGACGTAAGCAGAACGGCAAACAACGTCAGCGTGTGATAGCCCAGAAAGATCCAGCGCCGGCTCGACAGCGCTTTGTAGTACAGTGGGTCGACAATCGATACTACAGCCATGGCGGCCAGCAGGCCGGTAAAGATGGCCTGCCCGCTGTTCCAGGTGGTTGTGACAAACAGGAACGGCAGGACAAAGAACAGGCTTTCCTGATGAATCATCTGGGTTGCGTAGCGAAACAGCCCAGGGGGCAGGTTCCAGCCAAACCGCCTAGTCACCCACTGACGCAGCACGTTCTCAACCATCAGCCATAACCAGCTGGCCAGCATTACGATGGCCATTACCTTGGCAAAGCCATGCTGGCGATCAACCAGCAGAAAGCTGCACACACCCGAAACAAAGCCTGCCAGGGCAATCAGGCGTGGATAACGGTTGATCAGGACGGTAGCGAGATCAACCAGACGTGATATGTAGCGCTTCCAGGTGGGCATAACGATCAGAACACAGGCGGTTATGGTTGAGACCCATCACGTGCGGTCAAGTGCGGTCCGGCGGGGCAGCATACGCATCCCCTTATAGAACGCCAACCGCGTTCAGTTCACACGTCACAACCTGTGACTGAACGGCCGTTAGGACCTGTACGTTCGGAAAACAACATTTTGCGAGCGTTTATTTTCGTTTATCGCACAGCGGTATCGGTCATTTTTCTGAAATGAAACTGTAATATTTGCCCTGCACGTCTCTTCTCATAAAAACAACGATCTTCGGAGCTCAAATGCTTGGTATTTTTCGTCCGGCCCCGCATACGGCGCGCCTGCCTTCCGATCGCATCGATCCTGCTTACAAACGCCTGCGCTGGCAGATCTTTGCCGGTATCTTCATCGGTTATGCCGGGTATTACCTTCTGCGCAAAAACTTTTCTCTGGCGATGCCCTACCTAGTAGAGGAAGGCTACAGCCGAGGAGAGCTGGGTATTGCGTTATCGGCCGTTGCCATCGCCTATGGTCTTTCCAAATTCCTCATGGGCATGGTGTCCGACCGCTCGAATCCCCGCTACTTTCTGCCCTTCGGCCTGCTGGTCTCGGCGGGTGTGATGTTCATTTTCGGTTTCGCACATTGGGCAACCTCAAGCGTGACCATCATGTTCATCCTGCTGTTCATCAATGGTTGGGCGCAAGGGATGGGCTGGCCACCCAGCGGGCGAACCATGGTGCATTGGTGGTCCCAGAAGGAACGCGGCGGCGTGGTCTCGGTCTGGAACGTTGCCCATAACGTAGGCGGTGGTCTGATTGGCCCGCTGTTTCTGCTGGGGCTCGGCTGGTTCAACGATTGGCACTCAGCCTTCTACGTTCCGGCGGCCGTAGCGCTGGGTGTTGCAGTTTTCGCGTTCCTGACCATGCGCGATACGCCGCAGTCCTGTGGGTTGCCACCTATCGAGGAATACAAGCAGGACTACCCGGAAGGCTACGACGAGAGCCATGAACGCGAATTCAGTACAAAGGAAATCTTTGTCAGATACGTGCTGAAAAACCGCATGCTCTGGTACATCGCACTGGCCAACGTATTCGTCTATCTGCTGCGTTACGGCGTGCTGGATTGGGCGCCCACCTACCTGAAGGAAGCCAAGCATTTCACGGTGGACAAATCATCCTGGGCATACTTTCTGTATGAGTGGGCCGGTATTCCCGGCACGCTGCTGTGCGGCTGGCTATCGGACAAACTGTTCAAGGGCAATCGTGGCGCCACCGGTGTAGTGTTCATGGCTCTGGTGGCAGTCGGCACCGTGGTTTACTGGCTCAACCCGCCAGGTAATCCCATGGTCGATATGTTCGCACTGATCGCCATTGGCTTTCTGATCTACGGCCCGGTGATGCTGATCGGTTTGCAGGCCCTGGAGCTGGTGCCCAAGAAAGCCGCCGGGACAGCTGCCGGCTTTACCGGCCTGTTCGGCTACCTGGGGGGCTCGGTAGCCGCCAACGCACTGGTTGGCTACACAGTGGACCTGTACGGCTGGGACGGCGGCTTCATGCTGCTGGTCGCGTCATGCGTATTGGCCATTGTGTTCCTGGCCTTGACGCTGCGCCATAAAAACCCGGTATTGAGTTAAGGTAGCGGACCGATCCAGCTACGGGCTGGATCGGTCCGGCTTACAACCCCAGCGCCTCTCTTGGCGCATAGGCGAACACGTCGGCCCGCATTTGGTGAGGATCCATCCCACCTTCGACCAGCGCATCCAATGTGGCATAAACCATGGCAGGCGACCCACTGGCATACACGTGCAGTGACTTCATATCGGTGAAGTCCTCTCGCACCGCTTCATGCAGAAGGCCGCAACGCCCCTCCCACCCACACAGGTCACTCACTACCTTGTTCAAGTGAAGACGGGGGTCCTGCTCCCACTCCTCCCAATGGGGTAATGCATAGAAGTCATCGGGATGACGCACGCCCCAATACAGGTGCAGGGGTTGATCGAAGCCGCGCACACGGCAATCCTCGATGAGGCTGTGCATTTGTGCCATTCCCGTTCCGGCCGCGATCAGAACAAGCGGGCCTGGAGGCAGATCGGCCAGATGCGCATCGCCAAAAGGCAGCTGGACACGCACCATGCGCTCTCGCTCAAGCTGCTGGATAATCGCCTGACTGCTCTCTTCACGCGTCAGAATATGCAACTCCAGCTCACGCCCCTGATGCGGTGCGGATGCCAGCGAAAAGGCCGACTGCTTGCCATCGTCCCGCTCAAGCATCAGGTATTGTCCAGCGTGATAGCGCGGGAGCTTGCCTGCTGGAGCCAGCAGCCGGACACGGCGTACATCTCCGCCCACATCCTCACATGCCAGGACCTGACAGGCAAAGGCGCCTACTGGAAGCTCGCCCGGCGCGAATACTCCATCCCAATGCAACTCGCATGTTTCGAGCGGCTCGGCCAGGCAGACGAAAATCTCACCGTGGTCGATGACATCGTTCTGCTGCCTGACCCGCCCTTCGATCAACAAGGCTGCACAGACATGGCAATTACCGTTGCGGCAGCTGTGCGGACACTCATACCCCAGCCTGCGTGCCGCATCCAGGATACGCTCGCCAGGTAACGTCTCGAGTACCGCCCCAGAGGGACGTAACGTGACCTTCATCTCAGGACGCCTTGTGAATGGAAGTGGATTTCTGGGGATAGCTCTGCACGAATCCCATGCCTGCAAATTCCTCTGTATGCATAGGGTTCGACGCACAATGTGCGCAACTTATCCCCGTTGGGCCAACAGTATCCATCAATCGATCCCCAGGCTGGACCAGATCTCATCGACCCGCTTGACCACGGCTTCGTCCTTGACGATAGCCCGCCCCCATTCCCGATTGGTCTCTCCGGGCCACTTGTTGGTGGCATCCAACCCCATCTTCGAGCCCAGGCCCGAAATCGGTGAAGCGAAATCCAGATAGTCGATAGGCGTATTGTCGATCATCACGGTGTCGCGCTTGGGGTCCATGCGGGTTGTGATAGCCCAGATCACATCGTTCCAATCCCGAGCGTTGATGTCATCATCGGTCACGATCACGAACTTGGTGTACATGAACTGGCGCAGGAAGCTCCAGACGCCCAGCATTACCCGCTTGGCATGGCCTGGGTACTGCTTTTTCATGGTGACCACAGCCATGCGGTAGGAGCACCCTTCAGGCGGCAGGTAGAAATCGACGATCTCGGGAAATTGCTTTTGCAGGATCGGCACGAACACTTCGTTCAATGCCACACCAAGAATGGCCGGCTCATCCGGCGGACGTCCGGTATAGGTACTGTGGTAGATCGCGTCACGGCGGCGAGTGATACGCTCGACGGTAAACACTGGGAAGCGGTCTACTTCATTGTAATAGCCGGTATGATCACCGTAAGGCCCCTCATCAGCCATCTCGCCGGGATAGATGAAGCCTTCCAAAATGATCTCGGCGCTGGCCGGTACCTGCAGGTCACTGCCGATGCATTTCACCAGCTCGGTACGGCTGCCACGCAGAAGGCCAGCAAATGCATATTCGGACAGCGTATCCGGAACCGGCGTAACAGCGCCCAGAATCGTTGCCGGATCTGCACCCAGGGCTACCGCCACGGGATAGGGCTTGCCTGGATACTTGGCGCACCATTCACGAAAATCCAGGGCGCCGCCACGATGGCTAAGCCAGCGCATGATGACCTTGTTGCGACCAATGACCTGCTGACGGTAGATACCCAGGTTCTGCCGTTCCTTGTTCGGTCCCTTGGTAACAGTCAGGCCCCAGGTGATCAACGGACCGACATCGCCCGGCCAGCAGTGCTGGATCGGCAAGCGGGACAGATCAACCGCCTCGCCCTCTTCGATCACCTCATGGCAAGGGGCGTCCTTCATCACCTTGGGCGCCATGCTGATGACCTTCTTGTAAATCGGCAGCTTTGACCAGGCATCCTTCAATCCCTTGGGCGGCTCCGGCTCCTTCAGAAATGCCAGCAGCTTGCCAATCTCGCGCAGTTCACCGACATCTTCTGCACCCATGCCCATCGCAACCCGCTCAGGTGTGCCAAACAGGTTGCCTAGCACAGGCATGTCGTATCCGGTCGGATTTTCGAACAGCAGAGCCGGCCCCTTGCGACGCAAGGTACGGTCACACACTTCGGTCATTTCGAGGTTGGGCGAGACGGGGGTCTGGATGCGCTTCAGCTCGCCACGCTGTTCCAGGCCGCGGATGAAGTCGCGAAGGTCGCGGTATTGCATAGCGGGACGTATCTCGGCAGAGAATGAAGCGGAAAGTGTACCGCTCCTGGCCCCCTTTTCGAAAATGAAAAGCCTGCCCGGAATGTAAAAAGGCCGGGAAACCCCGGCCTTTTCAGTCTTACTTGCGCTTCATCGAGTCGAAGAACTCGTCGTTGGTCTTGGTCTGACGCAACTTGTCGAGCAGGAACTCGATGGCACCGATCTCTTCCATCGGATGCAGGATCTTGCGCAGAATCCAGATGCGCTGCAGCTCTTCCTCACCGGTCAGCAACTCTTCGCGGCGGGTGCCGGAACGGTTGATGTTGATGGCGGGGAATACGCGCTTCTCGGAGATCTTGCGATCCAGCTGAAGCTCCATGTTACCGGTGCCCTTGAATTCTTCGTAGATGACTTCGTCCATCTTCGAGCCGGTATCGACCAGAGCTGTTGCCAGAATGGTCAGGCTACCGCCTTCTTCGATGTTACGTGCCGCACCGAAGAAACGCTTGGGCTTTTCGAGCGCATGGGCGTCCACACCACCGGTCAGTACCTTGCCGGAGCTCGGGATCACGGTGTTGTAGGCACGTGCCAGACGGGTAATGGAGTCCAACAGGATTACCACGTCTTTCTTGTGCTCGACCAGACGCTTGGCCTTCTCGATTACCATTTCAGCAACCTGTACGTGGCGGGTTGGCGGCTCGTCAAAGGTGGACGCCACTACTTCGCCGCGCACGGTACGCTGCATTTCGGTTACTTCTTCCGGGCGCTCGTCGATCAACAGAACGATCAGGTGGCACTCGGGGTTGTTACGGGTGATGTTGCTGGCGATGTTCTGCAGCATCAGCGTCTTGCCCGCTTTCGGCGGAGCGACGATCAGACCACGCTGGCCCTTGCCAATCGGCGCACACAGGTCGATCACTCGGCCGGTGAGGTCTTCGGTGGAACCATTACCGGCTTCCATCGTCAGGCGCTTGTTGGGGAACAGCGGCGTCAGGTTTTCGAACAGGATCTTGTTCTTCGCATTCTCGGGTCGATCATAGTTGATGGTATCGACCTTGAGCAGCGCGAAGTAACGCTCGCCTTCTTTCGGCGGGCGAATCTTGCCGATGATGGTATCACCGGTGCGCAGATTGAAACGGCGGATCTGACTGGGAGAGACGTAGATATCGTCGGGGCCGGCCAGGTAGGAGGAGTCCGCACTACGCAGGAAGCCGAAGCCATCCTGCAGAATCTCCAGCACGCCATCACCGGAAATCTCTTCACCGCTTTTTGCGTGTTTTTTCAGCAGAGAGAAAATCACGTCCTGCTTGCGGGAGCGAGCCATGTTTTCCAGGCCCATGGCTTCCGCCATTTCCAACAGTTCCGTGATTGGCTTTTGCTTGAGTTCGGTAAGGTTCATAGACGTTGCTAACTGAGAAAAGGAGGGAGTAAGAATCTTTTTGGCTTGAGAGGCCTCGCCGCGGCTAACGACAGAATCGCGTTGGTTATTCTAGTAAGAGAATCGGCGAAGGCATGCAGAGGGCGACACGCGTTTGTGTCGTTGCGAGATCGAATGTAGCACCCTGCTAGACAGGACGTCTAGTGCTAAATAATAAAAAGCCCCGCTAAACGCAGGGCTTTTGATCGAGAGCAATAAAATCAGATATTGCTATCGAGGAATGCCGCCAGCTGGGATTTGGACAACGCACCCACCTTGGTGGCTTCAACGGAGCCGTTCTTGAACAGCATCAGCGTCGGGATACCGCGTACGCCATACTTCGGCGGGGTGTCCTGGTTTTCATCAATGTTGAGTTTGCAAACCTTCAGCTTGCCCTGATAGTCCTTGGCGATTTCATCCAGAACCGGCGCAATCATTTTGCAGGGACCACACCATTCGGCCCAGTAGTCGACCAGCACGGGACCGTCAGCCTTGAGCACGTCCTGCTCGAAGCTGGCATCGCTGACGTTGGTGATGTATTCGCTCATGGACTTTCTCCGAATTCGGAAACGACAAAAAAGAACGACCACTATAGCCCTGCCAGCGCTTAACAGGAAGGCACAAGCCATTAAGTCTCTTTATTGGGACAGCTAAAGCCTCTCAATTACACCATTTGGCAGACCGCCGGAAAATCAGCGGGCTGCCTGTACGAATACGCCTTGTTTTGCCCTTCTCAGTGAAGCTGCGCACTAGAACGGAGCAGTATGCCTTATCCGCATGGTCTCAACATCGACACGGCACAGCGGGTGCCGAGAAGCTGGATACCAGACTCGTGCTGGTGCCAATAATCAGCACCAATCGTATTCCTTTTAAAATCAAGGCAAGGTTGATTAAGTGATTTTCAGCCTAGGCAAGAATCCTTAACAGAAAGCAGCGGATCCAGGATGGCATGACACTGATCATGATGCCTCATGAGACGCGCTTTGCCCGCCAAGCGGGCGATGTGCAGGTGTTCATGCATCGAGGCAAGGTGCATGAACTGGGCAATCCCAAGAAAATATTCGCCAACCCCGGGACGCCGGAGCTGGCACAGTTCATCGGTTCGGTTCATTGATCCAGACCACAGCCCATCGACTGAAACAGTCTGACTGCACGTTGAGGTTTGGCAGACCACCTCGATCGTGGCACGATTGTCGACGTTTATGTATGAGACCGTCAGCATGCCACATTCATCCGCAGAACCGTTTCCCCTGATTGCTGCCATCGATCTTGGCTCCAATAGCTTTCACATTGTTCGGGCGCGGACTGACCATGGCGAAATTCGTATCCTTGAACGTATGGGCGAAAAGATTCAGCTGGCCGCTGGGCTGGACGAATCACGGATGCTCAGCGAAGAAGCCATGGAACGCGGGCTCGAATGCCTGCGCCGCTTTGCCCAGTTGATCACCGGCCTGCCGCTGGGCGCCGTGCGTATCGTAGGCACCAACGCGCTTCGCGAGGCCAGGAACCGCAGCGACTTCATCATGCGTGCCCAGCAGGTACTGGGGCATTCCGTGGAAGTCATCTCCGGCCGTGAAGAAGCCCGCCTGATCTACCTGGGCGTTTCCCATACCATGCCAGATATGGAAGGCCGTCGCCTAGTGACTGATATCGGTGGTGGCAGCACCGAGTTCATTATCGGCCAGCGCTTTGAAACCCATCAGCGCGAAAGCCTGCAGATGGGCTGCGTCAGTTATACCAAGCGGTTCTTCGCGGACGGCAAGATTACGCCGTCCCGCTATGCCCAGGCCTACACGGCCGCCCGGCTGGAGTTGATGAACATCGACCAGAGCCTGCGCGAAAAAGGCTGGCAGGAAGCCGTAGGCGCCTCCGGCACCATCCGCGCCGTGGCCCTGGCCATCCAGGCCGCCGGACGCGGCAAGGGTGAGGTCAATGCCGAAGGCATCGAGTGGCTCAAGCGCAAGATCTTCAAGCAGGGCGACATCGAAAAGCTCGATATCGAAGGGGTCAAGCCCGACCGCCGCACCATTCTGCCGGGTGGTCTCGCCATTCTGGAGGCGATCTTCAAAGCGCTGGAGCTGCAGGAGATGAACCTGTCCGAAGGCGCACTGCGTGAAGGTGTGCTCTATGACATGATCGGTCGCCAGCACCACGAAGATGTACGGGAGCGTACGTTGTCAGCCCTGGCAGAACGCTACCACGTGGACAAGCGTCAGGCCGAACGGGTCGAGCGCCGTGCCCTGAAGGCCTTCGAACAGGTTACCGAAGCCTGGAACCTGAGCAATCCTTGCTACCGGGAACTGCTGACCTGGGCAGCGCGCGTGCATGAGATCGGGCTGGACATTGCCCACTACCACTATCACAAGCACGGCGCCTATCTGATCGAGCATTCCGATCTACCTGGGTTTTCCCGACGCGACCAGCAGATGCTGGCCCTTCTGGTGCGCGGCCATCGCCGGAATATCCCGCGGGATCGCTTCGCCGAGCTGGGTGACGAAGAAGGCGAAAGCCTGATCCGCCTGTGCATCCTGCTGCGCTTTGCCATTCTGTTCCATCATATCCGCAGCAACCAGGAGCGCCCCATCGTGACGCTCAAGGCAGGCCCGCGCAGCCTCGCGGTATGCTTCCCGGTCGGCTGGCTGGAGCAGAATCCGCTGACCCAGGCTGACTTCGAACAGGAAGCGCAGTGGCTCACGCGGATCGGCTATACCCTTACCGTGTGTTAATACCCGGACTGCTCAGGCGCTCCATGAGAGTCGCCTGCACAGTCCGCGGGTTCTGGTTGCCCGTTGGCGAAATGCGCTGGTAACTCCCGTCCTCCTGCAGCACCCAGCTCTGGGTGTTGTCAGTGAGGTAGGCTTCCAGATCCTTCTTGACCCGTGAAATGAGCTTTTTGCCTTCCACCGGGAAGCAGGTCTCCACACGCATGTCGAGGTTTCGCTCCATCCAGTCCGCACTGGACAGGTACATGCGCTCATCTCCCCCATTGAGGAAGTAGTAGATCCGGCTGTGCTCCAGGAAGCGGCCGATGATCGAACGCACCTGGATGTTATGCGACACGCCCGGTACGCCCGGACGCAGACAGCACATTCCGCGAACGACCAGATCGATTTTCACACCCGCCTGGCTTGCTTTGTATAGCGCTCGGATAACCTTGGGATCGGTCAGACCGTTGACCTTGGCCATAATGTGCGCGGGGCGACCCTCCGCAGCTGCAGCGGCCTCACGGTTGATCATTTCCAGCAGGTTCTTCTTGAGCGTAAACGGCGCATGCAGGAGCTTTTTCATGCGCAGGGTCTTGCCCATACCGATCAACTGGTTGAACAGCTTGTGAACGTCTTCGGTCAGGGCTATGTCGGCCGTCAGCAGGCTGTAGTCGGTGTACAGCTTCGCGTTGCCGGCATGGTAGTTACCAGTGCCCAGGTGCGCATAACGCCGCAACTCACCATTTTCACGGCGCAGAATGAGCATCATCTTGGCGTGAGTCTTGAAGCCGACCACCCCATAGATCACCACGGCCCCTGCCTGCTGGAGACGGCTCGCCAGTTGCAGGTTGGATTCCTCGTCGAAACGCGCCCGCAATTCGATAACCGCCGTGACTTCTTTGCCGCTGCGCGCCGCTTCTACCAGCGCATCGACAATTTCCGAGTTGGCACCGCTGCGGTACAGGGTCTGCTTGATGGCCAGAACGCTGGGGTCCTTGGCAGCCTGGCGCAGCAGGTCAACCACAGGCGTAAAGGACTCGAACGGGTGCATCAGCAGCACATCGATCTTGCCCAGTACGTTGAAGAGGTTTTCCTTCTTCTGGAGTAGCTTGGGAATGCTGGGCGTCAGCGGGGCGTTCTGCAGCTCAGGGTGGCTGTCGAGTCCCGTCACACTGAACAAGCGCGTCAGGTTGACCGGGCCGTTGACCTTGTACAGCTCGCTTTCAGCCAGATTGAACTGCTTGAGCAGATAGTCCGTAAGGTTCTTCGGGCAGCTTTCGACCACCTCCAGGCGTACCGCATCCCCGTAGCGGCGGGAGAACAGCTCGCCTCGCAGTGCGCGGGCCAAGTCGTCTACATCTTCGGCGTCCACCGACAGGTCGGCGTTACGGGTCAGACGGAACTGGAAGCAGCCCTTCACCTTCATGCCGGGGAACAGGTCGTCGGCATGGGCATGGATCATCGAAGAGAGGAAAACGTAGTTGTCGCCCGGGCCGCCAATTTCTTCGGGCACGCTGATGATACGCGGCAGCGAACGCGGCGCCGGAATAATGGCCAGGCCCGAGTCGCGGCCAAAGGCGTCCATCCCTTCCAGCTCAACGATGAAGTTGAGACTCTTGTTAACCAGGAGCGGGAACGGGTGTGTCGGATCCAGCCCGATGGGCGTGATAATTGGGGCGATCTCGTCGCGGAAGAACTTACGCACCCAGCCCTTGATCTTCAGGTCCCAGTTGCGGCGGCGAATGAAGCGGATCTGATGTTTGGACAGCTCCGGCAACAGCACATCGTTGAGAATGGTGTACTGGCGCGCCACCTGCTCATGCACGATGTCGCTGATGCGGGCCAGGGCCTGATGCGGCAGCAAGCCGTCGGCACCGGCCTGCTCGCGGGCAAAGGCGACCTGCTTTTTCAGACCCGCGACACGAATCTCGAAAAACTCGTCCAGGTTACTGGAAAAGATCAGCAGGAACTTGAGCCGTTCAAGCAGCGGATAGGACTCATCGAGGGCCTGTTCGAGCACCCGGATGTTGAATTGCAGCTGAGACAGTTCCCGGTGAATATACAGGCTACTGTCGTCAACACTTAAGGCCGGCACGGCCGGTGCTTCTGGCACCGCGACCGCAGGCGTGGTTTCAACGGTGGGCGTAGCGTCGGTCAATGCGGCCTCCTCGGTGCGCGCAGTAGTATCAATGAGTCCTTGGCTGTTCATGGCAGCTCCTTGGGAGCGTTAACGCTCCTGACGTAATTGTTGGGCAGCGCGTTTGGCAAAGTAAGTCAGAATGCCATCAGCGCCGGCACGTTTGAAAGCGAGCAGAGATTCCAGAATCACCGCCTCGGATAGCCAGCCGTTCTGGATTGCGGCCATGTGCATGGCGTATTCGCCGCTAACCTGATACACAAAGGTCGGAACACGGAACTCGTCCTTCACCCGGCGCACGATGTCCAGGTAAGGCATGCCCGGCTTAACCATGACGGAATCGGCCCCCTCGGCCAGATCGCCCGCCACCTCCTGTAAGGCTTCGTCACTGTTGGCCGGATCCATCTGGTAGGTCGCCTTGTTGCCTTTGCCCAGGTTGGCAGCCGAGCCGACCGCATCCCGGAAAGGCCCATAATAGGCACTCGCATACTTGGCCGAGTAGGCCATGATCTGCACGTTGTGATAACCCGCCTCTTCCAGAGCCGCGCGAATGGCACCTACTCGGCCATCCATCATGTCCGACGGCGCAACGACCTGGGCACCGGCGGCCGCATGGGACAGCGCCTGCCTGACCAGCACCTCGACGGATATGTCGTTCAGCACATAGCCCTTCTCATCGAGAATGCCATCCTGTCCGTGGGTGGTAAACGGATCGAGCGCAACGTCAGTAATCACGCCCAGCTCTGGAAAGTGTTCACGGAGCGCACGCGTGGCCCGCTGGGCGATACCGTCAGGGTTGTAAGCCTCGGCACCATCAAGAGATTTCTTCTCAGACGGTGTGACGGGGAACAGAGCGACGGCAGGAATGCCTAATGCTACAAGCTCAGCCGCTTCTTCCAGTAGAAGATCGATGGATAGACGCTCGACGCCCGGCATGGAGGGCACGCTTTCACGGCGATTTTCGCCGTCGAGCACGAACACTGGCAGGATCAGGTCGTCTACGGTCAGCGTGTGCTCACGCATCAAGCGGCGGGAAAAGTCATCCCGGCGCTGGCGGCGCATCCGCGTGAATGGAAAGGAACGGCTTACTGAAGTGAAACTCACGGTGTACTCCCGGACTCAAGCAGAGTCATTGTGATGAGTTATAAGTCACTATCATGACCGAATGGTAACAACTGATGACAATAAGGCATGTCTATCAACCCTGTTTAAGGCAGACGACCTCTAGCTTCGGCTTGGCACATCGCTATGCAAATCCCCTGCTTTTAAAAAGGGTTAGACGAAGCGATAGCTTCCTTCCGGCGGCTAACCGAGTTAGGCTGCGCCTTCATTTCGCCCTGTTGTCGTGACGATGCTGCAACAATTCCTCCATGATTTCGGTTATTTCGCCCTTTTCCTCGGCACGTTCTTCGAGGGTGAAACCATTCTGGTTCTGGCAGGTTTTCTAGCCTTCCGCGAGTACATGAACATCCAGACGGTCATTATGGTGGCCTTCATGGGAAGTTATGCAGGCGACCAGCTCTGGTATTTCCTGGGTCGCCGTCACGGTCGCAAGCTGCTCAAGCGAAAGCCTCGCTGGGAAGCCATGGGAGACAAGGCACTGGATCATATTCGCCGTCATCCCGATCTGTGGGTGCTCAGCTTTCGCTTCGTCTACGGCCTGAGAACGGTAATGCCGGTGGCCATTGGCATGTCGGGCTATCCTCCGGCGCGCTACCTGCTGCTCAATGGTATCGGCGCCATTGTCTGGGCCACTGTCCTGGGATTGGCGGCCTATCACTTTGGAGCAGTGCTCGAAGGAGCCTTGGGCAATCTCAAGCGCTACGAACTGATGGTGCTCGGCGCCCTGCTGGTTCTGGGCGTGGTACTCTGGCTGTGGCGCCGGATACGCGCTCCGAAAAAATAGTTTTTCTTTCTTTTTCCCGCCTCCACCTGTCGGTCACCCTCAAGCTTGGCCGACGGGCGGCCGATAAGGCCATTACCAACGTATTCAGTAGCCTTGCCGTGGCGATATCGAATATATCGATGCAGTGGGATGTCCTTTCGAGTCTGTAATCATGTTGCTTGCCACATCCCTGCCTGACGGCTTCGTACCGGTCGGCTCCGATCATCATCATTTCGTTCTGGTTCTGCTGTCCTATCTGGTGGCAACAGCGGCCGGTTATACCGCGCTTTATATGGCCAGACGCGCCTCGTCGGCCGCCTTGAGTAAGAACCGTCTGCTCTGGTGTGGTGTAGGCGGCCTGGCGCTGGGCAGTGGTATCTGGTCAATGCACTTTATTGCAATGCTGTCCTATGCCTCGCCGGTCAGTATGCAGTACGGCTACAGCATGACATTGCTGTCATTAGGCATCGCCGTTGCCGTGTCCTGCGTCGTCATGTGGCTTATCAGCCGTGAGCGGCTAGCTACCTGGGAATACCTGGCAGCTTCGGTCGCAGCGGGCTGCGGCATTGCAGCCATGCACTACACCGGAATGTCCGCAATCAATTCCGTTGGTGTCCAGGTGTACAACCCGCTCCTGTTCCTGGTCTCAATCCTAGTGGCTATCCTGGCGTCTCTGGCGGCATTGATCATGGCGTTTTACGTCCGTAACCAAGTCGGTCGCCATACCCAATTGCTCATGATCCTGGGTAGCCTGATTCTGGGCGGTGCGATCGTGTCTATGCACTTCACTGGCATGGCTGCACTAACGCTAGTGGTCCCGGAAGATACGCCAGTCATGATGATGGCCCATGATGCCCATCATGGGCTTTTAGGGACCATCATTGCATTTCTGACCTTGGTCGTGATCTGTGCAGGCCTGACAGCCACTCGTCTGGAACACCGTTTTCATGAGCAGAGCGTACGCCTGGAAGAGATGTCGACGGCGCTGAGTCAGGTTACGCTGCTCGATCCGCTTACCCAGCTGCTGAATGATTACAGCTTTACCCAAACGCTGGCGCGCATCATCAACAAGGCCACCCCCGAGGAAGGCCTTGCCCTGCTTAATCTGGATCTGGATCACTTCAAGCGAATCAATGACAGCCTGGGTTACAACGTGGGCGACGATCTGCTTACCCAGGTTGCCCAACGCATCACGGCCGTGCTTGATAGCACCGTGCACGTCGCTCGTCAGGGTAACGAGTTTCTAGTCCTGGTTCCTGAGGCACAGCCTGAGCACAGTGAACGCCTTGCCATGCGGCTGTTGGAGCAGCTTCGCCCGCCCTTCAACCTGAGCGGACAGCAGATAGGCATGACGCTGAGCATCGGCATTGCCCACTATCCCAAGGATGGCCGCTCTGCCAATGAACTGCTGCGCAATGCAGGCCTCGCCTTGGGGCAGTGCAAGCGCAACGGGCGTAATCGCTTCCTGCATTTTGCTCCGGAATTGCAGACCCAGGCGGAGGAAACGCTTCACTTGGAGCAGGAACTGCGTCAGGCCATTACTGAAGGCACGCTGGAAGTACATTACCAGCCTATTGTTACCAGTGATGCGCGGACTACCGCCAGCCTGGAGGCATTGGTTCGCTGGAATCATCCGACGCTTGGTCCCATCAGGCCTGACCGCTTTGTCCATGTAGCAGAGCTGAGCGGGCAAATTGGTGAGCTGGATCATTGGGTCATGCGGCGTGCCTGTCGAGACCTGAAAACCCTGCGCGGGCTGGGTTACAGCGAGCTACGGGTAGCAGTAAACTGCTCGCCTTTGAACCTTACCGATCGGACCCTTCCCAAACGCGTGGAAGAAGCGCTCAGCGAAGCCGAGCTGCCGCCCGAGGCGCTGACGCTCGAGCTGACTGAAAATGCTCTGATGCATAACCTCAACCTGGCGATTGAGTTGTTAGAACGAATTCGAGCGCTTGGCGTAAAGGTTTCGATCGATGACTTTGGCAGTGGCTACTCCTCCCTGGCGTACCTAAGCAAGTTCAAGGTCGATACGCTCAAGGTCGATCGCTCGTTTGTGCGTGATATTCCTAATCAGCAGACCGATATGGAGATTACTGCCGCGATTATTGCCATGGCGCACAAACTGCAGCTCAGAGTTGTGGCCGAAGGTGTGGAGACCCTGGAGCAGCTGACTTTCCTCAGGGAAAATCAGTGCGACTTCATCCAGGGTTATTTCTTCAGTAAGCCTTTGTCACTGCCGCAGCTGCAAGCTTGGCTGGCAAGAGCTGAGCAGGAGCAGAGCGTAGAGCCTGCCTGAGCAGGCTCTACGCCGAGCGGGTCAACCGGGTAAGCAGGCGGTCGAGCGAATTGGCAAAGGCCTGCTTTTCCTTTTCCCCATAGGGCGGCTGACCGCCGCCCATCTGGCCTTGATCGCGCAGGTCCGTCATCAGGTTACGCACCGCCAGACGCTCGCCCATGTTACGGGTATCGAACTCCTTGCCGTGCGGGTCGAGCGCATCCACGCCCTTTTTCACCAACCGATCCGCCAGCGGCACGTCGCTGCAGATGACCAGATCACCCGGTTGGGCCTGCTCGACCAAGTAGTCGTCTGCCGCATCCATCCCGCTTTCCACAATGATCAACCGCACGCAGGCATACGGCGGTTTGATCTGTGGCTGGCCCGCCACCATGATCACGTTGAGCTTGCGCTTAAGGGCAAACTTGAAGACCAGCTCTTTGGCAGCCCGCGGACAGGCGTCCGCGTCGATCCAGATATGCATGTAAACCTCTTACGCGTTTCCGACAGAGCCGCCTGACACCTCACGACGGCGTTCGGCATAGCGGCTGCGGGCATAGAGTAGCGCAATGGCCACGATCGCGATGCCCTGGGCAGTCAAGGTGTAGGCATCGGCGTGGATACCCAGCCAGTCGAAATCAAAGAACGGTACCGGACGGGTGCCGATCACACCTGCTTCCTGCAGCGCTGCCACGCCATGCCCGGCGAAAATCACTGACAACAGACACAACAGGACGGCATTGGCGCTGAAGAACAGGCCCAGCGGCAGACGCATGGAGCCTCGCAGGATGACCCAGGCAAGCCCTACCAGCAGAACAACCGCGGTAATCGCACCACCTAGTACCGCCGCATGACCTGCCGGGCCGGCCTGTAGCCACAGGGTCTCGTAGAACAGGATAACTTCGAACAGCTCGCGATAGACCGAAAAGAACGCCAGCACGGCAAAGCCGAAACGACCACCGCCACCCACGAGGCTGTTCTTGATGTAGTCCTGCCAAGCGGCGGCGTTGCGGCGGTCATGCATCCAGACACCGACCCAGAGCAGCACCACACTGGCGAACAGACCGGTAATGCCTTCCATCAATTCCCGCTGGGCACCACTGATATTGAGCGCATACGCTGCCACCGCCCAGGTAGCGACACCAGCCAGCATGGCCAGGCCCCAGCCGATGTTCACGCTACGGATGGCGGACTGCTGGCCGGTCTTACGCAGGAAAGCCAGCACGGCGGCCAATACCAGAATGGCTTCCAGACCTTCACGGACAAGAATCAGAAGGCTGGCGAAAAAGCTCAGCGAGGTAGACATGCCACCACCGCTCAACAGGTCGCTGGCTGCTGCCAGTTTCGTCTTGGCTATGTCCAGGCGAGCCTGGGCTTCCTCCACGGCAAGGCCATCCTGTAAGGACTGCCGATAAGCCATGAGCGCCTTTTCGGTGTCCTTGCGCAGGGTCGCGTCCAGGTTATCCAGGGCGCTTTCCACCAGTTCGAAACCTTCCAGATAGGCTGCCACAGACAGGTCATAAGCCTGGTCATGTTCGCCTTCGCGATAGACCGCCAGACTTTTATCCAGGGTTGCCCGGGTGTAATCGATCAGCTGGACAGGGCCGCGTTGCTGCACAGGCGGCTTGGCACGCTGGGCACGGAACGCGGCAGCAGCCTCATCCCCTTGTGCGGCGGCCACTTCGGCAGGTGTGCGGCCCGCCAGCTGCGCCAGATCGAACGAGGCCGCACCCGCTTTCGCCGGGTCGGCACTAAAGCTTGCAATGTAGGACGCCACATCCCAGCGCTGACGCTCATCGAGTTGATTGGCAAAGGAAGGCATGTCCGTGCCGTCGATGCCCCGCGTGACGGTGTTGTAGATATCGTAGAGGCTCAGATGATCCATTCGCGCCGGATCGCGCAGATCGCCGGGAGGGGGTTCCAGACCGATGCCGGCCGGGCCGTCGCCCGCCCCGGTATTACCATGACAGACCCCGCACTGCTGGGCGTAAAGCGGTGCGCCACGGGTTGGGTCTGGGGTAATGGCCGGCGCCTGCGCCACGTGGTACAGCTGAGCCAATCGAGCGGCTAGCGCCCTCGCTTCCTGTCCGACCGCATCGCCGTCGGCCTTCTGCGTGATGGCCTCGCGCAGGTGGGTGACGCCCTGCTCCAACTCGGTCCGTTCAGGACGCGCCGGCAGACCTTCGATCAGGGTTTGCAAGGTATGCAGGAGATCCAGCTGATCGCGGTATTCCGCTTCCTTGATAACGGCGCCCTTATTCACCGTGGCGGGATAATCCGCGCCAAGGTAGCCCAGGATATGCAAGGCGTGGGCGGCCTCATCCTCGGGCTCGGCCTGCACAGCCGAACTGAATGAAGCAAGCAGGGGCAACAACAGTACAGCAAACAGCCGGTACAGCTTAAACATGAACGGATTCCAAACAAGAATGGATGGCATTAGCCATAGTGTTCTACTTGTAATGCTTTGTTACAAGCCTGCCGAGTCGCTGTTTTCAGGTTTTCGTCGGGAGACGGGATTGGCGTAAGGGCGCGCAACGAGATATCAACAGGCGGGGGCGCTCAGCCAAACCGCTCTAGCAAGCGGATCGGCTGGCATGAAAGGATTAGCGGTGTAGCAGACTCAGCTGACAGCTTGCCGAACCGTGGCCAGCAGCCCGGCAGCGCCCATGAATAATCCAGAGAAGACGCGGTTGGTGAGCCGCTGCTGACGTGGCGTGCGCAATACGCGCAACACCCTGGCGGCAAGACCGGTATACCCGGCCATAACGATCAGGTCGACCGTGACCATGGTAGCGCCAATGATCAGGTACTGAGCCAGCAACGGCTGACTGGGATTGATGAACTGAGGCAATACCGCCAGCATGAACACAACAGCCTTGGGATTGCTGGCATTCACCAGGAAACCACGAAAGACTAGCGAAGAGGTGCTGGCGGTAGCGCCGGGTTTGGGTGCATTAGAAAAGTCCATGGGCGCGGCTTTCCACTGCCGGATGGCGAGGTAGACCAGGTACAGCACGCCGAACCATTTGATCACCGCGAACGCCAGTTGCGAGGTTGCGAGCAGAGCCCCTACCCCGGCGGCCACGATCGCAATCTGCAGAGCAAGCCCCAACTGCAGGCCAATAGCGTTCCAGTAACCATGCCAGAAACCATGACGCAACCCCGCCGACATGGAAGCAATGGCGCCTGCGCCAGGGGAAAGACTGATCACCCAGCAGGCCAGCAGAAAGGCCAGCCATGTATGCAGCGCCATTGGTAACTCCTTTATCAGCGATCCAGGAAGGTGAAGGGTACGTCTGTACCACGCCAGCGGCGAACAGCCTTCTGGAAAAACAGCGAATTGGGAATCTGCAACAGCGCAGCTTCCTCGCTGTTGACGCCTTCGGTCATGTCTTCCAGCGTGGTATACAGCATGTTGATCGCCACGACACGTCCTTTCACGCCAGGCTTGTCCGCCGCATCGATGATCTCGACCCGATCGCCCAGCCGAAACGGCCCCACCGTAAAGATGAGCAGCGCACAGAACAGGTTGGACAGGACGCTCCAGATAGCAAAGAACGCAACTGCAGCCACCGCGATAAAGCCGGAAAGTGCCGCCCAGAGCACCGAGCCGGACACACCGAAGCGTTCTAGAACCATGAGCAGTGCACTGCCCATGATCAGCCAGCGCAGCAAGCCCCGCATGACCAGTACGAACTGCGGCGGCAAGTGATAACGCTCGCCGATGCGGGTAATGGCCCGTGCGATGAAGCGTTGCAGGATATACCCGGCAAGCAGGATAGCCAGGACCTGCACGCCCAGAATGACGCCGCGCTCCCAACCTGCCGGAATAAGAGAATGAAGTTCTTCGATCACGAGGCGTTCTCCAGTTCCAGCTGCAGACTTTCCAGCCGCTCGAGGGCTTCCAGCCAGCCTTCTTCCAGTTCGCTCTCGCGTGATTTCAGTTGTGCCTGTTCCGCCAAGGCCACTCGAAGCTCCTCTTTACGTGATGCTTCATACAGACCACTGTCGCCCAGACGTGTTTCGAGTGCGGCCAGCTTTTCCTGGACCTTGCCCAGCTCCTTTTCGAGCTTGTCTGCCTCGCGCTTGAGCGGGGCGAGCTGCTGGCGCAGCGCAGCCGCCGCCTGGCGCTGGGCACGCTTGTCGACCTTGTCGGCATTGGCATCCGGGGCAGACACGGGTTGCTGGCGGGCGCGAAACTCCACGAGCCAACGGGCATAATCGTCCAGGTCGCCGTCAAAGGCCTGTACGCGACCATCGGCGACCAAGAGAAACTCATCCGTCGTGCTCTTGAGCAGATGACGGTCGTGGGAGACCACCAGCACCGCGCCGGAAAACTCCTGCAGGGCCATGGTCAGCGCTAGGCGCATATCAAGGTCCAGGTGGTTGGTCGGTTCGTCGAGTAACAGAAGGTTGGGCTTTTGCCAGGCGATCAATGCCAGGGCCAGACGCGCTTTTTCACCACCGGAAAAATTCAGGACAGCCTCATCGCAGCGATTGCCACGGAAGTCGAATCCTCCGAGGAAATCCCGTAGCGTCTGCTCACGCTCACCCGGCGCGATACGCTGCAGGTGCAACAGCGGGCTGGCCTTGGGGTCAAGCGAGTCCAGCTGATGCTGGGCAAAGTAGCCGATGGCCAGATTCTCACCGCAGGTCAGGCGGCCGCCCAGCGGTTGCAGTTCGCCAGCCAGGGTCTTGATCAGGGTGGACTTACCCGCCCCGTTCGGCCCCAGCAGGCCGATACGGGCACCGGGCGCCAGCTGCAGCTTGACCGGGTGCAGAATGGTCTTGTCGCCATAGCCGAGGCGGCCTTCGCTCAGGTCCAGCAGCGGATTGGACAGCTTGTCGGACTCACGAAAACTGAAATCGAACGGCGAATCCACATGGGCAGGCGCCAGTTCTTCCAGCCGCTCCAGGGCCTTGATCCGGCTCTGGGCCTGGCGTGCCTTGGTAGCCTGTGCCTTGAAGCGCGCAATGAATTTTTCCATGTGCGCGCGTTGCGCCTGCTGCTTCTCGTACGCTTGCTGCTGTTGGGCCAGCCGCTCGACGCGGGTACGCTCGAAGGCAGAGTAACCGCCACGGTAAAGCGTCAGCTTCTGCTGTTCGAGGTGAACGATCTGATCGACCACGGCATCAAGGAAGTCGCGGTCGTGGGAAATCAGCAGTAACGTACCGGGATAGCTCTTGAGCCAATCTTCCAGCCAGAGGATGGCGTCGAGATCAAGGTGGTTGGTGGGCTCATCGAGCAGCAGCAGGTCGGAAGGACACATCAGTGCCTGTGCAAGGTTCAGACGCATCCGCCAGCCGCCTGAGAAGTCGCCTACACGGCGCTCCATCTGCTCCGGCATGAAACCAAGCCCAGCCAGCAATTTGCGGGCTCGGGCGTCCGCAGTATACCCATCGGCCGCTTCCAGCTCGGCATGCAGGCGCGCCAGAGCATTGCCGTCGTGCGCGGCTTCTGCCGCTACCAGCCCGGTCTGAATATCACGCAGGTGAATGTCCCCGTCTAGGACATAGTCGACCGCCAGCCGATCGAGGGTATCGACTTCCTGGCGCATGTGGGCAATTCGCCAGGCCGCCGGTAGCTGGCAATCACCGGCATCCGGCACGAGCTGCCCCCGCAGCAGGGCGAAGAGACTGGACTTGCCCGCTCCGTTGGCACCCACAAGACCGGCCTTCTGGCCTGGGTGCAGCGTCAGTTCGGCACCTTCCAGCAAACGCTGTGGGCCACGTTGTAAGGTAAGGTTATGTATTCGAATCATGGCGGCGAGTGTAGAGCCTATTGACCTGGTGAGGCGAGCCGGACAGCACCGGTGCCTTTGGAAACTGGCGAGTAAAGGCGGTTTCGCGCCCGCTGGCAAGCACTCTTCGCTGGCCGTCATGCCCATCGTCAACAGGACCGCCTTGCCTACAGGACTCTTATCATGGAAAAAATGCTCTGGCCCTATGCACTTGCGCTGTATGCCAGACCCGATGTCACCCAGGCCTGCCTGACGTTACAGAGCGCCGGCGCGGATGTTTGCCTACTGCTGACCGGTGCCTGGCTGGGCAACCGAGGCGTGGCACCAATGATTGAGCGCCAGCGGCTATTGGAGATCGTGGCGGCCCCCTGGCGGGCAACTGTTGTGGAGCCCCTGCGCGTGCTACGCACTTACTGGAAGCCAGCCGCGCAAACCGATACTGCACTCGCCGCGCTGCGTGAACGCTTGAAACAATTGGAGCTGGACGCCGAGCACGAACTGCTTACACGACTGGAGCAGGCCGGTGTAGGCTGGCCCCTTACTTCCCAGCCTGATCCGGCTGGCTGGCTGACCGCACTGGCTGGTCCGGCGGGTACGGCTGAACCTGGCGCCCTGGATACGCTTATCCAGGCTGCTCTTCATGCATGAGGATGTTGTAGATGTTACGCCTTTCGCTGTTAAGCCTGTGCCTGCTCCTTCCTCTGGCGGCGCACGCCGAGGACAAGGTCAAGGACGAGCTGGCCTATAGCCTGGGGACCGAAATCGGCAACCGCTTGAAAAGCGAGCTGCCGGATTTGCAAATCGACGACCTGATCAAGGGCCTGAACCAGTCCTACAAGGGCGAGCCGCTGGCAATGGATCAGAAAAAGATCGATGAGCTGGTGGCCCAACATGAGGAAGCGATCGACCAGCAGGAGGAATCCAGTAATGTGGAAGCCGCCAGGCAGGCGGAAACCCGCTTTCTGGTCAATGAGAAGACCCGTTATGGTGTGAAGGAATTGCCAGGCGGCGTGCTGGTAACCGTTATCCGCCAGGGCACCGGGCCGCAGCCCAAAGCCGATGGCCAGGTGCAGGTCCGCTATATCGGTAAACTGCCTGATGGCAGCACTTTCGATGAACAGCAGACTCCTCAATGGTTCAAGCTGTCCAGCGTCATTCCCGGCTGGCGCACAGCCCTGACCCAGATGCCGGTTGGCTCGCAATGGCGCATCGTGGTGCCCTCGTCACAGGCCTATGGCGATGAAGGTGCCGGAGATCTGATCCCGCCTTATTCGCCACTGGTCTTCGAGGTCACGCTGGAGGCCACCCGCTAGGATCGAAAAGTGTTCAATAATTTGAACATATCAGCCTTGTAACAAAGGCTTTGTTAAATATTGCTAACACCCTTGGGCTGGTTTAGGGTGGCTGACAGCTTTGCGGATGCGCCAGGCTTCACGGCCACCGCCTCTTCTACCCTGTTTGAGAGGAAACCAGCATGAGCACGCCAACCCGCGCCGAATGGGAACAGCGCTTCCAGAGTCTAACCATTGAAGGCCGCGCCTTCATCCAGGGCGAATACTGTGATGCCGCCTCCGGTGAGACCTTTGACTGCATCAGCCCCGTCGACGGCCGCTTTCTGGCCAAGGTAGCAAGCTGTGATGTTGCCGATGCCGACCGGGCAGTTGCTAGCGCCCGTGCCACGTTCGAATCCGGCGTCTGGTCGCGCATGGCACCCGTCAAGCGCAAAGCGATCATCATCCGTTTCGCCGATCTGCTCGAGCAGCACGCTGCAGAGCTTGGCCTTCTGGAAACGCTGGATATGGGCAAGCCCATCAGCGACTCCTATCACATCGACATTCCACTCTCCGCCCGCGCCCTGCGCTGGAATGGCGAAGCCATCGACAAGATCTACGATGAAGTCGCAGCCACTGCCCACGACGAGCTGGGCCTCGTCACGCGTGAGCCAGTGGGTGTCGTTGCCGCTATCGTGCCGTGGAACTTCCCGCTGATGATGGCCTGCTGGAAGCTCGGCCCGGCCCTGGCGACCGGTAACTCGGTCGTGCTCAAGCCTTCCGAGAAGTCCCCGCTGACCGCTATCCGTATTGCCCAGCTGGCCATCGAGGCCGGTATTCCGGCGGGCGTACTCAACGTGCTGCCAGGCTATGGTCATACCGTAGGCAAGGCGCTGGGCCTGCACATGGACGTGGACACCCTTGTGTTTACCGGATCGACCCGCACCGCCAAGCAGCTGATGGTCTACGCGGGCGAATCCAACATGAAGCGCGTTTGGCTGGAAGCGGGCGGCAAGAGCCCGAACATTGTGTTTGCCGATGCACCAGACCTGGAGGAAGCCGCCAAGGCAGCAGCCAGTGGCATCGCCTTCAACCAGGGCGAAGTCTGTACAGCCGGATCGCGCCTACTGGTCGAGCGCTCGATCAAGGATCAGTTCTTGCCGTTGGTGATCGAGGCGTTGAAAACCTGGAAACCAGGCCACCCGCTGGACCCGGAAACCAATGTCGGCGCCCTGGTGGATACGCAGCAGCTCAATACCGTGCTTGGCTACATCGAAGCCGGTCACGCTGACGGTGCTCAGCTGGTAGCTGGGGGCAAGCGCACCCTGGAGGAAACCGGTGGTGTGTATGTGGAGCCGACCATTTTTGATGGCGTTTCCAATGCCATGAAGATTGCTCAGGAAGAAATCTTCGGACCGGTACTGTCTGTCATTACCTTTGACACGGCTGAGGAAGCGATCAAGATCGCCAACGACACCCAGTACGGATTGGCCGCGGCGGTCTGGACGCGTGACATCTCCAAGGCGCATCTGACAGCCAAGGCGCTACGGGCCGGCAGCGTATGGGTCAACCAATATGATGGTGGTGACATGACAGCCCCCTTCGGTGGCTTCAAGCAGTCGGGCAATGGGCGGGACAAATCGTTGCATGCCTTCGACAAGTACACCGAGATCAAGGCGACCTGGATCAAGCTATAAGCCGATCGACCTTTTCTGCGCTGCGCTTATCATTGCCCTGCCGCAATTGAGCGTAGCGCAGTACCCTTACCAGCCCAGCCCCAGCGCTCCTATAAGGGGTAGTTTTGCGTCATCGTTGCTGCTGTCGCGTACCTGTTCAGGGTGGAAACCTATGGCGAAGCGAATTAATAAGGCCTGATTTGCTTTGCCGATCACGCTTCTGACTAACGGTGTGAGCAAATCCCTCTCTAGCCTGTCTCTAGCGACAGCGCGTACTATGCGCGCCGGTCAATCCCTTAACGAGCAGGACATGCGTATGAGAGAGTACACTTTGGGTCAGCCTGCCATGCAAGGGGTGGGCTATCAGCAAGCCGATCGTTCTGTCAGCCAGTCGATCCAGGCCGCTATCAATGTACAGCGCAACCGCGTGACCAGTCAGGTCCAGCGGATCAACGATCAGTTGTGGGAAGTTTGGCCCGATGGCCGTCGTAAACTGCTGAATCGCTGAAGCAATGGATGTAAGAAAGCCGTGCCGGTTTGACCGCGCACGGCTTTTTTGTACCTGCCTTTCTGAACGCCACAACCGGAAGGCTTATCCTCGGTAATAGCGCTGCGGTACGAAAGGCATCCTGGCGACCTTAACGGCAACCGGCTTGTTGCGCACCATGGCAAACAGCTCAGTGTCCAGCGCTGCATAGGCGTTGTCGACATAACCCATCGCAACCGGCGCACCCAGGGTTGGGCCAAAGCCGCCACTGGTCACCCTTCCGATCACCGCACCGTTTGCGTCCACCAGTTCCGCACCCTCACGGACCGGCACCCGCTCCTGTACCAGCAGACCGACACGCTTACGCGCCACACCATTCTGTTGCTGGGCAAAGATGGTCTCGGCGCCAGGAAAACCACCGGCCCTCGCACCGTCTGCGCGACGCGGCTTGGATAGCGCCCAGACCAGACTGGCTTCAACCGGCGTTGTCTGCGTATCCATATCATGGCCGTACAGGCACAGGCCTGCTTCCAGACGCAGGGAGTCACGCGCGCCCAGGCCAATGGCTTGTACTTCCGGCTCGGCCAGCAGGGCTCGGGCCAGTGCTTCGGCGCCTTCTACCGGCACGGAAATCTCGAAGCCGTCTTCGCCGGTATACCCACTGCGGCTGACGATGCAGTCGTAATCCAGCAGCGTGACGCGGGCAATGTTCATGAACGTCATGCCGGACACCTGCGGCGCCAGTCGCGCCAGCACGGCCACGGCTGCCGGTCCTTGCAAGGCAAGGAGTGCCCGCTCTTCGAACAGAGGTTCGACATGGCAGCGCGAGCCGATGTGCTCTTTGAGATGCGCCAGATCCTGGTGCTTGCACGCGGCATTCACGACCAGATACAGGCAATCGCCCAGGTTCGCGACCATGAGGTCGTCGAGAATGCCGCCCTGCTCGTTGGTGAACAAGGCGTACCGCTGCATGCCTACCGGCAGGCCTACGATATCGACCGGAACGAGCCCTTCCAGCGCAGCGGCGGTACTGTCGCCCGTCAGCAGGATCTGGCCCATGTGGGAAACGTCGAACAATCCGGCTTGGGCGCGGGTGTGCTGGTGCTCCTTGAGCACGCCAAGGGGGTATTGCACCGGCATGTCATAACCGGCGAACGGCACCATGCGTGCACCCAGTTCAAGGTGCAGGGCATGGAGTGGGGTTTTGAGCAGTGATTCGGTCATGGGGACTCCTTCATGAGTCGTGCAGTCGCGTCCAACGCGAGCAAAAGGGCCGGTCAGGCATGGCTAACGGCACACCGCGCCAAGCATGGACGTGCCTTACAGTAAAGCCGTAACGGTGAAAACCGCGTTGAGGCCATGTGCCCGGCCAGTTGACAGGCATCACGGCGCTCCATCTCCTCCTGCGGAATAGGCAGGAGGAGATGGGCAAGGTGATACGCATCCGCTGCGGATCACGCGTCCTGATACGCCTCGATCGGCGGGCAGGAGCAGATCAGGTTGCGGTCACCGTACACATTGTCGATCCGCGCCACGGGCGGGAAGTACTTGCCGTTTACCAACGATGGCAACGGGTACACCGCCTGTTCGCGGCTGTAGGGATGCGTCCATTCGCCGGTCAGCTCACGTGCGGTATGCGGCGCGTTCTTGAGCGGATTGTCATTGGCATCCAGCGTACCGGCCTCGATGGCACGAATCTCTTCGCGAATGGCGATCATGGCGTCGCAGAAGCGATCCAGCTCGGCCTTGGACTCGCTCTCGGTCGGCTCGATCATCAGCGTGCCGGCTACCGGGAAGGACATGGTAGGCGCATGGAAGCCAAAGTCGATCAGGCGCTTGGCCACATCGTCCACGGTCACGCCACTCGTTTCCTTGAGCGGACGCAGATCGAGAATGCACTCGTGCGCCACCAGGCCGCCTTCACCCGAGTACAGCACCGGGTAATAGGTTTCCAGACGACGGGCAATGTAGTTGGCATTCAGGATCGCAATCTGCGAGGCACGGGTCAGCCCCTCGCCGCCCATCATCTTCATGTACATCCAGGAGATGGGCAGGATGCTCGCGCTGCCATAGGGCGCTGCCGATACTGCACCCTCCTTGCGCTCGAGCCCGGCATGACCCGGCATGAACGGCGCTAGATGGGACTTCACACCAATCGGGCCTACGCCCGGACCGCCACCACCGTGCGGGATGCAAAAGGTCTTGTGCAGGTTCAGGTGAGACACATCTCCGCCAAACTTGCCCGGCGCGCACAGGCCCACCATGGCGTTCATGTTGGCGCCATCAATGTAAACCTGACCACCATGCTCGTGAACGATGCTGCAGATCTCGCGGATCGCCTCTTCGAACACACCGTGAGTGGAAGGATAGGTAATCATCAGCGCGGCCAGATTGGCAGCGTGCTGCTGGGCCTTGGCACGCAGATCACCCACATCCACATTGCCGCGGCTGTCACAGGCCACCACGACCACACGCATACCGGCCATCGAGGCGGTTGCCGGGTTGGTGCCATGGGCAGACGACGGGATCAGACAGATATCGCGCTGGGTATCGCCGCGGCTTTCATGATAAGCGCGAATGGCCAACAGGCCCGCGTATTCACCCTGGGAGCCGGCGTTGGGTTGCAGGGAGATGGCGTCGTAGCCCGTAGCGGCGCATAGCATCTGCTCCAGCTCGGCGGTCATCTGGGCATAGCCCTCGGTCTGGTCGGCTGGTGCGAAGGGATGCAGATTGCCAAATTCGGCCCAGGTGATCGGAATCATCTCGCTGGCCGCGTTGAGCTTCATGGTGCAGGAGCCCAGCGGGATCATGGTGCGATCCAGCGCCAGATCCTTATCCGCCAGGGTGCGCAGGTAGCGCATCAGCTGAGTTTCGGAGCGGTATTGGGAGAAAACAGGGTGCGTCAGGAAGGCGGACTGACGACGAAGCGTTGCCGGCAAATGCTCCTCGGCCTGGTCCAGCAGGCTATCCAGGGAAGGCACGGGCTGGCCATCGCTGAAAAGCTCCAGCAGGGTCATGACGTCTTCGACTGTGGTGGTCTCGTCCAGCGAAACCCCCAGGTCGGTGTCACGGATCACGCGCAGGTTGAAGCCTTTGGCGCGGGCCGCTTCGTGAATCGCATTGGTTTTGTCGCCAAATACCAGCGTCAGCGTATCGAAAAAGGTTTCCTGGGTGCGATGGCCTAGTGCATGCAGACCGGTCGCCAGCAGGGCAGTCAGGCGATGAATGCGCGTAGCGATGTGCTTGAGACCTTCCGGACCGTGGTAGACGGCATACATGCTGGCAATGTTGGCCAGCAGGACCTGAGCTGTGCAGATGTTGCTCGTCGCCTTCTCACGACGGATGTGCTGCTCACGGGTCTGAAGCGCCAGCCGATAGGCCGGGTTGCCATGACGGTCAATGGATACGCCCACCACACGGCCGGGCATGTCACGCTTGTATTTGTCCTGAGTGGCAAAATACGCGGCGTGCGGGCCGCCAAAGCCGAGCGGTACGCCAAAGCGCTGGGCCGTGCCGATAGCGACATCCGCGCCAAACTCGCCGGGTGGGGTCAACAATGTCAGGGCCATCAGGTCAGCTGCGACGGCGACCAGGGCACCCGCCTGATGGAAGGCCTCGATGACTTCACGGTAATCGCGGATTTCGCCCGTGGTCATCGGGTACTGGAACAGGGCACCAAAGAAACGGCCGTGATCGCCGATGTCCGTTTCCACACCCACTACGATTTCAATACCCAGCGGCTCGGCGCGGGTGCGGATCACATCGATGGTCTGCGGGTGGCAATGCAGGGAAACGAAGAAGGCCTCGGCCTTGCTTTTGGACAGACGACGGCAGAATGTCATGGCCTCGGCGGCAGCCGTGGCCTCGTCCAATAGGGACGCATTGGCTACAGGTAGCCCGGTCAGATCGCCGATCAATGTCTGGAAGTTCAGCAGTGCCTCCAGACGACCCTGGGAGATTTCCGGCTGGTAAGGCGTATAGGCCGTGTACCAGGCGGGATTTTCCAGCAGGTTGCGCAGGATGGGCGCCGGGGTATGGCAGTTGTAATAGCCCTGTCCGATAAAGGACTTGAACAGCTTGTTCTTGCGGGCGATGCCACGCAATTCGGCCAGGGCGTCGGCTTCGGACAGCCCCTGGGGCAAATCCAGTACGCTGGTGCCCTTGATGCTATCCGGGATGACCTTGGCTGTCATGGCGTCCAGCGAATCGTAGCCCAGCAGGTCGAGCATGGACACGATGTCCAGCTCGCGCGGGCCGATGTGGCGCGAAATGAATTCGTCAGCGGTGCTGAATGAGTCGCGAAAATCGGTCATGGTCACCTCCTCAAGCCTTGATCAATTGAGCGTAGCCGTCTTCGGTAAGCAGCGTGCCGAGTGCTTCTGGATCGGCAGGACGCATGCGAAAGAACCAGCCGGCATCGAGAGGGTCCTGATTGACTTTCTCAGGGGCATCGCCAAGCGCTTCGTTGATTTCCAGGATCTCGCCATCGATCGGCATGGCAATGTTGCTGGCAGCCTTGACCGACTCCAGTACCGCCACCTCTTCGCCCTTGGCGTAGGTGCGCAGCTCCGGCAATTGCACGAAGACCAAGTCGCCCAGCGCATCCTGAGCATAATCTGTAATGCCTACGGTTACAGTGCCATCGGCTTCCAGACGCAGCCATTCGTGTTCTTCGGTAAAGCGCATAACCATTGCAGACTCCTGAATAGGGGTAACCCAGCTGGGCACTAGCTGACCTCCTTCATAGCAAGGCAGATGCCAAGGTCTTACCGATGGCGCAATGCCAGAGCACGCGCGGCCTACAGGAAAATGAAGCAATAAAAGGTACTGTAACGAAAGTGCTACACCCTATGGAAAGAAGTCTGCCAGAGCCCTTGCGAGCCCAGAATGGACAAGGCTTTTCCAGCGGTCGTATCGAATTCATTACAGCGCAATGAATTCGATACAGATTTAATCCAGGATGAAGTGGGGCAGGAAGCGCGAGCTGTCTTGGGTAATCAATGTTGCATCCTCACGGATACCCACCCCACAGGCCGTGTCACCTACCACCCAACTGCCAATAACAGGATAGTTACCGGAAAAACAAGGCAACGGGTGACATTGCTGCACGATGCAAGGACCCGCATACGGGCCGGGCACGTCCAGGCGAGTACCGTCCAGGCTATGCAGCTCGATATTGGCGCCCTCCCGCGAGAACAGCGGCTTGCGCACCCAGCCTGGCGCGACCGGACTACCGGCCTCTTTATCGAAAAAGGCTGGAAGCAGATTGGGATGCCCTTCATGCCGCTCCCACAGCAAGGCCAGAATACCTTTGTTGCTGAGCAGCGCCTTCCACGGCGGCTCATAGAATTGCGTAAAGGAGCTGGGAATAGAATGTCCAAACGCCTCGTCCAGCATGAACTCCCAGGGGTAGAGCTTGAACAGTGACGGGATGAATTCATCGTTCAGGTCCACAAACCCCTGTGACCTGTCCAGCCCGATATCCTCCACAGCGATATAACGCGTCTGAATACCCGCCTGGGTGGCACAGTCCCGCAGATATTCGACCGTGCCGCGGTCCTCCAGCGACTCTCTTACCGAGGCCAGATACAGGGGCTGATGCGGTCGCAAGGCGCGAATCGTCTGGATCAGCTGCTCCTGAATGCTGTTGTACTGATCCGCCCCGGCGGGAAGCCTGCCCGCCTGCTGCATCTGCTCCAGCCATAGCCACTGGAAAAAGGCTGCCTCGTACAGCGAGGTCGGCGTGTCGTAATTCAGCTCAAACAGCTTGGCCGGTCCCTGACCGCTATAGGCCAGATCCATACGGCCATACAGATGGCGGTCCCGACGTTTCCAACTGGCAGCCGCACACGCCCAGAAGTACTCCGGTACAGCCAGACGCAAGAGCAGTGCCTCGCTGCCGACGATCTCGTCGACCAGTGCCATGCACATCTGATGCAACTCGGCCGTAGGGGCTTCCAGATCGTTTTCGATCTGCTTCAGGCTGAACTGGTAAGCAGCCCGCTCATCCCAGTAGGGTTCGCCATCAAAGGTGTGGAACAGAAAGCCAAGCTGCTCCGCCTGTTCGCGCCAATCCGGGCGCTCGGTCATCTCGATCCGCTTCATGATCCGCTCGACCGTGACGAGTAGGAGGCTGCCCGTGCACCAAAGCCGCCCCGGCTGACGACCCTAGACTCGCTGGAGGCATAGGCGCTCTTGTTCAGATAGGCGATACCCGGTCGTGAACCGACCACCTCGTTATTGGCAGTCCGGTAATGCGCCAGGTCGTCCCGTGACTGGTACAGCGGCTGGCTGGGAAAGGTACGCGTGTACTCGCGCTGGCGTTGTCCTCCGCTGACGCTACTGGAATAACCATAAGAGGCACCGCCCGAGGACGACGATTCGCTCTCCCGCGGAGGGCGCTGGCCCAGCAGAAAGCCGGTCATGAGCGGAACGTAGAACGAAGACCGGGGCTCCAGCAGCTCGCAGCCATTGGTACCAAAGTCGATCTCGCATTCACCCAGGGAGGCGTAACGCGGCGCACTGCGGTGATGGACCGCGCGGGAAGATTCATACTCCGAGGAGCAGAGGCTGGGCGTGAAGGTGCCGTCGCGGATGCACTCGGCAACGGATCGGTACAGATAACCCGGCTTGGGTTGATCACACCCGGCCAGCATGAGGGGTGTGACTCCAACCAGTACCAGCTGGATAGCTCGGCTGCGTTTCATGCCCTGCCCTCACCCGCTGATGGCAGCGGCATTAAGCACGCCAATCGATACAGACATCGTCGCCACGAGAATACCGCTGGCCATTTCGTTATTGCTAAGCCGTTGGGGCAGCCCCGGCACGAGAAGGCGCAGCACGACGAATGTAACCAGCTGAGCGACTGCTGCGATCAGGGCCCAGAGCAGATAGTCCAGCGCACTGACTGATACCCGCATCGCGCTGGCCAACGGCAGGACGAACCCCAACAGCGTGCCACCGAACGCCAGGGCCGCCGCTGGCACGTTGTTGCGAATCAGCTGCCACTCACGGTGTGGAGTAAGCCAGCTGAAAGTGAAGGCAAACGCGCCCAGAAGCGCGAGCGAGAGAATGAAATAAATGGCGAACGCCGGCAGACCACTGAGGTAGTCAAGCACGCTGGCAAGCATGGGACACTCCTTGTCACGAATGAGCCGGCAGGCTAAGGCACCTGCCGGGGGCGCGCATTTTCGCAACTTCGCGCCCGTTCATCCATGCTCTCTATCCGCCAGCCGCTCCGCTGGTCACTCCCCCTTGCTACGGTGGACCATGTCCTGCACGCGGGCTGCCAGCATCTCGATCGGGAAAGGCTTGGTGATCATGGCCATGTTTGGCTCCAGAAACCCATTGGCAATCACCGCATTTTCCGCATACCCGGTCATGAACAGGACCTTGAGGTCTGGCCGCGTGACCCGGGCCGCATCAGCCATCTGCCGCCCATTGATGCCCGGTAGACCAACGTCGGTTACCAGCAGGTCGATGCGCAGATCGGACTTGAGTATCTCCAGACCGGAAGGGCCGTCGACAGCCTCCAGCACCCAGTAACCCAACTCACTCAAGACCTCTACCACCAGGCTGCGGACAGCATGCTCGTCTTCAACCACCAGCACGACTTCGCTGGCCTCGGACTGCCGACTCAACGATACCGGCTGCCGGACCTGAGGTTCTTCCCTGCGCTCACCGTAGTAGCGCGGCAGGTACAGCTTGATGGTCGTACCCCGACCAACCTCCGAGTAGATCTTGGCTGCCCCTTCCGATTGCCGGGCAAAGCCATAGATCATCGACAGCCCAAGCCCGGTCCCCTCGCCCAGCGGCTTGGTCGTAAAGAACGGGTCGAACGCCTTGGCGATAACATCTGGAGTCATCCCGGTTCCGGTGTCGGTCACGCTGATGCAGATGTACTGGCCAGGCTTGATGTCCCGATCACGAGACGCATAGGCCTCGTCCAGATGAGTGTTGCTGGTTTCGATGGTCAGCCTGCCTCCGTCCGGCATGGCAGCGCGGGCATTGATGGCCAGATTGAGGATGGCGTTTTCCAGCTGATGAGGATCACACAGCGTCAGCCAGAGCGCCCCCGTCTTGACGATTTCCAGCTGCACCGATTCACCCATGGTGCGGTGCAATAGATCATCCATACCGGTGATCAGGTCATTGGCATTGACGACTTTGGGCACCAGCGGCTGCCGGCGGGAAAAGGCCAGTAGCCGGTGCGTCAGAGCGGCCGCTCGACTGGCCGAGGACATGGCCGTGCTGGCGAAGCGGTCAAGATCCGCCAATTTGCCCTGTTGGATTCGCATGCGGATCAGGTCGAGCGAGCCGATGATCCCGGTCAACAGGTTGTTGAAGTCATGGGCAATACCGCCTGTGAGCTGGCCAACCGCTTCCATTTTCTGGCTCTGGCGGAGTTGCTCCTGCGCCTGGGCCAGCTCGGCTGCTGCCACTTTTTCCGACTCGATATCACGGCCAACCGCATGGATGTAGCGCGCATCGGGCACTGCGGTCCACGAAAGCCACCGGTAGCTACCATCCTTGTGCCGATAGCGGTTCTCGAACCGCAGTGTGGTATGCCCAAGGGAAAGTTTGCCCACTTCAGCCAGGGTGCTTTCCACATCGTCGGGGTGAACGAAATCCAGCAGCACCTTGCCCAGCAGTTCATCTTCCTGCCAGCCCAACAGGTGCTTCCAGGCCGGATTGGCGGCCATCACGACGCCGTCAAAGCGCGCGACCAGCATCACATCGGTGGTCAGGCGCCACATGCGGTCAAGGTCTGCGGTACGCTCGGCCACCCGCTGCTCCAGGGTCTCCGTCAGGCGCCGGGACGCTTCCTCCGCCTCCTTGCGGTCATGGATATCACTGTTATTGCCCATCCAGCCGGTGACGTTTCCAGCCTCGTCACGCAGGACCTCCGCACGGATATCGAACCAGCGATAGGCCCCGTCCTTGCGCCGTAGCCGTGCTTCAAGCTGATAGAACACGCCTCGGCTGCGGGCATCGAGCCAGACATCCAGGAGCCGCTGGGTGTCATCAGGATGAATGACTTGCGCCCAGCCCATCGGCAGCGCTTCTTCTGGTGTCTGGCCGGTGTAGTCGTACCAGTAACTGTTCAGGTAGCTGAGCGAGCCATCAGGATTGCCGAACCAGACGATGGCAGGTGACAGGTCTGTCATTTGCCTTAGTCGCGTCTCGCTGACTTCCAGCCGCCGTAAGGTCCGCCGCTGCTCGGACAGATCGCGCGCAATGGCAGCAATCCCCATGACCTCGTCTTGTTCGTCCCGTATCGAGAAGACGGAATAGTGGACCGGGATGGCCGCTCCGGTGTGATGATGGCGGAACCGAAATTCGCCTACCCACTTGCCCTCGTTCAAAACGGTCGGAAGAATGGTCGACTCGGCAAAGGCACGATCCTCAGGCAGGAAATAATCCAGCACATGGCTCTGCCTGACCGCCTCTTCATTGGCCAGCCCGACCATCCGACGTCCGGCCTTGTTGACAAAATAGGCCTGGCCGTCCGGCGCAGCGATACCAATGAAGTCATCCGACTGCTCAACGATCATCATTGCCCGGCGCCAACCCTCATAGGCACGGACCTGCTCGCTGTTATCCACGATCGTGCAGATGGCGCCCTGCGGCTTGCCATCCTGAAAAATGGCCTGGGCCCGATACTCTACAGGGATACAAATACCGTCACGCCGGTAGAAGGCACCGTCCGCCACGTATTCAGCAGTCCCCTCGCGGGCCGTGCGATAAATGGGATGATCCGCCATCACCTGGCGGGCCTTCTCATGAGCCGGATCAATCAGCTCTTCCAGGCGCCACCCGACAATATCCTTTTCACTTTCGGCGCCGAACAGCCTGACGAAAGCGACGTTGCACAGGGTAACCACGCCGTGCTGGTCGATTGAATAGAATCCTTCAGAAATCGAATCCAGCAGCAGGCGATAACTGTCGCGGCTGGCGCGAAGCTCCTGTGCGGCCAGACGCTGCTCGGTACGGTCACGGAGAATCTTGATGAATCCGTCGACCTGATCGGATGCATTCCTGAGCAGCATGAGTTCGCCACTTGCCCAGAAGCGCTGCCCGCTTTTGAGTACATGCCAGCGCTCATCCATGCAGCGCCCCTGCTCCAAAGCTGTATGGCGCTCCTTTTCAGGGATATGGGCAGCGCGGTCTTCAGGTGTGAAGATGATCGCAGCAGGCTTGCCCAGCACTTCCGCCTCTGTCCAGCCAAGCGTGCGACAAGCACCTTCATTCCACGTGGTGATGTGGCCCTCAAGGTCCATGCAGAAAATGGCGTAATCCACTGCGCTGTCGAGAATCTGTTCGCGCTGGGAAGCCGCGTGTTCTGCATACTGCTGCTCTTCAGCCTGGCGGGCCCTGTTTCGCTCGACGGTAAGGCCGTGAATCTCCAGTTGCGCCACGGTTGAACGGGCCAGCTCCTGAAACAACAGGCGCTGCGTAGCATCCAGTCGGCGTGGCACTGTGTCCATGAGGCTGAGCACACCAACAGGCACACCCGCAGCCGTTTTCAGCGCAACCCCTGCATAGTAGGACGAACCGGTACTGGCATTCAGGGCCGATGGCGGAGTAAAGCTCAGATCGCCCCTCGGCTCGCTGAACTCCAGAATATCGGTCGCCGTTAATGCCTCTTCCCAGGGCGCATAGGCCTCGGCCGTAGGACAGCCGCCCTGCTCCGCGGCCAGCCAGAGCCCTTCTGCATCACATAAGTGGATGACGGCTTGCGAAACGGAATAGGTCTCCTGGGCTCGCCGGGCAATATCGGCAAGTTCGGGCAAATGTGGATGGGCTAACAGGCCGTAGCGTTCAAGCGCATCCTGTAGCGCAGCAGGTGGCTGCTCGGGGTCTTGGTGAGCGTTGGTCATGTACAACTGGGTCGTGTTTGGGGGCATAAGCACCGCTCATCCTTGAGAAACTAATGACAGCCCCTCCATGGAGGTCCGTCGCGAACGGTCTATGGCTCATAGACCAGCAAGACGCGGACGAATTCGCCCAGGTCTTCAAACAGTGTCCTTGTAGAAAAACACTCAGCTCTTGCCGGGAATGCCATACTTGCGCAGCCGGTGGGCAATGGCGGTGTGAGAGGTCTTGAGACGGGCCGCCAGTTGACGACTGGATGGATAGTGTGGGTAGAGTTTTTCGAGCAGGGCTTTCTCATAGCTTGAGACTGCCTCATCCAGGCTGTCTACCTCGCCATCTACCTGCCGTGCGACTTCCGTGCCGGCAATATCCAGATCGCCAATATCCACCACGGTGCTTTCGCTGATGGCCGCCGCCCGGAAAATGACATTCTGAAGCTGCCGTACATTGCCGGGCCAGCGATTGCTCAAAAGTGCCGGATACGTTCCCGGCGCCAGTCGGCAAGGGGGCCGCTGGATCTGGGCGCAGGCCTGCTGCATGAAATGCCGGGCCAGCACCAGAATATCCTGCCCACGCTCACGCAGCGGCGGCACGTCGAGATTCAGGACGTTGAGTCGGTAGAACAGATCCTCCCGAAAGGTCCCTTCGGCAACGCGCTTTTCCAGATCCCGATGCGTGGCACTCAAAATACGTACATTGACCTTCAGTTCGCGCTCACCGCCCACCCGGCGAAACGTACCGTCAGACAAAAACCGCAGCAACTTGGCCTGAAGATACGGGGACATCTCCCCAATCTCGTCGAGAAACACGGTGCCTTTGTCGGCCAGCTCGAGAAGACCGGGCTTGCCGCCGCGCTGGGCACCGGTGAACGCACCCGGTGCATAACCAAATAGCTCGCTTTCCGCGAGGCTTTCCGGCAGAGCCGCACAGTTGAGTGCTAGAAACGGCGCATTGCGACGAGGGCTGACCGTATGACAGGCCCGCGCTACCAGCTCCTTACCAGTCCCTGTCTCACCCTGAATCAGCAGCGGTGCATCCAGCGCCGCGACTCGCTGGGCGCGGGCCTTGAGCGCACGTATCGGTGCCGAGTCGCCCAGGATCGATTCGAAGCCTTCGGCCGGGTCATGGCGCAGCGCTGAAAGACGGGCTCCGATCCGGCTGGGGGCGTAAAGCGTCAGCAGCCCACCGGCTAGCCGCTGGGCGTTGCCTTCGGCAGCCTCGCTGATTGGGGTCGAATCCAGCAGGAGTGCCTGCCCGCGCAAGGTGACCTCGCGCATGGGAATCCGAAAGGCCTGCTCCAGCAGTTCCCGCTGCAAGGCTGGATCATCGAACAGCGTAGCCACCGTCGCGCCTTGGGGCGACGGGTCGTCCACCATGGCGGCAAAGGCCGGGTTGGCCAACAGAATGCTACCTTCGCGGTCCACGGCCAGAACCGGGTCGGCCATGGCGGCAAGCAAGGCATCCAGATGCAGCGTACGGCGCTGCCCCGGCAAGATATCCACCACTCGGACAGCCTGTACCCCACGCACCGTGAGCAGTGCACCACGCAGCTCTTCCAGTACCTCGGCACTCAGAGTCGGCGCATCGATGTAGACATTAGGCGGCACCATCTCGACTGCATCAAGATTGAGGTTGCGCGCCCCCAGAAGCGCCAGCACTTCCTGGGTAATGCCGACACGGTCGATAAAACTGACGTGGATTCGCATGGGGTGAGCGGGGTCTCGAACAGGTATAGCCAAGGGCAAGCCCGTATCGTACCGGATGCCACTTCCCCATGGGCACCCAACCCCAGAATTCCTTGTATTTATTGTTGCTCCGCCTGGCGAAGCGTCTACGCTAGAATGATGGCTCTTTTTTATTAGCCGGGCCGTCCTGCGAGACCTCCATCCTATGAAAGACGAAGACCGTTTGAAACTTGATCAGCAGCTCTGCTTTGCCCTGTATTCCACCTCCCTCGCCATGACGAAGGTCTACAAGCCGCTCCTGGAAGCCGTCGGCCTGACCTATCCGCAATACCTGATGATGCTGGTGCTCTGGGAAAGCGACGGTCTCACGCTCAAGGAATTGGCCAAACGCCTGCATCAGGACTCCGGCGCGCTGACGCCAGTACTCAAGCGGCTCGAAGCGGAAGGCTATGTCACCCGCAAGCGCAGCCTTCAGGACGAACGCAACCTCTCGATCGAGCTGACGGCGGCCGGGAAGACCTTGCGTAAGAAAGCCGAAGAAATCAACGGCTCAGTACAACTGGCCTGTGGCCTGGGTAATGATGACATGGGGCAGCTTCGGTCCAGCCTGATCAAGCTACGCGACAGCCTGAATCAATAAAGGCATGCCTAAGCGGCCGCACCACTGACGCGCCCTCCAACCCATGGAATAACCGTTCGTCGGACTCATAAATAAATACTTTGCGCGATAATCAATATCGGAATAACTTAATTCCTGTAGACAACGCGGTAACGAGCAACGACTTCCACGTCGTTTTTTAAAGACCAAATGATTATCGCAATAATCAAATTAATCCGAGGACGATGCACATGAACATTCTGTACAAGACTTCCGCAACCAGCACCGGTGGCCGTGACGGTCGTTCCATCAGCGCCGACGGTATTCTCGATGTAAAACTGGCTACCCCAAAAGCGCTGGGCGGACAAGGCGGCGAAGCAACCAACCCTGAGCAGCTGTTTGCAGCGGGTTACTCGGCCTGCTTTATCGGCGCCATGAAATTTGTAGCGGCCAAGGAAAAAGTGGCGCTGCCCAGTGATCTCAGCGTGACGGCAGAAGTCGGTATCGGTCCGATCCCCACCGGCTTTGCCCTGGACATCGAACTGCGCGTCAGCGTGCCGGGCCTGGATCGTGCCAAAGCCCAGGACATCATCGAGAAGGCCCATCAGGTCTGCCCATACTCAAATGCCACCCGCGGCAACGTGGATGTACGCCTGACCCTCGTCTAAGCCTGACGCGGGACGCCCCAGCGCGGCGTCCTTGGAGAACCGGATCATGAAAATGCTTGCTCAGCTGTTCACTGTTTCTGCCCTTTCCCTGGTCGTTGGTCATGCCCTGGCCGCAGATGACGCCGGCCTTGAACGTACCACCCAAGGTTTTCTGAACACCTTGAACCAGAGCGGGGGTAAGCCTCTCGAGCAACTTTCGCCCAAGGATGCCCGTGCTGTCCTGACGGGTGCCCAATCAGGCGTGAAGGTCGATCTGTCCAACGTAGAGGTGAGCGAGAAGACTATTACCGCTGATGGGCAGAGGATTTCGCTGACCATCGTCCGACCTGCCGGTGTCACCAAGGCACTGCCGGCGTTCATGTTCTTCCACGGTGGCGGCTGGGTGCTGGGTGACTTCCCCACTCACCAGCGTCTGGTGCGGGATCTGGTGGTCGATTCGGGAGCAGTGGCCGTCTTTGTGAACTACACGCCTTCGCCTGAGGCGCGTTATCCGGTAGCCATCAATCAGGCCTATGCCGCTACCCGCTGGGTCGCCGAGCATGGCAAAGAAATCAACGTAGATGGCTCTCGCCTGGCTGTCGCAGGCAACAGCGTAGGCGGCAACATGGCGGCAGTTGTCAGCTTGATGGCGAAAGAGCAAGGCACGCCCAAGCTCCGCTATCAGGTGCTGCTCTGGCCTGTCACCGATGCCAACTTCGACACCGGCTCGTATGACACCTATGCCGAAGGGCACTTCCTGACCCGCAACATGATGAGGTGGTTCTGGGATAACTACACCACCGATCCCAAGCAGCGCCAGGAAATTCACGCCTCGCCGCTGCAGGCCACGACTGAGCAGCTCAAAGGCTTGCCGCCCGCACTGGTCCAAACTGCAGAGTACGATGTACTGCGCGATGAGGGTGAGGCATACGCCCGCAAGCTTAATGCAGCCGGGGTGGATGTGGTGCAGGTCCGCTACAACGGCCTTATCCATGACTACGGCTTACTCAACGTCTTCCACGACGTTCCTGCGGTACAAAGCGCCATCACCCAGGCGGGTGATGAATTGCGCAAGCATCTGAAGTAACAGACAGGCCCCTGGTTCGGAATGACTCCAGGGGCTCTGCTCTTTTTTATTATTGCGAACAAGATGCTCAAGAAAAGCAGAATTCACCAATTTCTTCTGAAAACCTATGCTTAGGTGTCGCAAACATCCTTTCCAACCTTATCTTTAGCAACCTAAGATCAGCGCTACTCTCCTAGGATGAGCATATCGCCCTTCTGTGGATGTTCGCGCATGTCCTCTTCTTCGCTCACGACAGGTTCATCGGTTGCCGACACCGAAGCGTCTGCTTTCTCCAACCGGCGTGCCGCCGAAATTTCGGCACGGATCGACCGGCTACCCGCCACGGCAACGATCTGGCGACTAACCGCCCTGCTTTCCATCGGCGGTTTCTTCGAACTGTACGACCTGTTCCAGACCGCCTATATCAGCCCTGGCTTGATACGCGCCGGACTGTTTGCCACTGGCAGCGCCGGTGTATTCGGTATCGCCGACCAGGCTGCGTTCGCTTCGGCAACCTTTCTGGGCCTGTTCGTAGGGGCAAGCCTGCTGAGTCCCATCGCAGACCGTTTCGGCCGCCGGCGCATCTTTACCTTTGCGCTTATCTGGTACACCGCGGCTACGGTGCTCATGGGTCTGCAAAGCACAGCACTAGGCATTATCGTGATGCGGTTCTTCGTCGGTATCGGCCTGGGAATCGAGCTGGTCACTATTGACGCCTATCTATCCGAACTGGTGCCCAAGCGCATTCGTACGTCAGCCTTCGCCTTTGCCTTTTTCGTCCAGTTCCTGTCCGTACCCGCGGTCGCCCTGATGTCGGCCTGGCTGGTGCCGCAGGACCCTTTCGGAATTTCCGGCTGGCGCTGGGTTGTACTGGCCAGTGCAGTATTCGCCTTGTTTATCTGGTGGCTGCGCTCACGCCTGCCCGAGTCGCCCCGCTGGCTCGCGCAACGTGGCCGTCTGGACGAGGCGGATCAGGTTTTGTCGACCCTGGAAACGCGTTGTGCCAGGGACATCAAGGCCCCGCTTCCCGAGCCGCACGTCGAAGCAGTTACGTTCGAGACCCAGGGGCGCTTTACCGAAATCTGGCAGCCGCCCTACCGCCGGCGCGCCCTCATGCTGATCGTCTTCAACATCTTCCAGGCGATTGGATTCTTCGGTTTTGGTAACTGGCTTCCAGCCTTGCTGTCTGGCCAGGGCGTCAGCGTTACCCACAGTCTGACCTATGCCTTCGTGATCAGTCTGGCCTACCCGTTGGGACCTTTGTTGTTCGTAAAGATCGCCAACCGTTTCGAGAACAAATGGCAGATCGTGGGTTCATCAATCGGCACCATGCTGTTCGGCACCCTGTTCGCGTTTCAAAGCTCAGCCACTGGTCTGATCGCATGTGGGGCGATGATCACCCTGTGCAACGCCTGGCTGACCTTTAGCTTCCACTCCTACCAGAGCGAGCTGTTTCCCACGCCCATTCGTGCTCGAGCTGTCGGGTTCTGCTATTCCTTCAGTCGCCTTTCCACGGTCTTCAGCAGCGTGCTGATCGGCCTCTTTCTCCAACACTTCGGTACGCCGGGCGTGATCACGTTTATCGTGACCAGCATGCTGATCGTGATGATTACCATTGGTGGCTTCGGACCCAAGACTCGCAATCTGGCGCTGGAAGATATCGCGCACTAACAAAAACGCCGTACAGGATCGCTGTACGGCGTTTTCAAGAGCGCAGGCCCGATCAGGCCTGCATGGCGTCGCGGATATCCTGAGCCAGCTCACGTACGCGGGACTCCTGAGTGTCCCAGGAACACATGAAACGGGCACCACCGCTGCCAATAAAGGTATAGAAGCGCCAGCCACGGGCACGCAACCGCTCCAGTGCCGGCTCGGAAAGCTGCAGGAACACCGAGTTGGCCTGCACCGGAAACATTAGGCTCAGCCCGGGCACGTCTTTCACCAGATCAGCCAGGAGCTGGGCGCAGTGGTTGGCGTGTTCGGCATAACGCAGCCAGGCATTGTTTTCGAGAATGCCGACCCACGGCGCGGAGAGAAAACGCATCTTCGACGCCAGCTGACCAGCCTGCTTGCAGCGGTACTCAAAGTCTTCGGCCAGGTCACGGTTGAAGAACAGGATCGCCTCGCCCACCGCCATGCCGTTCTTGGTTCCACCAAAGCAGAGTACGTCAACGCCGGCCTTCCACGTCACCTCAGCCGGTGTGCAGCCAAGGCTTGCCACCGCGTTGGAAAAGCGCGAGCCGTCCATATGCAGACGCAAGCCGAGGTCGCGGCAGGTATCGGCTACTGCATTCAGCTCGTCGAGGCTATACAGCGTGCCAACTTCCGTGACCTGGGTAATGCTGACCGCTCGGGGCTTGGGAAAATGAATATCCTTGCGCTTGGTGGCAATCTGGCGAATGGCATCAGGCGTCAGCTTGCCCTGGGTAGTGGGGGCCAACAGGAGTTTGGAGCCGTTGGAAAAGAACTCCGGGGCACCGCATTCGTCCGTCTCCACGTGGGCCGTCTCGGCGCAGATCACGCTGTGATAGGACTGGCACAGGGCCGCCAGGGCCAGGGAGTTTGCAGCAGTACCGTTGAAGGCAAAGAAGACTTCGCAATCGGTTTCGAACAATTCGCGGAAATGATCTGCGGCGCGGGCCGTCCAGGCATCATTACCATAGGCGGTATCGTGCCCGTGATTGGCTTCGGCCATGGCCGCCCAAGCTTCCGGGCAGATCCCTGAGTAGTTGTCGCTGGCGAATTGCTGACTATGGTCGTTCATGGGTATTCCTTGAGAACCACCCCAGGAAGCCCGCTTGTGGCCGACTTCCATGGCGGTAAATAAACGGACGCTTATAGCGGCCGGGTTCGAGTGTCCAACCAATCGCGCGCCGCACCGCTGACCAGCGGACGGACACGCTCACGCACCTCGGCGTGGTAGGCGTTCAGCCAGGCGATCTCATCTTCACGCATGAGCGTACTGTCGATACAGCGGGTATCGATCGGGCACAGCGTCAAGGTTTCGAAACGCATGAACTGGCCGAACTCGGTTTCAGGCTCGGCCACGTTGAGCAGCAGGTTCTCGATCCGCACGCCCCACTGCCCGGGCCGGTAGATACCGGGTTCGTTGGACGTGATCATACCTTCCCGCATGGCACTGTTGGGGGATGGTTGACCATAGAACGTGATGGATTGCGGCCCCTCGTGTACGTTCAGGAAGTATCCTACCCCATGCCCGGTTCCATGACCGTAATCGATGCCCGCTTCCCAGATGGGCGCACGGGCAATCGCATCGAGCATCTGTGACGCGATGCCTGCCGGAAAACGTGCTCTGGACAATGCGATCATGCCCTTGAGTACACGGGTGAAGTCACGCTTCTGCTCGTCGTTGGGCGTGCCAATGGGCACAACGCGGGTGATATCCGTCGTGCCTCCCAGGTACTGACCGCCGGAGTCGATCAGCAGGAGGCCGTCGCCCTCGATAACAGAATGTGCCTCTTCTGTTGCATGGTAATGGGGCAGCGCCCCCCCTGCGTTATAGCCTGCAATAGTAGAGAAACTCAGGGAGACAAAATTGGGGCGGCGTGCACGGGCAGCGGTCAGCCATTCATCCACCGTCAGCTCGGTCACCCGCTCTCCAGCCTCAAGTGCCGCCTCGAACTGGGCGAAGAATTCGCACAAGGCCGCGCCATCCTGCTCCATGGCCTCACGCACATGCTGTGCTTCGGCTGCCGTCTTGCGGGACTTAAACAGAGTGGATGGATTAATCGCCTCGATGCGCTTGACGCTGGAGGGCACGCCTTCCACCAGGCCGTAGGTGACGCGCGCCGGATCGACCAGCAGATTTGACCCGGCAGGCAGCGCCGCCAGAGCACCATGGGCCGCGTCATAGGCGGCCAGCTGGATACCGGCTTCGTTCAGTGTGCGCTCAAGAGCCGTCGGAATTTTCCCGGCACCCACGAACAGCTGCACCTGACCCGGCCCGATCAACGCATGGGCCAGAAAGACCGGGTTATAGGACACATCGGCACCACGCAGGTTGAACAGCCAAGCAATATCATCCAGGCTGGAAATGAAATGCCAGTCAGCTCCCTGCTCGGCCATGGCCTTGCGTACCTGCTCCAGCTTTTCAGTGCGGGATACCGGTGCGTATGGCGCCTCGTGAGCGTATACCGGCGCCGCAGGCAGTGCGGGCCGCTCGGGCCAGATACGGTCGATCAGGTCGATGGTGGTGCGTAACGAAATGTTCTTATCGGCAAAAGCCTTGCGCAGCGCCTCGGCGGCACCCAGCGACAGCACAACCCCATCCACCGCCACGGTGCCACCCGTCGGTACATGCTCGGCCATCCAGTCGATGTGGGCCTGCATGCCGCCAGCCACCAGCTTCATCAGTTCCACGCCCGAACCTGCCAGCTCAGCCTGGGCCTGTTCCCAGTAGCGGCTGTCCGTCCAGACGCCAGCAAAATCCTTTGCCACGATCAGCGTACCGGCCGAGCCCGTGAAACCCGATAGCCATGACCGCCCTTGCCAACGCTCGGGCAGGTACTCCGACAAATGCGGATCGGCGGACGGAATCAGGCAGGCATCGACGCCCTCTTCATGCATGACCTGACGCAAGGCGGCCAGACGATCAGGAATGGAAACGAGGTCTTGATGGGACATGTACTCTCCGGTAGGCAAGGGATGCAGTTGAAGCAGTCCTGCAATAAATACCGCAGATATAAAAAAGCCGCATCAAGGGATGCGGCTAAAACATGAAAAACCAAAGGAGCAGAATGGTTTTTCCTTGAGAACCTGCGCTATCGACAAGCAGTTGCGTCACGCCTGAAGGCAATGGAAATGCACATCCTCACACCGTGAGCATGGTCCATAAGGGGGAAACTTCTGGCAGTGGCGGAAACGCTCCGAAAACGAGCAGGTCCTGAAGACGACGTTTGGCGCGGCGGGCGCCTGGGCCAAACGGGATTAACGCTGGGAAACCTGCTGGTCTTGCTGGGCTTTCTGAGTCTGTTGCGCCTGCTGGAAGCGCTCCATGACAGCGTGGTTCTGGTTGACGAGCTTGTAGTTCTGCTCGTAGGAATCACGGGCAAAGCTCACCTGGGTAAAAGCAACAGCAGATACAGCAAGAATCGAGGCAGTAAACAAACGTAACATGATGAACTCCTGACACCCTTGGATTGGGTTCATCACTAGGATAACGCGTAACAATTATTGAAAAATATCGCCTGGGTACATAGAGATTTACCAATTGCGCAAGTATTCCAGGCGAGGCAGGCTCAGATGGCCCAGTAGGAATGCATGGCTACGATGTCATCGTCGTTGCTAAACCGTCTGGGTAGCTCTTCCTTGAGGATATCCACCCACGCCTTGATCTTGGCATCCAGGAAGCGTCGGGACGGATACAGCGCATAGACACTGCGCTCACGCAGGCGATACTCGGGCAATACCCGCACGAGTCCGCCTTCCCGCAAGGCCGGTGCAGCAATAAAGCTGGGCAACAGGCACAGGCCGAGTCCGGCCTTGGCCGTATTGGCCAGTGCATCCGCAACATTTACCTGATAGATCGAGCGGGGCTTGATCGACGTTTCTTCGTCCGGCTTGGTAAATACCCACTCCTCGGGAAATGTCGGGTCCTGAAGCAACAGGCACGTGTGCTGGTCCAGATCGCGCGGATGATGGGGCGTGCCCCACTTGGCCAAGTAATCGGGCGAGGCACAGACGACGCTATAGACCTCACCAAGCCGTTGGGCGACCAGTTCTGAGTCAGGCAAATTTCGATCCATGGTAATGGCTACATCGTAGCCTTCTTCGATCAGGTCAGGTCGATTCTGGGACAGCGTGAAATCCAGCGTGACATCGGGATAGCGCTCAGCATAGAGCGCCGCCAGAGGCGCCAGGTGTTCGGTTCCCAGTCCAGTCAGGGAGTGTACGCGCAACCGGCCGGAAGGCTTAAGGTGTGCACCACTGGCCTCAGCCTCGGCTTCGGCTACCGAATCGAGAATGCCCCGGCAGCGCTCCAGATAGCGCTTCCCAGCCTCCGTTAGCGCCAGCCGGCGGGTAGTACGGTGCAACAACCGTGTTTGTAGATGCGTCTCCAGGTCGGAAATCACCCGGGAAACCTGCGCCGTCGATAAGTCCAGCAAGGCCGCAGCGGCCGTAAAACTGCCCGCGTCGACCACCCGGGTAAAAATCCGCATGCCTTGTAACGTATCCATTATTGTTGCCTGCTCCGTAACGCTGTTTCGCTTAGCAGCCTATTTATTTCCAGATGTTACGCTTTTATTCTTGTCCATGTGAGCTGCAGTACTGCCGGTGCTCTTCTCGTTAGCCCTGACGAGAATCTTTTAGCACTGGGTTTCTCCCTCCCGTACCCTGCTGCAGCTCCGGAGATAGCTCCTTGTGGCATGCTGGAACCGCCCGACCCCTCCGGGGCGGTTCAGCTGCCGTTTTTTCCTTCTTTCCTTATTGCGCTTTGCTTGGTTCGCGGATGCGATACCAGGTCACGTATAACGCTGGCAGGAATAGCAGCGTGAGTAGGGTTGCTGCCACAATGCCACCGATCATCGCATAGGCCATCGGCCCCCAGAAGACCTCACGGGCGATGGGAATCATGCCCAGACTGGCGGCGGCGGCTGTCAGCAGAATCGGCCGACGTCGATGATTGGTCGCCTCGATGACCGCATCCCAGGGATGACGCCCATCCTGCTCAAACTCATCGATCTGGGTTACCAGGATGACCGAGTTGCGGATGATGATCCCGATCAGCGCCAGCACCCCCAGAATGGCCACGAAGCCCAGCGGCGTTCCCGTGGGCACCAGCGCCAGTACGACCCCGATCAGCCCCAGCGGCGCCACACTGGCAACCAAAAACATCTTCTGAACGCTCTGGAGCTGAATCATCAGGAACGTGGCCATCAGGAACAGCATGAGCGGGATTACGCTTGCAATAGGCTTTTGCGCCTTGCCGCTTTCCTCTACGGTACCGCCTACGTTGACCTGATAGTTGAGTGGCAGGTTACCTTTGAACTCATCGATCTTGGGCTGAAGAGCCTTGATCAGATCCGGCGCCTGGATAGAACCCTCGATAGTGGCCTTAAGCGTAATGGTTGGCTGGCGGTTACGCCGCCATACCAGCGGCTGCTCCATCTCGTACCCCACCGTGGCAAAAGATTTGAGCGGAATCGAGGTGCCCGAGGGCGTCACGATCTGCAGGTTTTCCACGGTCTCGATAGAGCTGCGCTCGGCATCTTCAGAGCGCCCTACCACGTTGACGAGGTAGATGCTGTCACGCACCTGGGTAATGGGCGTACCACTCACCACGCCGTTCATGATTTGGGCCACGTCCTGGGACGATAGCCCCAGCTGGCGGGCACGGTCCTGGTTCACATCGATTTTCAGCATCCGCCCCGGCTCGTTCCAGTCGAAAAGGATATCGCTGATATGCGGGTTGGTACTGATGGCGCTGGCCAATGCCAGCGCCTGCTTACGCACCTCGGAAATGCTTGGACCACTGACGCGATACTGGATCGGCCGTCCTACTGGCGGCCCCATCTCCAGAGGCTGTACATACCCATCGAGCCCGACAAATTCGTTCTTGAGTCGCTCCTTGAGTTTGGGGATCAGCCGATTACGGGCTTCCAGGTCCTTGCTGACAATAACGACCTGTCCATAAAACGGGTTATTGAGCTGCTGATCCAGCGGCAGGTAGAAGCGCACCGCGCCCTGTCCTACATACGAACTCCAGCGGGCAATGTCTGGGTCTCCCTTGAGGGATGCCTCGAAACGATCCATTTGCGCACGGGTTTCCAGCACGGAGCTGTTCTGCGGCAGGTTCAAGTCCACCAGAATTTCCGGCCGATCCGAGGACGGGAAGAACTGGTTCTGCACGAAACGCATGCAGAACAGCGCGGCCGCAAAGAGCAACACCGTCATGATAATGGTCAGCCAGCGGTGCCGCATGGACCAGACCAGCGAGCTCTGGGACCAGCGCGCCAGTCGTCCCGGCCCCTTTTCCTTTTTATGCTTGAGCGACTTGGGTAGCAGGTGCACGCCCATCACCGGTGAGAACAGCACCGCCACGATCCACGACAGGATCAGCGCCACGGCAATTACGGCAAACAACGTAAAGGTATATTGGCCGGCGGTACTCTTGTTGAGGCCGATAGGCACGAATCCCGCCACGGTGACCAGCGTGCCGGTCAGCATCGGAAAGGCCGTGTGGTCATAAGCGTAGGTGGCCGCCTTGTGGAGCGAGTCGCCCTCTTCCAGCCGGGTCACCATCATCTCGACGGTGATCATGGCGTCATCCACCAGAAGGCCCAAGGCAATGATCAAGGCACCCAGGGAGATCCGCTGCATGGTGATACCGCTGTATTCCATGAACAGAAACACCATGGCGAGCACGAGAGGGATTGAGCAGGCCACCACCAGCCCGGCACGCAGACCCAGGCTGATAAAGCTCACCACCAACACGATGATGACCGCCTCGAACAGCGCATGGGTAAAGCTGCTGGACGCCTTCTCCACCACCTCGGCCTGGTTGGACACCTGATGCACGCCCACCCCGACCGGTAGCTCACCGGTAATCGCCTTCATCCGTTCGGACAGCGCCGCACCAAAGGTCTGCACGTTGCCACCCTTGCGCATGGCAATTGCTAGGCCCAGGGCCGGCTCGCCGTTGAAGCGGAACAGGGATGTAGGCGGATCGGCGTAATCCCGGTGGATGGTGGCCAGATCAGCCAGACGGTAGAAGCGGTCATTGATCCGAAGGTTGACAGCCTCCAGATCTTTCTCTGACTTGAATTCACCGGAGGTACGTACCGAAACGCGTTCTGGACCGGCCTCGATTACGCCGGAGGGCGTCACGGCATTCTGTGCCTGCAGGCTCTGCATGATCTGTCGCTGATCGAGCCCCAGTGCTGCCAGTTTACGCGTCGAGAAGTCGAGGTAGATGACCTCGTTCTGCGCCCCCATGAGCTCAACCTTACCCAGGTCCGGCACTGCGCGGATGTCCAGGCGCACCCGCTCTACGTAATCGCGCAGCTGCCGATACGAGATACCGTCGCCAGTAAAGGCATAAATGCTGCCGAATACATCGCCGAACTCGTCATTGAAGGCCGGTCCCTGTATCCCTTGCGGAAACTGCCCCTGGATATCGGAAATCTTCTTGCGGACCTGATACCAAATATTGGGGATTTCCTTGTCGCTGGTGGTATCGCGCAGGTACACGAACACCGTGCTCAAGCCCGGCCGGGTAAAGCTCTTGGTGTAATCCAGCGAATCCAGCTCTTCGAGTTTCTTTTCGATCCGGTCGGTGACCTGCTCCAGGGTTTCCTGGGTGGTCGCGCCCGGCCACTGGGTCTGGATCACCATGGTCTTGATGGTGAACGAGGGATCCTCTTCGCGGCCAAGGTTGAAGTAGGAATAGGTTCCCATCAACAGCGCGACAAACATGATGTACCAGATAAAGGACTGGTGACGCAGCGCCCAGTCAGAAAGGTTGAAGGATTTCATCAGCGCTGTTCCACATCCATTTTCACGTCTTGTCCAGGTTTGAGGCTGTGTACGCCGGCCGTCACGACCCGCTCGCCCGCGTTCAGGCCGTTATCGACCGTAATGCTCCGCTCATCTCGGGTCAGCACATGGACCTCGCGCAGTGAAACGGTTTTGGTATCAGGGTCGACGATCCAGACGTACGTCTTGCCATCCTGCTTGAGCAATGCATTGGCCGGCAGCTCGGTAAGTTCACGGGGCGCATCATTGGTCAGCGTTACCGTTACCAGCGAGCCCAGGCGGAACGTTGGGGGCAGTTCGGCCAGCGTGAGTCGTACCCTCCGGGTTCGCGTCATGGCGTCGGCCTGAGGCGCCAGCTCACGGATGCGGCCGGTGGTAGAGACCGAAGGCTCCAACTGCGAGGTGATGGTAAACGTCGTGTCAGCCGGTAATGTCTCTGCCAACCCCGCCGGCAGGTCTACAACCGCCTCCTTTACTTCGGGACGCGCCAGGGTGACTACCTGCTGACCAGGGGATACCACCTGCCCGGTTTCGGCATGCCAGGCCGTGATCACACCATCGAAATCGGTATACAGCTCGCTGTAGGAGAGCTGGTTGCGGGCCTGATCCCGGGCGGCCTGGGCACGATCACGTGCAGCGCGAGCCGTATGCAACTGGGCCATGACCTGATCCAGCTGCGCCTTGGACCCGACACCCTTGGCATACAAGGCCTGCTGCCGCTTGGCATCGGCCTCGGCGTCCATCCACTGGGCCTGAGCCTGGGCCAGATCACCCTCGCTGCTGCGGTAAGCATTCTGCTGATCGGTCGGGTCCAGCGCAGCCAGCAAGGTGCCTTTCTTCACCACATCGCCTACATCAGCCTTGCGCTGGGCAATGCGCCCGCCTACGCGAAAGCTCAAGGTTGATTCATACCGTGCCTGAATATTCCCGGTAAAGGCACCGAGCGCGCGTGCCTGCTGGGGTTTGGCCTCAACGAACAGTACCGGGCGGACCGGAGGCGGTGGCTCCTGCTTGTCGGAGCACGCGGCCAGCAGCGCCACGAGGCCCAGTAGAAGAACACGTATCCTGCTCATGACGACGCTCCCTGTTGAGCCTTAGCGTTATCACCAGGGTGGATGGCAGCAGGCTGAACAGGGGCCGCATGATCCGTGACCTCGACGACTTCGACCTTGAGTCCGTCATAAAGCAGCTGACCACCAGCCGTCACGACGCGGTCATCAGGTGCCAATCCATCATCGATCATGACCTGTCCGGTGATGTACCGGGCAACTGTCACCGGTTTGAGGTGGGCGCGGTTGTCAGCGTCCAGTACCCACACGGCGGGCTTTTCCACGGTGCCATTGAGCGCTGTCCAGGGCAGCACAACGCGCTGCTTGCCTGGCGTACCCAACGACGCCGTAACGGTTGTCCCCAGCGCCATCTGCGGCGGGACCTTGTCGAGCAGCACCTTCACACGCACGGTACCGCTCTGCTGGGAAATGACCGGCGAAACCTCGCGTACATGGCCGGTAGTGCGCACCGTCGGATCATTCAACAGGGCGACCTCGATAGGCTGGTTGCCCGGATCGCGGGCAAGTAACGATTCCTGCACATTGAAGACGGCATCGCGGTCGCCCTCCTGCGCCAGGGTAAAGATCGGCATGGATGCCTGAACGACCTGCCCGACCTCGGCCTGCCGCTCGGTGATTACGCCGCTGGCGGCCGATACCAGATTGGCATAACTGAGCTGCTTGCGTGCATCGTCCAGCTGAGCACGCGCAGCACTCAAGGCACTTTCTGCACCCTTCAGGGCAGCCAGGGCCTCGTCATATTGGCTTTGGGTGGTGTAGCCCTTGGGCATCAACGCCTTTTGCCGTTCGAACTGCACACGGGCAAGGTTCGCCCTGGACTGCTGGGAAAACACCTGCGCTTCAGCGGCGGCTACGTTGTTGCGCTGATCCTGCGGATCGAGACGGGCGAGGACCTGCCCCTGCTTGACGTGATCACCCACATCGACCAGACGCTCATTGATCTTGCCGTTGATACGAAATGACAGTGTGGTCTGGATACGCGCCTGCACATCGCCTGTCAGGGTGGTGGTAGTCGCTACCTCTTCCAGGGCTACACGCTGGACTCTTACGTGAGGAGGATTGGGGGCCGGTTGTGAATCGTCCGAGCAGCCTGCCATACCGGTCAGGGCCGTCCCTAGCAGAAACAACGCGGAAGTGCGCTGAAACAGGGGTCTAGCGCGCCGCGAAAAGAAAAGCATTGCCAATTAACCTCCCTCACAGTCCATATGCATGCCAGCAGTCGACGTGGCGATTTACCCGCGAGTCGTCCATCAAGGTCTGCTGCGCAGGGGTTGTTCTGGTTATAGGCGACTGACTTTAAGCCTCAGGCAAGGTTCCGGCAATTCAATAGAAGCCCGGGCACGGTGCTGAAAAACGCGCACGCAGGAAAATCCGGCAAGGCAAGAGGCCGGCTAAATAGAGAGGAAAGAGAAGAAAAACGCGGGAGGGATGTCATGGGAGCCGCTATCGATGACGGCTCCCGACAGGTCTTGCCGGTTACGGTGTGCGTAACCGTAACACTTAACGCCAGAACGGCTTGTGCAGTTCTTCGTAACGCTGGGCTTCAGTGATACCGGCGTCGGCCAGCATACGGGCATCCAGGCGGGCCAGCTCGTTGCGGCTGACGATACGACGATGCCAGACCGACAGCGTTGTCAGAACGCGCAGCACCAGCGAAGTATTGGATTTAGAAGCGTTTGAAGCGGTGAATGAGTTGGAACGTAGGGTGTGTTCCATGATGCTTTCCTTCCTGCTTATGACAGGTAGCTAACTATTTAAGATGCGCACATTGTCGTGCCGCGGAAGTGTTACCGCCATAAACAGTCAGGAAGAATTGTGCAGGAGCAGAAGCGAAAAAATAGAAACTGTTATGGTCCAAATTGGGTCAATCTGTAACGCAACGCACCATAAATGGGCATTTCTGCGTTACCGATGGAAACAAGACCTGCGTTTTCATAACAGCATGGCGCGTTTGGCGCCGAGAGATAATCCTTTTTTACCCAAGCGCCGCAGAAATGTCTACCTTTTTGCCGCTTCGTCTCAGAAAAAAGCCCTGAAACGGTGCGTAGATCTTTCTGACAAGACTTGCCACTATGCCGAGAACAACTGAACAGATCAGGCAGTCTCGCACGGTATAAATCAGACGTGCCGGCGCTACAAAAAGGGAGTAGCTATTTACAAAAAGGGAGTAGCTATTAATGAAGAAATCCAGAAGGAAAGACCGGTAACGAGCCCTCGTTACCGGTCCTGGAGGATCAACGGCTTTGCGAGGCCGTCATCAGGGTAGCGTTGCTACGATCCCTGGCGCCTAGCCAGGAACCGATGGCAACCACAACCAAGGCCAGCAGGCCGGTGGCCAGGATTTCCATGCGGTGCGCTTCTGTCATTAGCATGATACCCAGCGCCATGATGATGAAGCCGATCACCAACCAGGTCAGCCAAGGGAACAACCACATGCGGCACTCGATGGGCTGACCACTTGCGTTCAGCTTGCGACGCATGCGCAGCTGCGACACGGCAATCACCAGATAAACCAGCAGGGCCACTGCACCAGAGGTTGCCAACAGGAAGCTGAACACGGCCTCCGGCATAGTGAAGTTGGCGATCGTTGTTGCAAAGCCCACAGCAGTGCTCGCCAGAACGGCGGCACGCGGCACACCGCCGGCAGCCGTCCGACCAAAGGCCGCCGGTGCATCACCCCGGCGGCTCAGGGAGAACAGCATGCGCGATGCCGTATAAAGCGCCGAGTTCAGGCAGCTGGCCACCGCGACCAGCACCACCAGATCGACGATCAACTTGGCGTGGGGAATAGACAGAAACTCCAGCGCACGCTGGTAGGAGCCTACCACCGGAAGTTGCGGATCCTGCCAGGGCACGATGGAGATGACCAGGAAGATCGAGACGATATAGAACAGACCGATACGCCAGATGACCGAGTTGGTCGCCTTGCCGATCTGCTTGGAAGGGTTTTTCGACTCGGCCGCAGCAATGGTTACGATCTCGGTACCCATGAAGCTGAACATGGTGGTCAGCAGTGCCCCGATGACGGCATTGAAGCCGTTGGGCATGAAGCCGCCATGGGCAGCCATCAGCGTACCCAGGCCGCTGACTTCGCGCCCTGGCAGTGCTCCGACCATGGCCACTGCACCCAGTACGATGAATGCGATGATCGCGAGTACCTTGAGCAGCGCGAACCAGAATTCAAACTCACCATACTTGGCGACGCTGAAGAGGTTGGTCACCGTCAGAAAGGCTGTAATCGCCAGCGCGAACTGCCAGGTGGCGATTGCCGGAAACCAGGCATTGAGGATGGCCGCAGCCGCCACCGCTTCGAGCGGAATCACCAATACCCAGAACCACCAGTACAACCAGCCGATGGTAAAGCCGGCCCAGCGTCCGATGGCCTGATGGGCATAGGACGAAAAGGAGCCGGTATCTGGCGAGGCCACGGCCATCTCACCAAGCATTCGCATCACCAGCACCACAAGGGTTCCAGCCAGGGCATAGGCCAGCAGTACGGCAGGCCCTGCCGCGGCGATGGCATGACCTGAGCCCACGAAAAGGCCGGCACCGATAACACCGGCAATGGAAAGCATGGTGACGTGGCGCGGTTTCAGCGCCGGGGAAAGGGAGGTTCCATCCGAAGAAGACTGTTTCGTTATTGTCATAATAGTGCCTGTCACTTGCTGAAATGATTTAGCGCAAGGCTAAGTAACCCTGCCATATCAGCGATACTTGGACGGCTTTTCAACTCTATAAACGACGTTTCCCTGGCTCTAGCGAGGAATCAGTCACAAAAATGTCGCATATATGACTTATTCAACAGGCCTGCGACACCATGAAGCATTGCCTTCAGGTGCAACCCGAGCCACGTGGCAGGTTCTAATGAAGCACCGTCCATGAAACGTCGCCATGAATCCGCTTCCTGCCCATACGGCTATTGATCATCGCCTGCAGGCCATGCACGAACAGGGTTTCGTCTTGCTGCATGGCGTGCTGAGTCCCGCTCTGGTCGACGAAGTCCGCGCGGCCATTGATCAGCTGGAGCCCATCCACTGGGACTACACCGGTCTCGTTGACCATTACAAATGCGTTTTCAATCGCGATCCCGTATGGCTGCCTTACCTGGATCTGCCCGGCGTGATCGAACTGGCCGAAGCGTCCCTAGGCGAAGATTGCCATATCATTGGGCAGACAGCCTGGCGCTGCCATCCTGGCTTTATCGGCGCAGACCTGCACGTGGATTACCTGGCGATGACATTGCCCCGGTCCCTGCTGGCAGACCCGACATTTGAACTGCCCATGCAGATCTGTACCGCCCAGGTCTATCTGGATGAGATCACCGAGGACCTGTGCCCGACGCTGGTCATTCCAGGCAGCCACCGTGCAGGTCGTAAACCACTGGAAGGCGAGACAAACTGGCAAGACCGGGAGGCGCAGCCGGTGCTCTGCCAGCCGGGCGACGTACTGTTTCTGCGCAGCGAACTGTGGCATGCCGGCAGCCGCAACCGCACCCGTGACCGGACCCGCTATCTTCTCCAGATTCATTATGGCCGGCGCATGGTGGCTCAGAAGTTCTCACCTTACCTCGCCTGGCAGTTCAATCCGGCGGTACTGGATGCCTGTACGCCCCGACAGCGACGTCTGCTCGGCGAGCATGAACCGGCAGAATACGACTGAGTTGACGCCGAAATATTCTGTTACACGAATCGTTGATGTGCTTTTGACCGATTTTTGACCTGCTCCCCTGCACCTTAGGGCCTCTGAAGTGCCATCCATGCGCTCAGCTTTCTCTCCCCCATCGAGCCCTTGAGCAGGGAACAACAATGAACAAACTTCCACAGATTACCCTTGCATTCTGGGTCATGAAAATCTGCGCCACGACATTGGGCGAGACGGCCGGTGACCTGCTGTCAATGACCCTGGATATAGGCTATGCCTTGAGTTCCCTGATTCTGATCAGTGCGTTTTTGGTCACCTTGATTGCTCAGCTATCAGTCAAACGCTACATCCCCCCGCTGTACTGGGCGGTGATCCTGTCTACCAGCACGGCAGGCACGACCATTTCCGACTTTATGGATCGAACCCTGGGGCTGGGCTACGCCACCGGTTCGGCCGTGCTGATCATGATCCTAATCGCAATTTTCGTGCTGTGGCGCCTGAGCGGTACATCGTTCTCGGTCGACAGGATCCATACCTTCAAAGCCGAGCTGTTCTACTGGGTTACGATTCTGTTCTCTAACACGCTGGGTACCGCCCTGGGTGACTACTTGGCCGACGACTCGGACCTGGGTTTTGCGGGGGGAGCGCTGCTGATTGGCAGCATTATCGGTGTGATCGTACTGGCCCACTTTTTCACACGCCTCTCGACCATTCTGCTGTTCTGGATGGCGTTTATTCTCACCCGTCCGTTTGGCGCCACGCTGGGCGACTTCCTGACCAAGGCGCATGACAAGGGTGGGCTGGATTTGGGTACGGTCGGCTCCTCTGCCATCCTGGGCGCCATTCTGATGATACTCGTGATCGGTGCCTGCGTGGCGCAAAACCTTCGTGCGCGTCAGAACGCTTTACCGGCTGCCCTTTAGCCCGGCGCGCCTCGAGTCTGCACAAAGGTTCGAGGCTTGCTGGTTCACGCTTTTGCGATATCGCCCCGTGGACGAGGAGTAGAAGCGACCAATGACCGGTCCCACCTGTATCGTGATGTATCGCCGACCGGAGCCTTTTCATGTTGTTATCTGCCTACCGCACTTGCGCTCGCCTGTTGATCGGCGCCTTGTTTCTACTGGGTCTTGCAGCCTGTAGCACCCTGGGCCAGCGGGATCCGTTGCGAATTGCCGTGGCAGGCATCGAGCCGCTGCCAGGACAAGGGCTGGAAATGCGCTTCAATGTGAAGCTGCGTGTGCAGAACCCAAACGATACAGCCATCGACTACAACGGCCTGGCGCTAGATATGGACATCAACGGCCAGCCGCTGGCCAGCGGTGTTAGCAGCCAGAGCGGCAGCGTACCCCGGTATGGCGAGACGGTACTGACCGTTCCGGTTACCGTCTCGGCTTTCTCGGCCGTACGCCAGTTCTGGGGCTTTGCCGAGCATACGCCTACCAAGAGCGTGCCCTATACCATCCACGGCAAGCTGGCAGGGGGCCTTTTGGGAACGGTACGGTTCAAGGACAAGGGCGAGTTGACGCTGCCTGAATCGACAGGGGCCGGCACCTGGTAGGTATAGATGGCCCCACCAGAGGGGTTGCTGAAAAACGGGTCGGTCAAGACCAGCCCGGCCTCGCCACAAACGAAACGGAACCAGGTTCCGTCGCTGGATACTGGGAGTTGTCGCTCTGCCAGACCGCGGCTAGGCTCAGGCTCTTCTTCAAGGCGAGCCGTACCGATGAACATCGATACAGAGTCTGGCGCTGCAGTCTATTCTCCCTTGACCCTGGCCCTGTATGACGTCTGGGTGCTGGGAATTTCCAACCGCTTTGCCTGGCAATGCGGTACACGGGATGTTCTATTACCGTTTTTCAATCGCCATGTCGGTACGCAGCATCTGGACGTTGGCGTGGGGACAGGCTTTTATCTGGCAAAGGCAGATCTGCCAGACACCGCTGATATCACGCTGATGGACCTCAATACCAGCAGCCTTGCTGCTGCCAAGCGCAGGGTGAGCCGCGTGTCGACACGAACCGTGCGGCATGACGTCATGCAGCCCTGGCCTGTGCCCGCTCAGTTCGATTCCATCTCGCTTTTCTATCTGTTGCATTGCCTTCCAGGCACCCTGACCGACAAGGTTCGCGTCTTTGCCAACCTGAAGCCGCACCTGAAACCTGAAGGCGTCTTGTTTGGGGCAACCATCCTGGGGGACCGAGCCGGGCATAACGGGTTTGGACGCACACTGATGAATGTCTATAACCGCAAGGGCATCTTTTCCAACCGTCATGACGACGTGCCAGGATTGAAGCACGCCTTAGGCACTCATTTCGAGCAGGTAAATATCACTGTAGAAGGCAAGGTGGCGTTGTTTACCGCTCGCCGCCCCGTCAGCTGACAGGCCTTACGAGGCGGCCTCGGCAGATGGATGCTCATGGCGCTCGGCCGCCGGACTGTGGTCGAAGTAACGTTTGTACTCGCGGCTGAACTGGGACGCACTCTGGTAGCCAACCTGGAGCGCTACCTGGGAGACGTTGAACCGCTGAGCCACGAGCAGTTGCTGTGCCTTGATAAGCCGCAGCCGCTTCAGGTACTGCACAGGTGACACCAGGGTGCTGCGTTTGAAGTGCTCATGAAACGCCGACGTGCTCATATTAGCGCAGCGGGCCAGCTGATCGACGTTCAGCGGCTCGGCGTAGTGGTGATGCAGATACGTCAACGAGGCCGCGATCCGGGCAAACTGCCCCCGCTGCTCGACCAGTGCTTTCAGTGCTCCGCCCTGCGGCCCTCGCAGCGCCACGAACAAGACCTCGCGCAGGCGCATCGCGCCCAAGATCCGGCATTCCAGCGGATCGTGAAGGCACCGCAGCAGCCGCTCCACCGCCTCCCGCATGGCGGTGTCGAGTGGGGAAGACACCATGGACTCTGGCGTCTGCACACGGGCCGGCTGAACCTCTTCCGGTCCCATCGCCAGCACCAGCTCGCCCAATACGCTTCGGTCAATGCCAATGGACACTCCCAGTAAGGGAGCCTCAGGTGTTGCGAACGTCTCACACTCGAACGGTACGGGCAGCGCCTGGACGAGGTAATGGCCGGCACCGTACTCCAGGGTTCGCTCGCCGAGATAGGCCAGCTTGCTGCCTTGCGCCACCACCATCAGGCTGGGCTCGTAGATCTGAGGCGATCGCGACATATTGCTGCGCGCCGTCACGATTCGAACCTGTTCCATAGGCGTTGGCAAAAACCCTTCGCGCGTGGCAAGTGGCTGGATCAGGGAAACCAGGGTGGCATTGGCATCGAGATGGCGGGTCAGCTGCATGGAAACGGCATCGTCAAGAGAAACAGGCATTACCATAATCGTAAAAACAGAAAGGTAAAGAGCCTATAACACCTACATGCTGGAGAAATAGGCATAAGCTCAGGAGGAATCGTCATGACCTGTCCTCGCCGATTCCTCACAATAGGCCTCCCCCCTTTTTCGATGAGTCTGATGTGGCGCCTGCCATCGCCCAACGGTGATGTGCGTTGCCTATGCCAGGCTGTCGCCAGATTCGAAGCGCTATCTTTTGTCTTGTGAGGCTCTATATGACCAAAGCATTCGGCTATGCCGCCCTGTCGCCCACGACACCTCTCGTCCCCCATTCCTTTGTGCGGCGCTCGCCGCGCAAAGATGATGTGGCTATCGAAATCCTGTATTGCGGTGTATGCCACTCCGATATCCATCAGGCCCGTAACGAATGGGGAATTGCGGTGTATCCGCTGATGCCCGGCCACGAAATCGTAGGCAAGGTGACCGCTGTGGGCGCTGATGTCAGCCGCTACAAGGTGGGCGATCTGGTTGGCGTAGGCTGTATGGTGGACTCCTGCCGTCATTGCGAAGCGTGCCAGAAGGATCTTGAGCAGTACTGCCTGGAAGGCCCCACCATGACCTATGCCTCCCCGGATCGCGTAGATGGCAGCAACACCATGGGTGGCTACTCCGACAGCATCGTGGTTAGCGATCGCTTCGTTGTCAGCATTCCTGAAAAGCTGGATCTAGCTTCCGCAGCACCCATCCTGTGCGCCGGTATCACCACTTATTCGCCGCTCAAGCACTACGGTGTAAAGGCGGGTGACAAGGTAGGCGTACTGGGCATGGGCGGCCTGGGCCACATGGGCATCAAGTTCGCCAAGGCCATGGGCGCGGAAGTCACCGTATTTACCCGCTCGCTAACCAAGGTGGACGAGGCCAAGCGTCAGGGTGCGGACCATGTAATCATTTCTACCGACGAGGCCCAGATGAAGGCCGCAGCCGGTCGTTTCGACTTCCTGCTCGACACCATTCCGGTGCAGCATGACCTGAACCCCTACCTCGAAACCCTGCGCTTTGACGGTGTGCATATCCTGGTCGGCCTGATCGAGCCCATCGAGCCCGCCGTTCATGCAGGCAACCTTGTCATGAAGCGTCGTATCATTGCCGGCTCGCTCATCGGCGGAATGGCGGAAACCCAGGAAGTGCTGGATTTCTGCGCCGAGCATGACATTACCTGCGATATCGAGATGCTGGATATCCGCAACATCAACGACGCCTACGAGCGCATGATCAAGGGCGATGTGAAATACCGCTTCGTCATCGACATGGCGACACTGAAGGCGGCACAGGCCTGATGCTGAGGCGGGGCAGCTAAGGCTGCTCCGCTACTGCTCAAACCTTAATCGCACAATCCGCTTTCACACCTGCCAATTCAGCCTACACTCTGGGCACGTCTTCTGATGCAGAACACGCATGCCTACAACAATACGCACACTGACTTTCACCGCGCTGGCCATGCTGGCCTTTGCGGGCAACTCCCTGCTTTGCCGTCTGGCGCTCAAGCACGCTGAAATCGACCCGGCCAGTTTTACAACGCTACGCATTTTTTCAGGCGCACTCGTGCTGTGGCTTCTACTACGCCAGCAGAACGGCAAACCGGCCGGCAACTGGCCTTCGGCAATCTATCTCTTTATCTACGCGGCGGCCTTTTCCTTTGCCTATACGCACCTGGAAGCAGGTACGGGTGCACTGCTGCTCTTTGGGGCAGTGCAGGTCACCATGATCAGCCTCGGGCTGTTACGTGGCGAGCGGCTGAACCGTTGGGCGACGGCAGGGCTGCTTCTTGCGTTGGGTGGGCTAGTCGTCCTGCTCCTACCCGGTGCGACCGCGCCTTCGTTGACGGGTGCACTGTTGATGCTGGCATCCGGCGTAGCCTGGGGGCTCTACTCCCTCAAGGGCCGAGGGGTTACCAGCCCGCTGGCCGCTACGGCGGGCAACTCCTGCTGGCGTCTGTTCCGGCGCTGCTCATCAGCCTGGCCTCGATTGCCTATAGCCATTCGGATCTCATGGGAGTGCTCTACGCCGTACTCTCGGGTGCCGTTACCTCGGGAGTGGGATATGCGCTCTGGTATACCGCCCTGCGAGGGCTGGGCTCATTGCAAGCCGCTACGGTACAGCTCAGCGTACCGGTACTGACGGCCCTGGCTGGCGCGCTGCTGTTGAGCGAAGCCCTGACGTTACGCCTGTTGCTCACCGCCCTGGCTGTGCTGGGCGGTATCGCGTTGGTGCTTAATACCCGGCAGAAGCCTTGAACCTCTGCCGGAAAGTTTTACGAGCGCTTCATCAGCCTCAGCGCCATCAGTCCCAATCCTGCAATCGCCACCGATGACACCACCGGGTGTTTGGACATTTTCACGTAATAGCTGCGCGAGCGATACGAGCAGCCCTGGTGCGTACCACGCTCATGCAGCCCATAACCCGGCTCGTACAAGGCATTGTCTTCCCGGCTACGGGAGGGCCGGTCGGCATACTGGGAGTGGTACATGATCTTGTTCATCAGCTTGTCGGTCAGCCGCGGCGACAGCGCCGACAGCCATGCCAGAACCTTGGCCTCGCTGCCCACGAACATATCCCGTTTGGGATTTTCCGCAGCGAACAAAATAGCCTCGGCCACCGCCTCCGGGGGATAGATCATGCCCCGATGTGCCGGCTGGTTGGGCATGTAGCTACGGGCGTGCTCGTTATAGGGCGTATCGATTCGCGCCGGATGCACCAGCGTGACCGAGATAGGGTACTGCTTGTGTTCCAGCTCCATGCGCAGGGCATCGGTCCAACCGTGCAGGGCATGCTTGCTGGTCGAATAGGTCGACTGGACCGGCGTTGCCCGATCACCGAAAAAGCTGCCCACATTAATGATCGCACCCGGGCCGCCGCGCTTGATGAAATAACTGGCCGCCAGACGCGAACCGTAGACGACACCCCAGAAATTAGTGTCGAACATGCGCTTCATGTCTTCGATGGTCACTTCCAGGCAATCGCCAAAAATGGAAACGCCAGCGTTATTGACCCAGGTATCGATATCGCCAAACGTCTCGATAGCCTGCTCAGCAATGCGGGAAACATCCTCTTCCTTGCCAACATCCGCCACCACATAGGCCGCCTGACCGCCCTGCTGCTGAATCTCGGCGCACAATTGCTGGAGCGCCTCTTCATTCCGCGCCGCCACAACGACCTTGGCACCGGCACGCCCAGCCATGCGGGCTGTGACCAGTCCAATGCCGCTGGACGCCCCGGTAATCACTATCACCTGTTGGCTGAGAGGCTTGAGAAGTAGCTTCGCCATGTTCATCTCCTGTCAGAAAGGTATCTATAGTCCTGACAGGAGCCTCGCAGGAGGGTTCGGCTGATTTCAAAATGCCAGACTACCGGAGCGTGTGCAGATTCAAGGTGCGCTCCACTTCACTCAATGCAGACTCATCATCCATCAAAGGGATGGCCTTGCTAGATGAAACGGGTTGAGTTATCTGCTCATTAACGGTCTCGTGCAAAGAGGCATTGTCTAGCGATATGGCAGGCTTGGGTTTACTTGAAACATAGCCTTGAGGAATAAACTTCTGGTCGAGACATTGCTCCCGTAGCGCTGGATTGGCCAGGCTTTTGCAGCCTTTGCCATTGGATAGCCCACCCGCATTGCATGCAAATTTCTTATCTAGGTCCTGCACAGAGAGGCAATCAAGCGAACCAAAAGTCTTGCCTAATATGGTCACCAGCGTCTCTGCAGACGTCGTAGGGGTAATACCGACAGAGAGGACAAGACCTAGCAACCCAGCAATGCAATAACGCATCGGCACCTCCTTGCAATTTTATGTGTTATTTACCAGCTAAAGAACATAGCTGCCTAACGTGACGACAGCTGCTTTCCCATCGAAACCGACCGTACCCCGTAGCCCAGCTCCTCGTATAGCCGCTGCGCGTCCTCATTGAAGGCCCACACGGTGAGGCGCATATCCACTGCACCTTTCTCTTTGGCCCACTGCTCGGCTAGAACCATCAACGTACGGCCAACGCCCTCTCCCCGCCGCGTTTCGTCCACACAGATCGAGCCTACGTGGGCATAACGCATTGGATTGAAAAAGGAATGCGTTTCACTGATGAGGTAAACGCTGATGAACCCGATCAGTTCACTGTCCTCTTGCGCCACAAAGGTTGTGGCATTCGCCGCCCCAATCGCGCGCCGCCAATTCGCCTCGTCACGTCGCACGTCTTCGGCCGATGCAAAGATCTGCGGCCAAGCCTGGTGGTGCATGTCATTGAGCAGCTGCCCCAGCCTGGAAATATCAGCGATGTCATCGGGTGTCGCTTCACGGTAGAGGGGCATTGGAGGTCTCGCAATCACGTCTGATAAGGAAGAGGCCAGAGGCCATGAGGCATTATGTAGCCTCGCCATCAGCCTGCCGTGACGGCCTTCTGATCTTCCTGTGTCGTCATAAGGGCAGCATCAATCGGGTCAAATGACCTATGCTGTACGTCATTACTCTTCACAACTGCAAGGAAGAAACATGAAACAGAACGGCTTTCTCCCGGCGCTGGCCTTTTCGACCATGCTGCTGACGGGAGCCGGCCTGTCCACTACGGTACAGGCACAAACCGCGCCTGGCGATGCACAGGGCAAGCCTACCGCGACAGAGACCTACGGTGACTGGTCGGTGATCTGCCGGAACGTTCCTGAAGAAGGCAAGGTTTGCGCCATGTCTCAGGTTATCAACAACAAGGATGGGCAGCGCATGCTGGCCATCGAGCTGCGTCCTGGAAAAGAGGGCTTGGGCGGATTCATGGTATTGCCCTTTGGCGTTGCCGTAACCAAAGGCGTGCGCCTGCAGGTGGATGACCAGGACACCCGAACGGTGGATTTCCATACCTGCCTGCCGGTTGGCTGCATCGCCCCGCTGGAGTTTGACAACACTCAGCTCAAGGCCCTGCGCAAGGGCAAGGCACTCAACGTGACGGCCACTATCGCCACCGGCGGTGAAGCCCATGGCCCGCTGTCACTCAAAGGCTTTACCAAGGCAGCCGAGCGCACCCGTGCGCTAATGAAATAAGCTGACCGCTCTGGAGGGAGACTGTCAAAGACAGTTTCCTTCTCGCCCCTACACTCTTGTCTGATATGGCCTTGCCGACCTCGGAGCGGCGAACCATACATGTGGATAGCGTTGCCGTACTTATTATTGTGTTCTTTGGTGTAAGGCTGATCGCGCCAGTCGATGAGTCGATTATGGTGGACAGGTGTTGACCACCGCGCCAGCGGAAACCGCTAAAACCCTATATAATGTCAGGCTTTTATCGCCCACCAAGGAAGTCCAGTGAGCACATTGCCACCCTGCCCTCAATGCAACTCCGAATTCACCTACGAAGACGGTACCCAGCTCGTTTGCCCAGAGTGCGGACACGAGTGGTCTGCCACCGAAACTGCGGAAGCCTCCGAGGGCGGCAAGGTCATCAAGGATTCAGTAGGCAATACGCTGCAGGACGGCGATACCGTTACGGTCATCAAGGATTTGAAAGTGAAAGGCTCATCCCTGGTCGTGAAGGTCGGCACCAAGGTCAAGAATATTCGTCTGGTTGAAGGCGATCACGATATCGATTGTAAGATCGACGGCATTGGTGCGATGAAGCTCAAGTCGGAATTCGTGAGAAAGGTCTGATACCTCGCTGATCCTGCCGTCTTTGGTTAGCGTGCCCTGTGAATAGACAGGGCAGCCACGCCGCATTACTGAACCGGCAGGAAGTTCATGAATAGCAGGCTTTGTGCGTAGCTCACCCCCAAGCGCCGATAACGCTCGTCCAGCACCTCGCTGATAAGATCGAGCCGCGCCACAATCTTGCCAAACTCCACCGCAAAGCTCAGGTTGCGTCCATCCTTGGACAACTGATTGGCCAGCAGTAAACGCTTACCCTGTAAGTCCTTGCGTTGCCCCAGCATCCAGGTTGCCTTTTCGATATTGCGGGCAGCATTGTTGATGAACTCGGCGCTGATCGTATCGGTGATATAGAACTCCATCCGACCGCCGTGGGCAGTGATCAGCATGGTGCCAATGGCATAGATGAACGCACCGGCTCGGTCGCCCTGAAACTCGGGACTCAAGGCATAGCTGAGCGCCTGGATATCCCTCAGGCCATTGAGCGAAGGCAGGTCACGGTTCTGCTCGATAGCCGTCTGGATGAGCTTTTCTGCCGCCTCGATCGTTGGCTGACCCGTCTTGCGCCACTCGGCCGGATTGCGGCGGTACAGCTTATCCAGCAGTCGATAAAGGCTGTTGAGGTTGTCACGCATCGCCAGCGTGGCCATACGATCCACATTGGTCTGGAAGAACTCGCCGGCATCAGCCGAATCATCCTTGTTCATGATGTCGGAATGGCTGAGCTGCCCGCAGCCCCCCAACGTGAAGAGCAGGGAAACCACCAGCAGCATTGTGTAGCAAGGACGGTACAGCCGTACGCGTCGGATCAGCGCAGCGAGCGGAAAAAAATAGGGAAACACAGAGATCATCGGCTTTCGTCAATTACTGCCCGGACGCTTAGTCCCGCGCAAGGTAGGCCAGTTCAGCCGGACAGTAAAAACGATGCGCTCACCTGATGCTGTGCGATACCCCTAGGAAATAAAGATCGGCCCTTAAAAGTGCTGATTCGCAAATGCTGCGTTTAATCGACGTACGGTTTTCAACTTAAACAGTTAGCAAAAAATGCCAATTACGACACAACTGAGCAAAATATGTCGCAATTAGGCAGTCCAGCAGTGGCGAAAAACCGCCAACCAGCGACATTAGTGGCGGATTACCGCCAACGCTTAGCAAAAGCTCTGCCGCCTCGTTAAGAGGGCTAGACCGATGGTACCCAAGAGACTTCCAGGCGGTGCTCTAGAGCGCCTGTCTTGAAATCATTGTGACATGGTATTGCACACCAGCGATCCCTATCGTTTCTCGGCATATTGCTTGCCCTATGATTTGTAGAGGCGAACTCTGCGTGTGCCGTCTAAGGTCGTTAATGATTAACGAATTCTGATATACATGCTGCCCTCACTGCCTCACCAATAATCACAACAAAGGAATACAGGTATGTTCAAGATGACGCTCAAGGCTCTGGCCTGCGCACTCGCGCTTGGTGCTGCCGGATTGGCTAATGCTGCAGATCCCATCGTAATCAAGTTCTCCCATGTCGTAGCCGAGCACACACCCAAAGGGCAAGGCGCCATTCTGTTCAAGAAGCTGGCGGAAGAGCGACTGCCCGGCAAGGTAAAGGTCGAGGTCTATCCGAACTCGTCCCTGTTCGGCGACGGCAAGGAAATGGAAGCGCTGTTGCTGGGTGATGTGCAGATCATTGCGCCGTCACTGGCCAAGTTCGAGCATTACACCAAGCAGATACAGGTATTTGACCTGCCCTTCCTGTTCAATGACATGGCCGCCGTGGACCGCTTCCAGCAGAGCCCCGCGGGGCAGAACCTGCTCAAGTCCATGGAAGACAAGAACATCACCGGGCTGGGGTACTGGCATAACGGGCTGAAGCAGCTGTCTGCCAACAAGCCTTTACGCGAACCCAAGGATGCCCGTGGATTGAAGTTCCGTGTCCAGGCGTCTGCCGTGCTTGAAGAGCAGTTCAAGGCAGTGCGCGCTAACCCGCGCAAGATGAGCTTTGCCGAGGTATATCAGGGCCTGCAGACCGGTGTGGTCAATGGTGCTGAAAACCCTTACTCCAACATCTACAGCCAGAAGATGTATGAAGTGCAGAAGTACATCACCGAGTCCAACCACGGCCTTCTGGACTACATGCTGATCACCAATACCAAGTTCTGGAATGGTCTGCCTGCCGACGTGCGCAGCGAGCTGGACAAGATCGTTGTGGAAGTCACGGCTGAAGTGAACAAGCAGGCTGATGCCCTGAACCAGGGCGACAAGCAGCGCATCCTGGATGCCAAGACCACCGAGATCATCACCCTGACGCCTGAAGAGCGGGCCAAGTGGCGCGATGCCATGAAGCCGGTTTGGCAGAAGTTCGAAGGCGAGATCGGTGCTGACTTGATCAAGGCCGCTGACGCGTCCAACCAGATCTAAGCACACCCCTGTAGCGCAGGCGAGCCCAGTGCCGCCTGCGCAGTGACGGATGGGCGGCCCTCGGCTGGCCCATCCCACGTCTGCCCTGCTTGGCGGGAGATCAATCGATGAGCGCCCTACGACGTATCTGGGACCACTTCGAGGAAGGTTTCATTGCCTTTCTCCTGGCGGCCATGACGCTTGTGACCTTCACCTACGTAATCCTCAATAACTTCTATACGCCTTTCTATACCCTGGGTGACTACCTGGGCGGCAACGAAACGGTGCTGGCCATTGGTGACAAAATCCTCGACATGGCGCAGTCCATGACCTGGAGCAGCGCCCTGACCAAAGCCCTGTTCGCCTGGCTGATCTTTTTCGGTCTGGCCTATGGCGTGCGCACGGCAGGCCATATTGGTGTCGACGCACTGGTCAAGCTGGCCAGCAAGCCGGTTCAGCGCATCATTGGCCTGATCGCCTGTCTGTGCTGCCTGGGTTATGCGGGCCTCATCGCCGTTGCCAGTTTCGATTGGGTCCAGACTCTGCTAGGCGCCAGCATTGGCGCAGAGGACCTGGGCCATTTCGGGATCAAACAATGGCATATCACCCTGATCGTGCCGTTCGGCTATGCCATGGTATTCATTCGCTTCCTAGAAATTCTGGTCAGGATCATACGCAACCAGCAGACCGGCCTTGGGCTGGCCGACGAGGCCGCCGATGCCTTGAAACTCAAAGAGCATGAGGGAGAGAAACCATGACCGTCATCTTTCTCTTCGTCGTGCTGTTTGCACTGATGTTTATCGGCGTTCCGATTGCCGTGTCGCTGGGTCTGGCCGGCTCGGTCACCATCATGCTGTTCAGCCCCGACTCGGTTCGTTCACTGGCGATCAAGCTGTTCGAGACGTCCGAGCATTACACCCTGCTGGCGATTCCGTTCTTCCTGCTGTCTGGCGCGTTCATGACAACGGGCGGTGTGGCAAAGCGGCTGATCGATTTCGCTAACGCCTGCGTAGGCCACATCCGCGGCGGTCTGGCCATCTCGGCCGTACTGGCGTGCATGCTGTTTGCGGCCCTGTCCGGCTCGTCTCCGGCCACGGTGGCGGCGGTAGGTTCCATTGCCATTGCCGGGATGGTCCGCTCCGGCTACCCACAGGCTTTTGGTGCGGGAATCGTTTGTAATGCGGGCACCCTGGGCATTCTGATTCCACCGTCCATTGTGATGGTGGTTTATGCGGCGGCTACCGAGCAGTCGGTGGGCAAACTGTTCATGGCCGGCGTGATCCCCGGTCTGCTGCTGGGCGTGGTGTTGATGGTGGCGATCTATATCGTCGCCCGAAAGATGAACCTGCCCGCCTTGCCTCGTGCGTCGCTGCGTGAGCTTCTTACCACGGCGCGCAAGGCGATCTGGGGCTTGCTGCTGATGGTGATCATCCTCGGCGGGATCTATTCGGGTATGTTCACTCCAACTGAGGCCGCGGCCGTCGCGGCAGTTTATGCCGGATTCGTGGCCCTGTTCGTGTATAAGGACATGACCCTCCGCGACTGCCCGAAGGTGCTGCTGGAGTCCGGCAAGCTGAGCATCATGCTGATGTTCATCATTGCCAACGCCATGCTCTTTGCCCATGTACTGACTACGGAACAGATACCTCAGCAGATCACCGCCTGGGTGGTTGAAATGGGCCTGCAACCCTGGCAGTTCCTACTGGTTGTGAACGTTCTGCTGCTGGTAGCCGGTGCGTTCATGGAGCCGTCGGCCATCATTCTGATCCTGGCGCCGATCCTCTTTCCCATCGCCGTTCAACTGGGAATAGACCCGATCCACTTGGGCATCATCATGGTCGTAAACATGGAGATCGGCCTGATCACGCCGCCGGTCGGGTTGAACCTGTTCGTAACATCCGCTGTGACAGGTATGCCGCTGGCGAATGTTATCCGCGCGGCCTGGCCGTGGCTGATGCTGCTGATCAGCTTCCTGCTGATCATCACTTACATCCCGGCGATCTCGCTGGCGCTGCCTAACTGGCTGGGCATGAGCTGATCGCTCACGGTGCCCATCCTTGCAGCCCGGCTTTTATGCCGGGCTGTTTCATTTCGTTTAAAAGAACAGAGGCACGCGGTCAAACAGATGCAAGCGGTGGAAAAATAGCTCATCCGCCCACAATGCCTGATGCAGCAGCACGATGATCCAGAAGACGGCCTGATAGCTCACCTTGCGGGTCTTGTGGCGAAAGACCTGTTGCGCCACAAGACCACCCGGCCAACCGCCGGCCAGCTCAAGCATGTGCAGGGTTTTCTCAGGGATACGCCGCTGCGCCTTCAGTGCGCTCTGCTTGTCATGCCAATAGAACAGGAAGGCCACCAGGCTTGCGCTACCATAGAGAGCCAACGGGAAGAGGCTGTATCGTGTAGACAGAACATGCAAACTTCCCCAAACAGGCAACACGCAAAGTACCGCAAAGAGGACGAGCTTGACCGGCAGGTCCTGAATACCGTCATGGCGCTGTTGACGCGGACGTGGTGCCTGGGCGGGCCGGGAAGCCGTTCTGGCAGGCGTGGATCGTTGACGGATGGACGGTTTGTCCAGCTTCATGCCTGCATTCAGACGAATATGCTCCGCCCGCAGACGCCCTTTGCCGTCAGGCCCCGCGACATACAGGACCTTATCACCGGCTACCGGCCTCCGATCACCCCGTACCGCTGAAATATGAGCGAACACCTCATCCCCGCCCTGCTCCGGCCGGATGAACCCAAAACCCTTTTCGTCATTCCAGCTCTTCAACGTCCCGCGCTGTTCCATCGTCCGCTCTGCCTGGAAAAAGCAGGCATGCTACCGAAACGACAGAAGTCAGTAACAGGGCGGACAGTGGATGGGTATTGCATGCCCCTACCCATACGCTTACCTCTAATTACTTCGGAAACGCATCCTCCGCTCAACCCTTTCGGCTGTCTTACTTACCCGTTCAGCTCAGGCCTCCGACGTCAGCAATCCTATTAATGCCTGCGTTGCCTCGGGAATAGACAGGCGCGCTGTGTCGATTTCGCAATCAGCATCATAAGGTGGCTCGTAGGGACTATCGAACCCGGTAAAATTGTGGATTCTTCCCTCCCGCGCGGCGCGGTACAGCCCCTTGGGATCACGCCGTGCACACTCCTCAAATGATGTGCTGACGTACACGCAACGAAACTGGCCCGGCTCGAACAAGGCCCGCGCGGCATCACGATCGGCCTGGAACGGTGAAATCGCCGAGACGATCACCACCAATCCCGCCTCTACCATCAGCTTCGCCACCTCGGCTATTCGCCGGATATTTTCGCTCCGCTCCGCCGCCGACATCCCCAGGTCACGGCATAGCCCATTGCGCAGGTTATCGCCGTCCAGCACGTAGGCATGCAGGCCGCGCTGGTGCAGTGCCAAATCAAGACTGTTCGCCAGGGTAGACTTGCCCGCACCGGAAAGCCCGGTCAGCCACAGGCAACAAGGCTTTTGCCCCAACGCCTGTGCACGCGCCGAGGCGGGCAGGGTCAGATCATAAGGCCGGATACAGCTTCCCATCAGTGTCCTCACGCATAACCTAATAATTCGAAATCACGTGCATACACCCGGCGAATCAGCCGCCGTGTGCGCGCCGTACAAAAGGCATGCGCAGGCCCCGCCTCCCGCTGCCGCGACGGATTGATATGTGGCAGCGTCGCCGACAGGTCCAAGATATCCGTCAGTCGAGCGAAATCTTCCTCAAGTGACTCCTGGCGCCCAATGAAATCCATTGCCAGCCGCCCCAGGGAATCTGTCAGAAAGTCGGTCTGCGGCGCGAAGTGAATCTGCCGTCGGATGTTGTCCTCATGCAGCCACTGTGCGACGAACGTATTGAAATTGTCATAACGCGACATCAACCGCCATGCAGAAAGATCGCGCGCGATGGGCTCATTTCCCCTTAAAAAGGCAAATGCCGAATACGCCCGCTCCAGCGGATGGCGCACAAAGGTAAATTTGAAACTCTGTTCGAAGGCCTCGGGAAACTGCTGCTCATACCAATACAGCGGCAGATGCCCCGGTCGCCAGCCATCGAACAAGGCCTTGCACAGGCTGCTTCCGGCGCACTTGGGTACATGGATGAATAGGCAATTTTGATCGGCAAACGGCTTGGGAAAAATCACATTCCCGGACATGACCTTGTTCACCACCTGCCGATCGACCACCGAAAGACGACCCAGCAGAAAGCTTCGCTGCGCCTTGGGGATGAGCTTCCATAGATACCGCTGCAACATACCTGTTTGTACCGCCTGAATTTTGCGCAAAGCCATCCGTAGATACACATGGCTGAAAAGGCGAAAAGGCGAAAAGGCTAGCAGAGGCCCTCGCCATTTAAGGTTTCGAGTAGGTAAAAGCCATGTAAAGGCGCTGATACAGAAGCGATCTGCCTCACGCGGCTACTTTTGTTCTGAATAGGCGTACAAACCGCTCTACAGTAGGCTTTCGGCCATTTCGCCTGCTATGCGGCTGTGTATCGCCTGGGTAAAGTCGGCACGACAGCCGGGAGGGCTGTGCTTAGATAGCTCAACAACACGACAAGGACCGGGTATGAAACAAGCACCCCTTCTTTCTACAGCTGCACTGGCGTTGGGCCTGTTTGGCAGCGTTGCGCTGGCCGATCAGGAGCCGCCGCCCCGCGGCCAGCATGACCGTATGCCGCCGCCCGCGGCGTTTGAAGTGTGCGAAGGTAAGCCTGTCGGCGCGCCAGTCATGCTTACTCTGCCTGACGGCAAGGCACTCAAAGGCGTCTGCAAGGACTTCCAAGGCCGGCTCGCCGCCATGCCTGAGCATATGCCACCGCCACCCAAAGACGGCGCCCCGCCCGGCTCTCCGCCAGATGCGCGATAGCCTCTATAAAAAACCGTCTCTAAGGGCGGTTTTTTTATAGCTAATCCAGAGTGCGTCTAAGCGCCCCGACCTTTCCTGTACTTCTGAGGCAGGTGCGCCTCCAGCCAACGGCGCAGGGGGCCGATTAGAAAACGTTGAATCAACAGCCCCAGGCCAATGACTACGATCAGGTGGGGGATGAGGCTCCACAGGGGAATGGTGACCACATCGCCCAACACATCGCTGACGGCATCACTGATCGCGTCGCTAGCGGCCTCATGCGCCTGGGTAAAGAAGGCCAACAGATGCCGCGTCCACGGGTCGATCAGGCTGATCATGGGTGTGTGGATGGCAAAGATGCACAGCGATGCCTCACCCAGCCGCCGGGCCAGTTGTTGCAGGGAGGCGCTTTCCGGTGCGCGGAAGGTAGCGCAGGCCAGCAATAGCAAGCCCTGAAAAGGCGTCAGTAGACCATTGTGAACCAGATAGAACCAGCGGCGCCCGTCCTGCTGCAAGAGCCATGCGCCAATGAAAAGACCACTCAAGCCAACGGCAATCAGGCAGTACCGGTAGCGCTCTGCCAGTTGGGCCAGGGAAGGCTCCTGCAAGGCGCGATAGAGAATGATGCCAATCAGAAACTCTGGCAGGCGAATTACCGGGTTGCGATGGATAACGCCTACGGTCACATAGTCATAGGCATGCAGCCAGGTCGCCAGCAAGGGCACCAGCAGATAGGCGCCCCATAACGCGAACCCTATCAGTATCCACCGGCGCGCCGCCATCAGGCGTGGCGCAAGCAAGGGGAACAGGATATAGAAGAACAGCAGGGCAGAAATGGACCAGGTCGCACCATTGAGCCAGAGAAAGCGTGGCTCCCAGGACTGAAGCAGCAGAATCTGCATCAGGATGTGAACACCCGCCATGAGCCAGGAGATGGGCAGCAGCTCCTCGAGCCCCTCGCCATCCTCCAGCGACGCGTAGGGATGCTGGTTGTAATACACCGGCACACCGTCTGCCGAGGGGGCATTCATCGCCAGTACACCCAGCGCGATGGCCAACGTCATCAGGTGGATGGGATAGAGATTGCACAATCGCCGCGCGATAAAGCCGGCCTGGCTGCCCTTCATTTTGCCCTGATCATCCAGGCAGACATGCGCCAGCAGAAAGCCGGACAACAGGAAGAAAGTGCTAGTCGCGTAAAAGCCCATGCCGACGAGCTTTTGAAAAAGCCACGGTGCGTCACCGTACAGGCCGCCCAGGTGGTAGACCACCATGTAAAGGGCCATCAGAAAACGAAGCCATTCAAGGCCGTAGTAATGCTTGGTCATAGTGAAGGCGAAACGATCAAAGCAGTCATCGAACCGTCATTATGCCAACATTGGACGCCGGCTCGTTGCAGGATGTGTTAGCGCGCTGAAACACCTTGGCCACACATCGATCGCCTTCCCTGAAACATCAATTTCCGCAATGGTCGTTATCTCTGTGCTTCATTTCTAGCATCAAGCGATTGATTCGATAATGAACGTATCGAATCTTCTTGCTGAGGCAACCATGAACACACTTATCCAACACGGTAAGGCAGCCTTGCTGATCGCGCCTCTGTTACTGGCAGGCTGTGCAATCAGTGCCCCGTTTAACGCAGCCCCCGAAAGCAACACAGCTCAGGCTAGAACCCAGGGCGGATCGCTGACCGTCAATCGCATCGAGCCCGCTGCCGGGCAATACGTCCTGAGCCTTGCGACAACAGCGCAGCACCCCTCCTACTCGGATTGCAGCACTGCGCTGATCATCTCCGGCACCGACCAGTTCCAGGCCGATGTCGTGCAACGCCAGCAGTACACCAAGTCGGACTACAACGTCACGTACGACGTGACGCTGAGCAACGCTCAGATGCAGCATCTGGCAGGTAACGACACTTTGAACGTTCAGCTCTGCAATGTTCAGTACTCAGTGTCACACGCACAGATCAATGACCTGCAAGCCAAGTTTCTGGCCGTGACCAAACTGAGTCCTCAAGCTTGAGGGCTAGCCGACAGACCAGCCCTTGACCGTACCGTAATCAGCCGTTACTCGGAAACGCAAACTGCGCCGCTTCGTGACTGGCGCGTTGCGGCCAGCGTTGGGTGATGGTTTTGCGGCGGGTGTAGAAGCGTACGCCGTCCGGGCCGTAGGCGGCGAGGTCGCCGAAGATTGAGCGCTTCCAGCCGCCAAAGCTGTGGTAGGCCACCGGAACGGGTAGCGGGACGTTGATGCCGACCATGCCCACTTCGATCTCGTCGCTGAAGAGCCGTGCAGACTCGCCGTCGCGGGTGAAGATACAGGTGCCGTTGCCATATTCATGGGCGTTGATCAGCGCGATGGCGTCTTCCAGGCTGTTGACGCGCACCACGCACAGTACCGGGCCAAAGATCTCTTCTTTATAGATGCGCATCTCCGGCGTGACGTGGTCAAACAGGCAGCCGCCGAGGAAGAAACCGTTGCTGTGGTCGGCAACCTTGAGGCTGCGACCGTCGACGACCAGCTTGGCGCCCGCTGCTTCGCCGTCTTGCACGTAACCGGTGACTTTTTCCAGCGCGGCTTTGGTGACCAGTGGGCCCATGTCGAGCCCCTTGCAGGTGCCGGGGCCAACCTTGAGGCTCTGGATTTGTGGGGTGAGGCGCTCGATCAGCGCATCGGCAATCTGGTCGCCCACGCACACTGCCACGGAGATGGCCATGCAGCGCTCACCGCAGGAGCCGTAGGCCGCGCCCATCAGTGCGCTGACGGCGTTGTCCAGGTCGGCATCAGGCATCAGTACCGCATGGTTCTTCGCACCGCCCAGGGCCTGGACGCGCTTGCCGCGGGCCGCGCCTTCCTTATAGATGTATTCGGCAATTGGGGTAGAGCCGACAAAGCTCAGCGCCTTGACCTCAGGTGCCTGGATCAGCGCATCCACGGCGTCCTTGTCGCCATGTACCACGTTGAGCACACCCTTGGGCAGACCGGCTTCGTACATGAGTTCGGCAATCAGCAGCGTAGAGCTGGGGTCGCGCTCGGAGGGTTTGAGGATAAAGCAGTTGCCGCAGGCAATCGCCAGCGGGTACATCCACAGCGGCACCATGGCCGGGAAGTTGAACGGCGTAATACCGGCAACCACGCCCAGCGGCTGGAAGTCGGACCAGCTGTCGATGGCGGGACCGGCGTTGCGGCTGTACTCGCCCTTGAGCAGTTCGGGCGCGGCGGTGGCGTACTCGACGTTCTCGATACCGCGCTTGAGTTCACCGGAGGCGTCTTCCAGCGTCTTGCCGTGCTCTTCGCTGATCAGCTGCACGATGCGCTGCTCGTTCTGCTCCAGCAGTTGCTTGAAGCGGAACAGGACCTGGGCGCGCTTGGCCGGCGGGGTGTTGCGCCACGCGGGGAAAGCCGCCTTGGCCGCGTCGATGGCCTTTTGCACGGTGTCGCGGCTGGCCAGCGGTACTTGGTGAATAACTTCACCAGTCGAAGGGTTGTAGACGTCTGCCGTGCGGCCATTGTCGGCAAAGGCTTCGCCGTTGATGAGGTGGTTCAAGGTGGTCATATCGATTCCCTGTAAAGGCGGCGCGTCGGGTAACGGTGGCGCGCCGCTGTACGAAAAATAATCAGGCTGTGGCGTTGAGGGCTTCGCCCACGGCATCGAACAGGCGATCCAGTTCTTCCGGCGTACTAATAAAGGGCGGGCCGAATTGCAGGGTATCGCCGCCGAAGCGGACGTAGAAACCGGCCTTCCACAGTTTCAGCGAGGCCTCGTAGGGGCGGACGATCGCATCGCCATCACGCGGGGCGAGCTGGATCGCACCGGCCAAGCCGTAGTTACGGATATCGACGATGTGCTTGGCACCGCGCACGCCGTGGATACGCTGCTCAAAATGCGGCGCCAGCTCGGCCACGCGCTGGATAAGGTTGTCCCGCTCCAGGATTTCCAGCGCAGCCAGACCTGCCGCACAGGCCACTGGGTGCGCCGAGTAGGTGTAGCCGTGACCAAACTCGACGGCGTAATCCGGCGTGCCCTGGCTCATAAAGGTGTCGTGGATTTCGCTGGTTGCCACCACCGCACCCATAGGGATCACACCGTTGGTGATCTGCTTGGCAAGGTTCATGATGTCGGGCGTAACGCCAAAGCTGTCCGCACCAAACATGGAGCCGGTGCGGCCAAAGCCGGTAATCACCTCGTCAAAGATCAGCAGGATATTGTGCTGCGTGCAGATCTCGCGCAGGCGTTGCAGGTAGCCCTCCGGCGGCACGATCACGCCGGCCGAGCCGGACATGGGCTCGACGATGACCGCCGCGATGTTGGAGGCATCGTGCAGTTCGATCAGCTTGAGCATTTCGTTGGCCAGCTCGACGCCAGTCTTGGGCATGCCTTTGGTGAACTCGTTGCCCGACAGCAGGGTGTGTGGCAGGTGGTCTGCGTCCATCAACTGGCCGTACATCTTGCGGTTAGCCCCAATGCCACCCAGGCTAGTGCCGGCAATGTTCACCCCGTGGTAGCCACGGGCACGGCCAATCATCTTGGTCTTGGTGGCCTGCCCTTTCAGACGCCAGTAGGCACGGGCCATCTTCACAGCCGTGTCGGCGCATTCGGAGCCTGAGTTGACAAAGAACACGTGGTTCAGGTCGCCCGGCGTCAGGCTGGCAATCTTCTCGGCCAGCTTGAAGGACAGCGGATGGCCGTACTGGAAGCCCGGTGAATAGTCGAGTTGCAGCGCTTGCTTACCTACCGCCTCGGCAATTTCCTTGCGACCATGCCCCGCACCCACACACCACAAGGCAGACAGGCTGTCGTACAGCTTGCGGCCCTGATCATCGGTCAGATACGCACCCTCGGCCGCCACCAGAATGCGTGGGTCCTTCTTGAAGGCGCGGTTGGCGGTATAGGGCATCCAGTGGTGGATCAGGTCGAGTTCGCTGGCAAGCGGTGGCGATACGGTCAGGGGCTGGTTCATGCAGGGCCTCGGGGTACAAGACATGAGCTGGACGGGGCGATAGGAGTCGTCCCGACGAAAGCCTCAGCTTGAGCCTGACCTTGGATGAGTTAAAGCGTATTCTTCTTATGTTTACTCAAGAAAAAACTCACCTAATGAGCGCACCTCGCAAAGCCCCGCTTGGCCAAGTCAGCGATTTTGATATCCGCCTCCTGCGTCTGTTCAAGACGGTGGCGGAATGCGGGAGCTTTGCCGCGGCGGAAAGTGCACTGGGCATCACCCGCTCGGCCATCAGCCTGCACATGGGCGATTTGGAAAAGCGGCTGGGGATGCGGCTGTGCCAGCGCGGTCGCGCCGGATTTGCACTCACGGATGAAGGCCGGGAAGTGCTGCGGGCCAGCCAGAGCCTACTGGCCGCGCTGGAAGGCTTTCGCAGTGAAGTAAACGCCCTGCACCAGCAACTGCGAGGCGAGTTGAACATCGGCATCATCAACAACCTCGTCACGCTGCCGCAAATGCGCGTGACCCATGCGTTGCGCAAACTGAAGGCATTAGGACCGGGTGTGCGGGTAAACATTGGCATGATGACGCCGGGCGAGATCGAACGCGGGGTACTGGACGGACGGCTGCATATTGGCGTGGTTCCGCTGATCAACCCGCTGTCCGGCCTGGAATACACCGCGCTCTATGAGGAGCGCTCGCAGCTGTATTGTGGTCATGAGCATCCTCTGTTCCACCGGCCCGATGAAGAGATCCCGGACGAGACATTGCGCATGGCCGATGCTGTGGCGCCGAATTATCGGCTGACGGCCGAGGCGCTGGAGCGGCACCAGACGCTCAACTGTACGGCCACCGCGTCAGACCGCGAAGGGATTGCCTTTCTGCTGCATACCGGCAGTTACATCGGGTATCTGCCAGATCATTATGCCGCCAGCTGGGTGATGCAGGGCGTCCTGCGGCCGCTCAAGCCGGAGCGCTTCTTCTACTCCATTCCGCTCTGTGCCGCGATGCGCAAGGGCCGTCGCTCCAATCTGATCCTCCAGCGGTTTTTGGAAGCACTCGAGCATACCCAGGCTTGACGGGCTATACGTCCTTATCCATACGTATTAAAGGGTCATCAGGAACCTGCCCGCGGCACGCCGGTCGATGATGAGGCAATCTGTCGCAGATCCGCACAAATTGTTACACTTAAATGCTTAGCTTACTAACATTTAAAGCCTGATGGCTGATGGGAACCCTCATGTCCGCTGATGATACGTCTAACGCCCGCCGCGACTTTCTACGTAAGTCTCTAACCCTGATCCCCGTGGTGACACTTGCCACTACAGGCGGCGCCAGCCTGGCTCTGGCCGAGACGAAGGAGCGACAGCGTGACGAGGACAAGCCGGGACAGAGCGCCCGCGCAGACGCCTATCAGCCTACCTTTTTCGCGCCGGAAGAATGGACGTTTATCCACGCCGCCGTCGCCCGGCTGATTCCCGCTGATGATCGCGGCCCCGGTGCGATAGAAGCTGGCGTACCCGAATACATCGACCGGCAGATGAACACCCCCTATGCCCAAGGGGCGAAGTGGTACATGCAGGGGCCTTTCCAACCCGATGCACCTTCAGAGATGGGATACCAGCTCAAGCTCAATCCGCAGCAGGTTTTCCGCCTGGGCATCAAGGCCGCGGATGACTGGTCGCGCCAGCAACACGGCAAGCCGTTTGCCGAACTGGATACCGGCATCCAGGATGCCGTACTTCGTCAGTTTGAAGCCGGTGAGGCCGAGTTCGACCCGCTTCCTGCCAAGACCTTTTTTGCCGCCCTGTTGCAAAGCACCAAAGAAGGCTTTTTCTGCGATCCGATTCATGGTGGCAACAAGGACATGGTGGGCTGGAAGCTGGTGGGCTTTCCCGGCGCCCGTGCCGACTTCATGGATTGGGTGGAGCGCGACGTGGCGTACCCCTTCCCGCCGGTTTCCATCCGTGGCGAGAGGGCTTGATCCATGGCAAAAGTGATGCAGAAAGCCGATGCGGTAATCGTGGGCTTTGGCTGGACCGGGGCCATCATGGCCAAGGAGCTGACCGAGGCGGGCCTTTCCGTGGTCGCGCTGGAGCGTGGCCCGATGCGTGATACCTATCCAGATGGTTCCTACCCACAGGTGATCGACGAGCTGACCTACAGCATCCGTCGCAAGCTGTTCGTGGACACATCCAAGGAAACCGTCACCATTCGCCACAACGTGAGCCAGACGGCACTGCCCTATCGTCAGCTCGGCGCCTTTCTGCCCGGCGATGGCGTAGGCGGTGCAGGTCTGCACTGGTCCGGCGTGCATCTGCGGGTCGACCCGGTAGAGCTGCGCCTGCGCAGTCACTATGAAGAACGGTACGGCAAGAATTTCATCCCGGATGGTATGACCATCCAGGACTTTGGCGTGACCTACGAGGAGCTGGAGCCGTACTTCGATTTTGCCGAAAAAGTCTTCGGCACCTCCGGTCAGGCCTGGACGGTAAAGGGTGAGTTGGTTGGCAAAGGCAAAGGCGGCAACCCCTTTGCGCCGGACCGCTCCGATCACTTTCCGCTCACGCCGCAAAAGAATACGGTGTCAGCGCAGCTGTTTCAGAAGGCCGCCTGGGATGTGGGCTACCACCCCTATGACCTGCCCTCGGCTAATACCTCCGGTCCTTACACCAATCCCTACGGCTGCCAGATGGGGCCGTGCAATTTCTGCGGATATTGCAGTGGGTACGTCTGCTACATGTACTCCAAGTCTTCGCCTAACCTGAACATCCTGCCGGCGCTGCGCCAGGAACCCAAGTTCGAACTGCGCGCCGATGCCCACGTATTGAAGGTCAACCTGACCGACGACAAGAAGCTCGCCACAGGCGTGACCTATGTGGATGCCCAAGGCAACGAGATTGAACAGCCGGCCGATATCGTCATTCTCGGCGCTTTCCAATTCAACAACGTGCGGCTGATGCTGCTTTCAGGCATCGGCAAGCCCTATGATCCGAAAACCGGCGAAGGTGTGGTCGGCAAAAATTTCGCCTACCAGAACATGGCGACCATCAAGGCCTACTTCGACAAGGACCAGCACTTCACCAACCCCTTTATCGGTGCGGGCGGTAATGGCGTGGCGGTGGATGACTTCAATGCCGATAACTTCGACCACGGCCCTCACGGCTTTGTAGGTGGCTCGCCGTTCTGGGTGAACCAAGCGGGCACGCGCCCCATCGCCGGTGTAAGCAATCCTCCGGGCACACCCAATTGGGGCAGCCAGTGGAAGGCGGCAGCGGCCGATTACTACAACCATCAACTGTCCATGGATGCCCACGGAGCGCACCAGTCCTACCGCGACAACTACCTGGACCTCGATCCGACCTACAAGGATGCGTATGGAATGCCGCTCCTGCGCATGACCTTCGACTGGAAGGAAAACGACATCAAGATGACGCACTTCATGGTCGACAAGATGAAGCGCATCGCCGAAGCCATGAATCCCAAGGCCATCAACGTACAGGTCAAGGCGCCGGGAACGCATTTCAATACGGTCAGCTATCAGACCACCCACCTGAACGGCGGCGCCATCATGGGCACCGACCCCAAGACCAGCGCCCTCAACCGTTACCTGCAGAGCTGGGATGTGCACAACGTGTTTGTTCCGGGCGCCTCGGCCTTCCCACAGGGGCTGGGCTACAACCCGACAGGCCTTGTGGCAGCCCTCACCTACTGGTCGGCACGCGCCATTCGCGAGCAGTACCTGAAAAACCCTGGCCCACTGGTGCAGGCATGAGGACGTCGACCATGAAAGCACTCATCTCTGCACTGGCCCTGGGCCTGATCGCCCTGCCCGCCCTCGCTCAGGAAACCGGCCTGGATCAGTCCTTGATCAAGAAGGGCGAATACCTGGCTCGCGCCGGTGACTGTGTGGCCTGTCATACAGCAGCCGGCGGCAAGCCCTTCGCTGGCGGCCTGCCCATAGGCACACCCATCGGCACCATTTACTCGACCAACATCACGCCGGATAAGGAAACCGGCATCGGCAATTACAGTTTCGAGGATTTCGACAAGGCCGTACGTCACGGCATCGCCAAGGAAGGGCACTCGCTCTATCCGGCCATGCCGTATCCCTCTTATGCACGCGTCACCGAAGAGGACATGCGCGCCCTGTACGCCTACTTCATGCACGGCGTTCAGCCGGTGACTCAGCCCAACCAGGACGTGGCGATTCCCTGGCCGCTGTCGATGCGCTGGCCCCTGGCTGTCTGGCGCAAGCTGTTCGCGCCGGAGGTTGCCGACTTCAAACCGGCGCAGGGCATGGACCCAGTGGTTGCCCGTGGCGCCTATCTGGTGGAGGGCCTGGGCCATTGCGGTGCCTGCCACACACCCCGCGGCATTGCCATGCAGGAAAAAGCCCTCAGCGATGCCGACGGCAAGGACTTCCTCGCGGGTAGCGCCCCGCTGGAAGGCTGGGTTGCCAAAAGCCTGCGCAATGACCACAAGGAAGGCATTGCCCGGTGGGACGAGGCACAGCTGGTGGAATTCCTCAAGACAGGCCGCTCGGATGACATGGCCGTCTTTGGCGGCATGACGCAGGTGGTCGAGCACAGCCTGCAGTACATGAGCGACGAGGATCTGACCGCAATCGTCCGTTACCTGAAGACGCTTTCGCCGGTCCATCCGGACGCCCCGCCCTATCAGCGCAACAATGCCGTTTCCGAGATGCTGGTAAAAGGGGATGAAAGCAAGCGCGGCGCAGCGGTCTACATCGACAACTGCAACGCCTGCCACCGCTCGGATGGCCTGGGCTACACCCGGGCGTTCCCGGCACTGGCCGGTAACACCGTGGTGCAGACGGAAGACCCGACGTCCCTTATCCACATTGTGCTGGAAGGGGGCAAGCTGCCGGGTCTCAAGAGTGCGCCCTCGACAATCGTCATGCCTGCCTTCGGCTGGCGTTTGAGTGATCAGCAGGTAGCGGATGTGGTGACCTTTATCCGGACCAGCTGGGGCAACAAGGGCGGTCCGGTGGATGCCGATGCCGTCGCCAAACTGCGCAACAGCGATAATCGCACCACCTCGGGCGATGACATCGGACAAACGGCGTATGGCAATCAGCCGGAGCAGAATCCAACGCCCCGGTAATCGATCGCTGACGGAACGCAGGCAGACATGAGAGGCCTGCGGTCCGTCAGTTTTCCTCCTGATGGATCATTCTTCGTTTTGAGCAGGCCTTAACTGTCGGTAATCTTGCAGCCTGCCTTTACGCCGGTGATCACGTGATTCCGCTCCATAACCTGCCTGCCTCTGCGCCGCCCGCCAAGCCCGAACCCAGTGTCACTTGTGACACCTGTGCGGCCAAGTGCTGCCGTCTGGAAGTCATGCTGATTACGGATACCGGCGTTCCCATGCGCTTTATCGAGGAGGACCAATGGGGCTCGATGACCATGGCGCGCCTGGACGACGGCTGGTGCGCCGCGCTGGATCGAAAAACCATGCGATGCAGCATCTATGAGAATCGCCCTTTGATCTGCCGCGAATTCGAAATGGGTGGGGACGACTGCCTGGAAGAGCGCAACGCCTTCTGATAACCAGAGCACGCCCTAATGGATAGGCTACTCAGCGAGCACATTCGCTGTATGTAAGCCTGTATGCAAGGCATTATGTGCGCCCGAGCGTTTTAGTGGCCGTTGTCGATAGAGCAATCGACAGGCACGGCATTTTCAAAAGGCGAATCCGCTTCCAAATTGAACAATAGTTGTACACCGGGCGAACCGATGCCCTTTATGCACGTCAATATCGACCAATTGAAATGATCCTTGCGTTCTGTTCCACGGAGAGGAAGCCCAATGCGTTTTATGGCCCTTTGGATGGCTTTGTCACTTTTGCCCTTGAGCTGCCTGGCAGATATCAAGGTTGACCTGACCGATTACATTGTGCAGGCCTCGGAACCCAAGCGGACCGAGACGTTAGCCAAGTTGCCGCCTATCATTGAGCAATTCGGCAAGTCGCTGGGCTGCTCCTTCTCGATGGACCCACGCAATATCATCCCCTACCAGCTGGAGGGAAAAGCGGTTTTCCTGGCGGTGTACGAGCTGGATGTCGGCTGCAGCGGCACACCTACCGCCACTCGGCCGCTCATGGCCATCCTGCGCCAGAGCCCGGGCGGCGACTATTTCATCGATGCCGATTACTCGATGCCCAAGCAGAGCTCAACAGAGCTTCCCAAGCACATCAGCAGCCTTTTCATCCGAAACGATGACCTCTGGTATCAGGGGCTCACCTTCAAGGCAGCCGATGCGTCCTGCTGTCCGACACTGGATGTCACTGGCCGTATCGCCCTGGAAAATGGCGTCTGGAAAGAACATCAGCGCATGCCGCTGGAACGCATTCCAAGCACTGTAACGCCATGATCTTCCGCATAGAGTTGGTTATAATTTAACCAGCCTCGGCAGGCCTACCTGACTGTTTTGCAACATGATTCAGTAGGTGGGAAAGTCAGGATCGGCATTTGACGTCACGGTCTGATTTCACCAAGCTACCGGCTCACTCATCGACAAGAACAGTTGACGTGCTTGCCTATCGTTACCCCTGGCGGCTCATGGCCTGTGCCGCCGTATCTCTGTTAGCCTTGCTGGCCGGTTGTGACGACGGCTCCAAGTTCAAGCAAAAGCCGCCGCCCAAACCGCCGGAAGTTGCCACCTACACTCCTGTCCGCTGGGAGGATCTTCCTGTCACCAGTGACGCCGACCTTATGGCAGGCTTCAAGGCTTGGCAGGCAGGCTGCGAGAAGCTCAAGAACAACGAGGCCTGGAGTGAACCGTGTCAGGCAGCTGCGCAGGTCCCGTATGACCCACGCGCCGTACGGGACTTTCTCAAAAGCCAGCTACAGGTCTACAGCCTGCGCTCTCTGAAGGGCGAGCATGGCCTTATCACGGGCTATTACGAGCCGGTCTATCGCGGCAGCCTTGTGCAGGATGAAGCCCATCCTGTGCCGGTCTATGGCACACCTACCGACCTGATTACCGTCGATCTGGCCAGCATTTACCCTGAACTCAAGGGGAAACGCCTGCGAGGCCGACTCGAAGGCCAGACGCTCAAACCCTATGATGACGCCGCCACCATCATGCAGCAGGGTGTAGATGCCCCTGTACTGGCCTGGCTGCGTGATCCGATGGACCTGCAATTCTTACAGATCCAGGGCTCGGGCCGTGTTGAACTGGAAGATGGTCGCCAGTTGCGTATCGGGTACGCAAATCAGAACGGGTATCCCTACAAGCCTATCGGCCGCTGGCTGGTGGAGCAGGGGCTGCTGCAAAAGGAAGAGGTCAGCATGAGCAAGATTCGCGAGTGGGCCACGGCCAACCCGGATCGTGTGCCGGAGCTCTTGGGCAGTAACCCGAGCTATGTGTTTTTCAGCCAACGCCCGGACAGCAACGAAGCACCCCGCGGCTCGTTGAACGTTCCATTGACGCCTGGCTACAGCGTAGCCATTGATCGCAAGGTGATTCCGCTGGGCAGCCTGCTCTGGCTGTCCACCACCCGCCCGGATGGCAGCCCCGTGATTCGCCCGGTGGCCGCACAGGATACCGGTGGCGCCATTACGGGAGAGGTCCGGGCCGATCTTTTCTGGGGCACAGGTGATGATGCCGGCGAGCTGGCCGGCCATATGAAGCAGGACGGCCGAATCTGGATGCTTTGGCCAAAAGGCGCTCCCCTGCCGGACGCAGCGCCCAAACCTGCGGTTACGCCTGAAAAGCCGCAGAATCCAACGAACACAGAGAACACCCCATGAGCAACGAACTGACGATTGAAGATATCCAGCTGGGCGAAGGCAAGGAAGCTGTCAAAGGTGCCCTGATCACGACCCAGTACCGAGGCACTCTGGAAGATGGCACCGTATTCGACTCTTCATACGAAAAGGGTCGGCCGTTCCAGTGCGTCATCGGCACGGGCCGAGTCATCAAGGGCTGGGATATCGGGTTAATGGGGATGAAGGTGGGCGGCAAACGCAGGCTGTTCGTGCCGGCGCACCTGGCCTATGGTGAGCGCCAGATTGGCGCGCATATCAAACCGAACTCGAACCTGATCTTCGAGATCGAGCTGCTGGAAGTCCTCACCCGGGACGATTGAATCTATAAAGGGCTGCGAGCAAATACATTTTGCTTCGCAGCCCTTTTCAGCCCTTAAACGTCGAACGGCGTGTTGGGCAGGGCACCTACGATCCGCAGGCTCAGCCCCTCATACCCTTCCAGATTGATCGTCAGCTCGCCGTTGTCGGTGAGATCACCTTCAACCGTCTCGTTGATCATATCCACGACCGGCCCCGGCGTAACGTTGGTCAGGGTGATGGTTTCCTGGATCGAGGTGGCGCCAAAGTTTAGCGCGGTAATCTGGGTGCCACGCCCGGCGGGCAGCTCGTGCACCATGACCAGAAGCCCCGGCGAGGTGACATCCGGCACCGCAATCTGGTGGCTGGACGCAATGCCATAGGCCTGGCGTACCGAAAGGATACGCTTGAGCTTGTTGGCAAAGGAGTCCGGGTCGGCCAGCTGCTGGGTCAGACTGCCATAAAGGTTGACGGCCTTGGGCAGACCTTCACCGGAATGGGTCGCCTCGTTATTGGCATCTGCCAGATCATAGGCACCGCGCTGAATCCATCGTGTATCGCCATCGCGCATGCGGTCTTCCACCAGACCGAACGGCAAGGGCAATGCCCCTACCAGATCCCACCCGGACAGGGCGAATACGCCAGGTTGCAAGGCGTTATACATGGCAAGGAGCAGATGGACCCGCTTGACCCGTTCCTTGTCCTCGTCGGTCATGCTGTCCAGTTCGCGGATGCCTAGGGCTGCGGCAATCACGCTCGCCGTGGTGCAGGCTACGCCGTTGGTGACAAACCGCAGGTTGTAGGGCGCATGCTCACCGCTAAGACGCTCGTACATGACCTCACGAATATGCTCGCGCAAGATGCTGCCGCGCCAGGTCTGGCCCTGGTAGACGAAATTGGTGTCGGCATGCAGGGTCCAGAAGTGCACCAGCTCCAGGGTCAGCTCATCGTGGTTCTGCAAGGCATGGATGAGTGACGCCGGGTCGATGTTGAATTGATGCATGGTACGCAGCATCAGGCGCAGGAATTCGGTATCGCCCGTCAGCACGGCGTGATGGTAGGCCGGACGGGTGATGAAGTCGTAAGAGAGATCTGCCCCGCCCTGCCCCATGGCCGCGATATCGTCCACGGTCAGGTTGAGCTCCTGAAAGCTGAAGCCGCCAGCTTTGCGGACCATGCCGCCAATCAGTTGGTTGCCGACGATGGACAAGGGATGCCCTTCAGACCAGGCTTTGTCGTTGGCGCGCCGTTCAACACCCAGGAAGCCGTTGGCATCCAGACGCAGCCCGCGTGCGCCAAGCACATCCAGCGAATGCAGCGCATCGCCAATGATCAGTTGCTGTGCAGCGAAACTGGGGTCGAGCCAGTTCAGGGAAGGTTGACCTTCCTTGAAGTAGTGCAGGTATACCCAGCGCCGGTTCTTGCCATCCACACCGGTAACGACCGGTGTGGCACTCCAGTCAGTCTCTTTCACACCCGGTTCGAAAAAGATGACGCGCTGGAGCTGGCCGACGATATAGCACTTCTCTTTCAGGGCATCGACGACCTCGGGCGACAGGTTGACTGCATCGCGTCCTTCCGGCACCTCCGGCAGCAATTCCCAGTCCTCCGGCTTGATCTCCACCATATGGTAAAGGCCCGGATAATCTTCATAGCCTAATTCGGCGAGCCGAAAATCGGCGCCCTTGCCAGTGTGAGCCGGGATGATGTCGTCCACGACTACCGCGTTGTGGGCAGAGGCCATTCGGCTCAGGGCGATGAACTCTTCTTCCGTTCCGTAGAGCGGGTCGATGTCGAGACTGATCCGGTCGAAGTTGCCGTCGATGGTAGGCGTAATCTCCCGTCCCTTGAGCCCGCCGGACAGCTTGGTCGGCCCCGTATGGATCGCCTGCACGCCAATGGAAGACAACGCATTCCATAGCGGAGCGCTCCCCAGTGTCTTGATGACGGAATCGCCTGATCCGGTGATCACTGAGCTGGGGTAGGCCGTGAACCAGACGGAGGCAATGGCCGTGGCCCGACGCGGACGCGTTTCAGCATAGGGATGCATCCAGAGCCGCGCCTGACCGCCATACGCCTTGGCACGTTGACGAGCCTTGTAGAGCATCGACTGGTTGACTAACCATTGAACGTATTCTGGATCAGGCGCGTTTACCTGCTCTTCTGTGTCTGGCGCTGTCATATCGGACCCTGAACAGTGAATTTGTAACTTGGACTGCGCCGGTTCGCGTTTGTATCCCAACCCTTATTGCCCCTCGCCGCTCCGGTGCCTGAACGGTCATTGAAGAGCCTCAGGCGTAAACCCCATCAATATGCAGTCATAAGACAGACGCTTACATAAAAAAGATGGTTCTGCGGCACGAAAAAGCGCCAAAATGACTGGAAGACACGGAAATTTTCGCCTTATCTGCTATGAAGGCAGAACCATGACCATGGAGAGTGCTATGAGTCCCAACGATCGCATAACCAACGGCCCGGATTCCGTATCCTATACGGCAGATTCGTTTGGCTCGAAAAAGCGTCTTGCCGCACGGGAAACCATCCTGAGCGACAGCAACGTTCTGGACTGCACGGTCTACCGCCCGGACGAAAATCCGGAAGTTGATGCCGACGATCTGGGTGACGCCAAGATCCTGTTTACGGGTGAATTCAAGGTGCCCGAGGACTGGGACCAGGAAACACGCGACGATTTTTTTGGCGACATGGACCCCGACCTGTTTTCCACCGCCCGCATCGAGAGCGAGGCCGAGCCGGGCACGGCAGGTTTTTTTACACCTGAGCCGGGTGACCTCGTGGCTGCCATGCCAGGAGCCGGAGTGGTCGAGATGTTCTATGTGTACGACTATTGTGAAGACGAAACCGGTCGCCATTATGTGCTGGTACGTGAAGTAGACCCAACGCTGTAAGCCTCCCTGCACCCTGGCTTGCGCCTTTCAGGCGCGAGGCAGGCCTGCCTGTCTGTTGTTCAACCCTTAGTCATGAACGGGCCCTATCTGCAAAGGCCCTGCCCTATCCGCGTCAACTGTCATCCGCTCTAGCCCCAGGCTCTTACCTAACAGACCATTCGCCCATTATTGCCTTGGTTGGGGAACGATGCGCACGGTCTGTACGTCTACCCCGGTCACAATGATTCAAGCATCGCATCAGGTGCTTACCCGGCAGATGCCCCGACGGGCGCTGCTGCCTTGCCGTTTCGATCACCGCTTATTCCCATTCTCAGGAGCCAGCCATGAATCCGAACGACCTCTCCACGTCTCGCCGTAAACTCATGCAGGGTGCGGCTGTCACGATTGCCGCCGCCGCAGCGGCCCCCGCCTTTGCTCAGACGGCCAATGGCAAGGTTGTAGCCGACCCGGCCCCGTTGAGCGATCCCAAGAGCGGCCATCCCCGCCCTCCGTTTCAGGAGCAAACCCAACCCTGGCCAGGGCTGGCCAGCAAGATGACGCCTCGGCCAGATCACGGTGAAGAAAGCTACAAAGGCAATAACCGCCTCGCCGGCCGCAAGGCCCTGATCACCGGGGGCGACTCGGGTATCGGCCGTGCCGCAGCCATCGCCTTTGCCCGCGAAGGCGCGGACGTTGCCATTAATTACCTGCCGGATGAGGAACCCGATGCCAAGGAAGTGGTTCAGCTGATCCAGCAGGCCGGCCGCAAGGCGGTAGCCATTCCCGGTGACATTCGCGACGAAGCATTCTGCCGCGAGCTGGTGGACCGCGCCGTAAAGGAGCTGGGTGGACTGGATATCCTGGTCAACAATGCTGCGCGCCAGCAGAGCCACGATTCGATTCTTGACCTGAGCAATGAGCAGTTCGACTGGACGCTCAAGACCAATCTGTACGCCATGTTCTGGATCACCAAGGCTGCCATTCCGCATCTGCCGGAAGGCGCTTCGATCATCAACACATCATCGGTCAATGCCTACGATCCTTCGGCCAATCTGGTCGATTATGCGTTGACCAAGGCCGGCATTGCCAATTTCAGCAAGGGGCTGGCCAAACAATTGGCGGACAAGGGTATTCGCGTCAACGCCGTAGCGCCCGGCCCGTTCTGGACACCCTTGCAAGTCTGCGGTGGCCAGACGATGGAAAAGCTCAAGAGCTTTGGAGGCGACACCCCGCTCAAGCGTCCCGGCCAGCCTGTGGAAATCGCACCGCTTTACGTGCAGTTGGCTTCCACCGAGGCCAGCTATGTCACAGGTCAAGTCTTTGGCGCCTCCGGCGGAAATGGTCAGCCTTAACTGAGTCAAGCCAGCCAGGCGGTTTTGCCGCCTGGCTAACCTGCCTGGCCCGATACCGACTCGGTATCAAGTAATCGCCTCTTTATGACGATGTTTACCCTACCGGCTACGGATTTTCTTCAGGCCGCGCTCTGGCAGCCATCACTGACGCCCACCGCCTGGGAGTTCGTCAGCCTTTCACTCAGGATTCTGTGATGCAGATACTCCTCAGTGGCTTTTTTTGAAACCACTCTCCAAGCACGCCAGTCTATCCCTATGAGCCCCATACGCTCGATAACGTGGGTTCCAAACGCATCGATAGCGTCGCACGGGCAATCAATCTCCCGGCCGAAGCACGTGCATTTAGCGGACCCGCCCAGTATCAAGGCACCTTGGACTGCCTCGTGATCAACCAGGGATGGATGAGCGTCACGGCTTAACGTGCAAAGAGAAATCTATGATAAAAACCCCATCATCCCTCGCCTCGCCTGCAAATGCAGAGCCTTCGACAACAGACTCCTCGCCTACCAACCACAAGCGCAAGATGCAGATCATCACCACGATCTCAACCTTTGGCGGCTTGCTGTTTGGGTATGACACTGGCGTCATCAACGGCGCGCTTCCCTTCATCAAGGAAGACTTTGGCCTCACGCCTTTTTCTGAAAGTCTGGTGGCGTCTTCCCTAGTCTTTGGCGGTGCCATCGGTGCCGCTATCAGCGGCCGCCTCTCCGACGCCCGTGGCCGACGCAAGATCATCCTCTTGCTGTCGATCATTTTCATCCTTGGCACATTGGGCAGCACCCTTGCGCCCAACGCCGAGATCAGTGCTGGCCCGCTTCATCCTGGGGCTTGCCGTTGGTGGTGCCTCGGTCACCGTTCCGGTCTACCTGGCGGAGATGTCGCCTGCGCACAAGCGCGGGCAGATGGTGACGCGCAATGAACTGATGATCGTGTCGGGCCAGTTACTGGCCTTTACCTGCAACGCTGCGATTGCGCACTTTTTCGAGGGTAGCCATATCTGGCGCTGGATGCTGGTCATTGCCACGCTTCCAGCCGTGGTGCTCTGGCTGGGCATGCTGGTCATGCCGGAAAGTCCCCGTTGGCTCGCGTCCAAAGGCCGCTTCGGCGAAATGCTGCGTACGCTTAAAGAGGTTCGCGCCGAGCATCAGGCACATAAGGAGGCCAAGGAAGTACGCCAAGCCGCGCAGGAGGACTCCAAGACCAAAGAGGGTAGCTGGGAAGACCTGAAAACGCCCTGGATTCGCAAGATCTTTCTGATTGCTATAGGTATCGCCGTCGTGCAGCAGATCACCGGCGTCAACTCGATCATGTATTACGGCACCCAGATCCTGAAGGAGTCCGGCTTTGATACGCAGGCGGCGCTCACAGCCAACATCGCCAACGGTGTGATCTCCGTACTGGCTACCTTTCTGGGCATCTGGCTACTGGGCCGGGTCGGCCGTCGGCCGATGCTGATCACCGGCCTGATCGGCACGACTACGTGCCTGCTGCTGATTGGTCTGGTCTCGATGAGCATGGCGCCAGGCACGGAGCGCGCGTTTATTATCCTGGGCCTTACGGTCAGCTTTCTGGCTTTCCAGCAAGGGGCCATCTCACCAGTGACCTGGTTGATGCTGTCCGAGATCTTTCCCATGCGTATCCGGGGCCTGGCCCTAGGCTTTACCGGCGGCGTGCTATGGCTGACCACATTCCTGGTAGGCTTTTTCTTCCTGCAGTTAGTAGCGTGGTTCAGTATCTCCACGACGTTCTTCATGTTCTTTGCGTTCGGCCTGCTGGCCATTGCGTTCGTGGTCCGCTACCTGCCCGAGACCCGGAACAAGACACTGGAAGCCATTGAGGAGGAGTTCAAGAAGGCCTGATACGAAAGGCTCACAAGGGGCCTATATGGTCCCTTTTTATTGACGGTCGGTCCGGGATATTCCCTTGCCTTCTCCGGCTCCAATAAAAGACGATGTTGACGGGTAGTCACCGGGACAGGCGAATGAGTGCACACGTGTTGCAGGACGAGCTGTTTTCCACTTTCGACCCCAGGGAGCGACTCGATAACCAGCGGAGCCGCCTCGACGAGGCATTGGCCGCGCTGGATGAACACCGCCTGCTCAACACGGCGCCAAAGGCGCTGATCGATTACTTCATCGCGGCCTATCGGATCGAGCCGCCAGCGCTGCGCCGCCATGAGTGGCAGGCTGAAACCGATGACCATGGGGATTTCGAGGGCAATGCGGCCAGCCATCGACTCGATATCGACATACCCTTCTATGGCGACGCGGAGTGGTTTGGCGCACAGGCCGGTCCCTGGGCGGGTACGTCAGGTGCCGTACGGATCAGCGGGCAATCTCTGATTCTGACCTTCGAGATCAAGCGCGGCGCGGAGCAGGCCGCACGCACGCTGATCGACCGTGAAGTCAACGAGATCGAAAAAGCGCTCGCCTGGATTCGACAGGAGGTAGCGGCCTATAACGACAGCCTCTCGGCTATCGTGGAAACAGTCATCAACACCCGCCGCACGCGGCTGCTCTCTCATCAGGCCCTGGCGCAAACCTTGGGTATTCCACTGCACAAGCGCTCCGACGGCCCACTGGCACGGCTTACGCCTGCCTCGCGGGGGCAGCTGTTTCCTGAGCTCCCGCCCATGGGCCATGGGCCCGACTTGCCGGAGCCAACGCTGAGCCGTGATCAGCATGAGCAGATCGTGGAAACCTTGCAAAGCGCCATTACGCTGCTGGCCTACAGTCCATCACTGTTCGCCACATGGAATGAGGCGCCGTTAAGAAACTACCTGGGTATTGCACTGAACGGCCAGTTCGAGCGCCCGGAAACAATCGAGCCCTTTGTGCCCATCGGCTACAGCGCACTTGGCCTGCGTCATGGGGAGCGGATCGCCTGTCTAGCCGACTGCCTGTTTTGGAAGAGTGCCGAGGCGTATCGGGAGCAACTTGACTACCTGCTGGCCCATCCGTTGAGCCGGGAAGCCCGGCTTATCCTTCTGGTTTTTCATAGAGGTCAACGGCTGACCCGAACGATCAACGATGTCCGCGCACAAAACCACGCTCATCCCGCTTATCAGGAGGCGCCGGAAGAGCAGCCTGAGCACGGTAGCGAGGTAACGCTCCGCCTGCCTGATGACCCGATGCGAACAGTCCGCCTCACCACACTTGTCTTCAAGGCGCCCAAGGCCCAAAACAACGTGATTACCCCCCACCGGAAACCCCATAGAAAGGCCGAACCGAATCGGACTCAGATCGGATTCGATTTCTAAATCGCTCTAAACACGCCTGGGTTACGTCCGACGACGCATCCCGATATGCGGGATGTCATCTTCAAGGTAGATGTCTGTAACCGGCTCGAAGCCATAGCGGCCGTAGTAATCCTGCAGGTGCGCCTGGGCAGAGAGATAAATGGGAAGATCGACCCAGTGCGCCTCGCAAAAGGTCAGGCCCTGCTTCATCAGCTCATGCCCCAGCCCGCGACCCCGTGCGGCGGGCGCGGTTACGACGCGGCCAATCACTACCTGCCCGTCATGCAGTACCGGATCCAGTACTCGCAGATAAGCCACCAGCGTATCGCCTTCCCAGCCCATGAGGTGATAGGTATTGCCGGTCAGGTCCTGGCCGTCCACCTCCTGATAAGGACACTTCTGCTCTACCACGAAGACCTCGGTACGTAGCGCAAGAATGGCATACAGGGTCTGAACGGTGAGATCGGTTTGCGGTGTGGCGATCCAGCGGATGGACATGGGCAACTCCCGGACAAGGTAATCGCCGCATTGTCGATCACCTCGTCCTCAGGCACCAGTCCTATGCCGGCAGCATTTCCTGGCTGGCTAATTCTGCCTCCAGTTCGCGTGCCACAGCCTTCAGGTCCAGCAATGTAGCGCGCCAGCGATTGAGGCCGGAGCCGATGCTTACCAGCGTTCGCGCCCGCTGCCCAACGGAGAGGGAATCACCTGTCGGGGTTTGCCAACCCTTTTCGAGCATGCCGGGATCGAAATCGTTGAACGTCTCGATTGCATCAATCTGGCAGACCGCAAAGCCAAAGGTCATTGCCTCGCCAGTCACCAAAAGAATACGCGAGCTTTCGGTTGCCTCACGCGGCGACGAATTGATCAGGCTGCTCAGGCAGATCAGCGAGACCTGTTGCCCCCGGACGTTGATCATCCCAATCAGATGTCCCTGAGCTTGCTTGAGACGCATGAACTGCGTGGGGATATGAAGGATCTCATCCACCTGATGCAGCGGCGATGCAAACTGGATACCGGCCTCATACACCAGACAAGCCTGCCGGGATCGCGCCTTGGGCACAATACTGGAGGCCTCGCTGCTGCGGCCCTTGGCGTTTTCAAAGATCTTGGAGAACGCCTGGATATCCTTGCGACGCAGCAGCGCCGTATGGTTGAGCAGTAATGCATCATGGCCATCTTCGCCGCTTATGACCCCGGAAAACATGGCGGGGTGCTGCAGACCGAAACGCGGCATAGGCACAAGATCGTCCGGGTTGCGCCGCATCATGGCCAGAAGTTCGGTAAAGGCAAAACCAAAAGCATGGCCGTTGGCTGTCATGACCAGCAGCTGTTTTTTGGTCTCGCCAGGGACCTCTTCAAGCCCTAGGATGCGGGAAAGATTGAGCACTGGAATCGGGGTGCCCCGCAGCTCCGTGACACCCAGGCAATACTCGCTCTGAAAGAACGTGGTATCGATCCGGGGATGTTCGACCAGCTCACTGACTGCCGTAGCCTCCAGGCAGAACCGGCGACCATCACAGCCCAGCAGTATGTAATGCTTGAGCTTGAAGCGAGCCGTACGGCCGCGCTCACGCAACTCCTGTGCATGATCGAAGGCCATGAACAACTCCGGCAGCGACGCCAGCGCCTCGATATCAAGAAGGTAGATGATGCGCTCGCCCTGGCTGCCGCCCATGAAAAGGCGCGGCAACAAACCCTGTCCACGTTTGTGGGTGCCCAGTTCGCTGAGTTGCCTTTCATCGATGTGGATGACATCCGCCACGGCGTCAATCCCAATCCCGAAACGTCCTTCCTGATGATGCAGGAGGGCCACTTCGCTGGGCATTCCGCCCTCCCCAGCCGGTGTGAGACCGAGCAGCACGTGTAGGTCCACCAGCGGGACCGCGCGACCCCGCAGGCTGAACACACCGCGCATGTAAGGCGCTACCGGCGGACGTGGCTGTATCTGGTCAGGCCAGCGCACCACCTGTTGCAGGATCGATGCCGGAATGGCGATCTCGATGCCACCGACACGGACTACTCCATATGCGCTGCCAGTCATGATGGCGGTCATCCACGCGGTCCAACACCGGACGTGACGTTATTGAGGTCACGAATCAGCTCGTTCACTTCACCTGCCGTCGTCAGCTGGTCGCCCGTCGAGGCGTTGATGGCATCGATGGAGCGCGTGGTACGCACTACACCCTTGGCGATACGCTCGAAGGCTTCGCCTACGCTTCGGGAGATTTCATTACCCACCGTGATGCGCTTGGAGGACTCCTGAATCAGCTTGTCGATCTCCTTGGTCGCCTGGGATGATTTCTCGGCCAGCTTGCGCACCTCGTCCGCCACGACCGAAAAGCCCAGGCCATGCTCGCCCGCCCGCGCCGCCTCGATGGCTGCGTTGAAGGCCAGCATGTTCGTCTGGCTGGCGATGTCGCTGATGACCTGAATGATGTCCTGAATGTCTTCGGCAGACTTGGCAATAACGGCCATGGCTTCAACGGAGCGCTTGAGCGTCTCGGCGCCTTGGGCGGCCTCTTCCTGCGTCATGCGCGCCAGCCCGTTTGCCTCACCAGTGCTCTGGGCAATGTGGTTGATCGATTGCGTCAGGTTTTGCACGGAGCTGCTCATGGCTTGCGTCTTGGCCTTGACCAACTGCTCCATTTCGACCTGCTGGGTAATGTCCGTCGCGAACTTGATAACCTTGTATGGCTGGCCGTCGGCATTGAAGATTGGGTTATAGGTCGCCTGGATCCAGATCTTCTGCCCGAACTTGCCCAGGCGCATGTAACGGTCGCTGAAGAACTGCCCCTGCCCCAGACGCTGCCAGAAGTCCCGATATGCGGCTGAAGTGACGTAATGCTCCTCACAGAACATGCGGTGGTGCTTGCCGACGATCTCTTCCAGGCGATAGCCCAGGGTCGACAGGAAGTTCTGGTTGGCATGGAGAATGTTGCCCAGCAGATCGAACTCGATGACCGCCTGGCTACGATCAATGGCCGCAATCTTGCCTTCATACTCGGCACTCTTGATCTGCAAGGCCGTGATATCGGTAGCGAACTTCACGATCTTGTAAGGCTTGCCCTCGGCGTCCAGGATCGGGTTATAGGTCGCTTGAATCCAGATTTCACGCCCTTCCTTGCTGATGCGCTTGTAGACACCGGTGTCGAACTTACCACGGCCAAGCTTTTCCCAAAGCAGATGGTACGCAGTGGAGTTGGCATGTTCTTCGTCACAGAACATGCGGTGATGCTTGCCCTTGATCTCTTCCAGGCTATAGCCCAGCACAGACAGGAAATTATCGTTGGCCCGCAGTACGTGGCCGGTCAGATCGAACTCGATAACCGCCTGGGCGCGTTCGATAGCATTGACCTTGCCCTGGTGGTCGGTGCTGCGTAATACAGCCTCGGTCACATCGGACGCGAACTTGACCACCTTGTACGGTTTGCCTTCGGCATTGAAAATCGGGTTGTAGGTCGCCTGAATCCAAACCTCCCGGCCGCCCTTGCCCAGGCGCTTGTACTGCCCTGCATCGAACTCGCCGCGGCCAAGCTTTTCCCAGAACTGGCGATAGGACATGCTACTGGCGTATTCGGCATCGCAGAAGATCCGGTGATGCTGCCCGGCGATCTCCTCAAGCCGATACCCCAAGGCGTCGAGGAAATTCTGGTTGGCGCGCAGGATGGTGCCATCAAGGTTAAACTCGATGACGGCTTGGGAGCGATCAATCGCTGACCAGAGTGAATTGAACTCCGCCGCCTGGGCGTCAGCGTTGAAGTCTTGGGGGGCATTCATTGGATTTCTCTCCGGTAGCATTCGTGGGCAAAAAACCGCCCTATGGTTTTTGCGATAACGATGCTATCGGCTGAGCCGGATCCGGCTTGATACTACCGCCTATTATTTTGTCGCCCCGTCACTACCCCTTGTCCAACAGCGTACCCAGGACTCTGAATAAAACCTGAACAAGCCCATATGTTAGCCAGCCAAGCGGCTGAGTAGGTCCTTTCCAGGCCTATAGTCCGCCCCGTCTTCAATCGTGGAGTTTCTCTTGGCTTCTCTTGGACTGTTGTCCGTATAGCCGATTGCGCATCGGTAACTGATGGCAAGGCCCACCCAGACATTTTCTGCCACTGCCCTTGCCGTTCGAGCCGATAGTGGCATTGGTCGACCACGCAGATCAGAACCAATCCCTGTCGACACCTTATCGTGAGCAATGCCGTAGCCGATGTGGGTCTTCATGCGTCCCCATAATGCCTACGCCCCGCCCGGCCAGTGGCTTGTGCTCGCCCGTTGAACGCCGGGGCAAAACGCCATTGGCAGGGCGGTTATATGCGTCTGGAAAACATCAAGCCGCAAGATGTCCGTTTCACGCTATACATTGGCTTTTTAGCGCTATCCCGAAAAGCATAATCGGGTTAAGTTCTAACCTGTGATATTTAATATGTATGCATTAAATATTTAGTTGAATATATTATTCAAACCAATGCTTAACTTATCCTGAAGCAGAGCAAACTTACCTTACATACTTATTAAGTCTGCATCCCATTGATTTCGAATAAAAAAGCCCGCCCTTAAAGCGGGCTTTTTTATTTCACACAGATATTAAATAGCTTCAAAAAAGTGCCAAGCGCACCAAGTTAGAGCAGCAAATTATACTTATGGATGAACATATCCTTATATTTTAACGCCAACGCCTTAAAACATAAGGAATATATAAAGCTGGCATATCCATTGCTCTCGTATTCATATCGTTATATAGCCCTCGGAAACTTCCATGAATACGAAGATATTGGTAGATAGTCGCGCGCCAGGCAGCGCTCTGGGCACTCGCTGGTTTCAACTGGCCGCAGGCGTTGTCTGCATGATGGCCATTTCAAGCCCGCAATATGTCTGGACATTGTTTACGGCGCCATTGACCCAAAAGCTGGGTGTCTCACTGGCTCAGATCCAGATTACCTTTTCCATTCTGATCGTCCTGCAAACGTTTTTCTCGCCAGTACAAGGTTTTCTGATTGACCGTTTCGGCTTACGCAAACTGATCGCCTTTGGTTGTGCCCTCACAGGGCTGTCCTGGATTCTGGCAAGTCAGGCCAACTCACTCGCCATGATCTACCTGACCTACGGCCTAATGGGGGGCTTGGGAACCGGCATCGTGTATGTGGGCATCGTTGGCTTGATGGTTCGCTGGTTTCCTGATCACCGGGGGCTGGCAGCCGGTGCGGTTGCCGCAGGTTACGGCATGGGTGCGATGATCACGACCTTTCCCATCAGCAATAGCCTCGCAGCGGCTGGCATGGAAAATACCCTGGTCACCTTTGGTCTGATCCTGGGGATTGTCGGCCTGCTCGCCGCACAGTTCCTGCGCCAACCGCCAGCCGAGTTGGCAGAGCGGATTGCCGACACCAGCCCTGCCTCCAGCACCGCACCGGACGTTGCACCCAAGGCTATGCTCAAGACGCCGCTGTTCTGGCTCATGTTTGCCATGTTCGCGATGATGTCGACCTCGGGCCTCATGGTAACGTCGCAGATGGCCAGCTTTGCCAAGGATTTTGGCATGACCGGTGTCATGGTCTTTGGCATGGCTGCACTGCCGCTCGCAATGACCATCGACCGTGTCTGCAATGGCCTGACCCGCCCGCTGTTTGGCTGGATCTCGGACCGATATGGCCGTGAAAACACTATGGCCTTCGCCTTTTTCGCAGAAGGCATTGCCATGACCCTGTGGCTGCTGACCAGCGATAACCCTGTGCTGTTCGTATTGCTGTCCGGTGTAGTCTTCCTGGGCTGCGGCGAAATCTTCTCCCTGTTCCCCTCTACCCTGACCGACACCTTTGGCACCCGCAACGCCACGACTAATTACGGTTTCCTGTACATGGCTCAAGGGATCGGCTCCATCTTTGGCGGCCCGATGGCCGCCCTGCTCCACCAGTCCACAGACAGCTGGATGCCGGTGTTCGCCGTGGCCATCAGCTTTGACCTGATTACAGCGGCCCTGGCCCTGTTCGTGCTCAAACGCATGCGCCGTCAATGGCTCGCCAAGAACTCCAGCGTCGCTTAACTGAAGTGGCCGGGAGGCTCCAGATAAGCGGAGTCTCCCCCTCTGCTCTCCCGGCGGGACCCTTTGTTCGTCAAGGAAAAGAAGAATGCTTAATACCACTGTTGCTGCCCGCGGAATTGCCGTCGCTCCTCACAGTCTTGCTGCTCAATCGGCCCTGGCCGTGCTGCGTGAAGGTGGCAATGCCATCGAGGCCATGGTCGCCGCGGCGGCCAGCATTGCCGTTGTCTATCCCCATATGAACAGCCTGGGTGGGGATGGCTTCTGGCTGATCGTTCCGCCTGAAGATGATCCGGTTGCCATTGATGCCAGCGGCCCGGCAGGCAGCCACGCCACCCTCGAGCATTACGCGGGTATGGATCGTATTCCAACACGCGGCCCGAAAGCCGCGCTTACCGTTGCGGGCACAGTTGGTGGCTGGCAGGAGGCGTTGGCGGTTTCCGGGGAGCTGGGCGGTAAGATGCCATTACCACGCCTTCTGGCTGATGCCATCCATTACGCCGCAGAAGGTATTCCGGTCACGCTGTCCCAGCATCTTGCCACCTCCAGCAAGCGGCACGAGCTGGAATCCGTTCCCGGCTTTGCCGAAACCTTTCTAGAAAATGGCGAGGCACCCGTGGCCGGAAGCTTATTCAGACAACCACGGCTGGCCGCCACCCTGCATCAGCTGGCGGAAGAGGGACTGGATACCTTCTACCGGGGCGCTCTGGCAGCCAGTATCGCCCATGACCTGGAGGCGCTGGGCTCTCCTGTTTCGCGCAATGATCTGGCCGCCTATCGCGCCCGCCGGGTAAAGCCACTGGCGCTTCAGCATAGCGCCGGAATGGTCTACAACCTGACGCCTCCATCCCAGGGGCTGGTCTCCCAGCTCATTCTTGGCATTGCCGACCACGCCGGGCTGGACAGCTGCACAGCCGACAGCGCCGAGCACATTCATACGCTGGTCGAGGCGACCAAACTGGCCTTCCGGGTACGCGATGAGCACATTACCGACCCCGAGCATATGACCATCGACCCACAGGCGTGCCTCACCTCGGATTATCTTGAAGAACTGGCCAGGGTCATCGACCCGGAAAAAGCGGCGCCCTGGGGCGAAGGCAAAGGGCCGGGTGATACCATCTGGATGGGCGTGATCGATGGGAACGGGCTGGCCGTTTCGTTTATCCAAAGCATCTACCATGAGTTCGGTAGCGGTGTGGTCTTGCCAGCCAGTGGCCTCAACTGGCAGAACCGAGGGGCATCGTTCAGTCTGGACCCCAACCATCTGCTGGCCCTCATGCCTGGCAAGAAGCCCTTTCACACCCTCAACCCCGCCGCGGCACGGCTCAAGGATGGAAGAACCCTGGTGTACGGCACCATGGGTGGCGATGGCCAACCGCAAACCCAGGCAGCGGTTTTCAGCCGCTACGCCGTCTTCAATCAGCCGCTCCAGCAGGCAGTCACTGCGCCTCGCTGGCTACTAGGCCGGACCTGGGGCGAAAGCACCGATACGCTCAAGCTCGAGTCCCGCTTTACGGCAGACGTGTTCGAAGCGCTGCGCGCGCGCGGTCATGACGTGGAAAGCCTGCCCCCCTTCAGCGAGACCATGGGCCATGCCGGTGCGGCCGTACGCCATCCGAGCGGTGTGTTCGAGGGCGCGTTTGATCCCCGTAGCAACGGCGCGGCAGCAGGGTACTGATATCAAAAGACCGGGCCTGGCCCGGTCTTTTTTCGTCTGTGTTACTGGAACTGACTACGGTTTTCCGGTGTGATCAGCTTGAAAGGCACCCAGTTCACAGGCTCGACCCGCTCACCCCGGATCATGTGCAGTGCAACCTCTACGGCACCGTTGGCTTGCCCTGCCGCATCCTGGAGTACGCTGACGGTCAGCTTGCCCTGATCCATCAACTTGAGCGCATCGGGTGTGCCGTCGATACCGCCGATCAGGTAGTCCTTGGGATTCTTGCCTGCCTTCTCCAGCCCCATCACAGCGCCGATAGCCATCTCATCATTATTTGCGGCGATGATGTCAAAGCTCACGCCTTGCTTGAGCCAGTCCATGACAGTGCTCGCCGCCTCGCTACGCTGCCAGTGGGCAATGGTCTTCTGTACGATCTTCATGTTCGGGTATTTGGCCACAACGTTTTCTACGTCTTCGGTACGAATTTTCGAAGCCTTGTTGCCTGGATCGCCAACCAGAATAACGACGTTGCCCTTGTAGTTGGCCCGGCGCGCCAGCTCTTCCATTTGCAAGGTGCCTGACTCGATCTCATTCGAACCGACGAACGCAGTCTGCGGCGCCCAGGCGGCTGGCTCGGGATTACGGTTGATGAAAACCAGCGGGATCTTCGCCTCGTTGGCGAGCCGGGTCATTTCCGGTGCGGTCTTCATGTCCACTGCGGTCACGATAATGGCATCCACCTTAGAGGCGATCAGGTTGCGAATCTGGCGCATCTGCAAGGTGCCGTTATCCTGCGCATCCTCCATAAAGACATCGGCATCCAGACTGCTGGCGTGGCGCTGTACGTTATTGCGCAGCAGGACCTGGAAGTTGTCGTTGTTCTTGGCGACACCCACGCCGATCAGGGGCGTGGCGGCCTGGGCCAGACTGCTCAGGAGCAGGCCGGCACCGAGTAGAGAGGTCATCCAGTGTTTCATGTTCGCCTCACACGCTGAAATGATGAAGTAGCCGACGCTGCACCTGAGCCATTTCGGACAAGTCCTGGCTGCTTTGTGCGGTACGCTCGGCACCCTCGGCGGCCAGCTGGGCCGCATCGTTGATGTACGTGACCATGCGGCTGGTTTCCTGCACGGTCGCGCTCTGCTCTTCAGTGGCCGCCGCGATCTGGATGTTCATGTCACGGATGCTGTTCACCGCGCTGCTCATGGAGCCCAGCAGCTCATCTGCGCCGGAGGCCAGGCGAACACAGTCGTTGGACTGGGTCTGGCTCTCGTTCATGACCTTCACGACCGAGTGGATCTTGCCCTGCATCTGCTCGATCATCTTCTGGATCTCGCTGGTGGAGGTCTGTGTACGACTCGCCAGGGAGCGCACCTCGTCCGCCACCACGGCAAACCCACGCCCCTGCTCACCGGCGCGCGCCGCCTCGATGGCCGCGTTGAGGGCCAGCAGGTTGGTCTGCTCGGCGATGGTGCGAATCGCATCCACAATGCCATCGATCTGCTTGCCGTAGCCCTGAAGCTCGTCGGTTTCCAGCGAGGCCTTGTTGATCTGGTCGGCCTGCAGACGAATGCTGCTGATGGTTTCGGCGACGCGCTCCTGCACCTTACTGGTCAGCTCGTGGGTATCGTCCACTGCCTGACGGGTGTCGTTCGCCCGTCTGGCGACCTCATGCACGGTACTTTCCATCTCGGTCATGGCCGAGGCGGCAGAGTTGAGGCGATCACGCTGCTCATCCACAGCACGTGTGGTGCGCTCGCTGATCTCGGCATTGCTGTCCGCCGTCTGCGCCAGACTGTCGGCTGAGCGGGTCAGCTCACGCAGCGTGTCCTGCAGGGAGGCGGTCAGCTCGTTCAGATAGCCGCCCAGCTCGCCAAACTCATCCTTGCGGGAAACATCGAAGCGCACGCGCATGTCACCGCTCGTGACCTGCTTGAGCACCTCGCGGAAGGTTGCCAGCGGACGCCGAATGCTATGGGATACCCAACCACCGATCAGGACGGCAGCCAGAACAGCCAGGACGCAAGCGACCAGCAACAGGCTGCGGCTGGTGGAAATGGTCGAATCGGCACCGGCCTTGGCACTGTTGGCTACGGCTACAGCCTGACCACCAAACTCGGCGATCCTGGTCAGCATGGCTTGCAGCTTGGCATCCATTGCCTGACGCTGGGTTGCAACCTGTTCCACCAGCGCTGCATCCTGCTGATAGACGTTGAGCAGACCATCATCAGCGGTCAGATCTCTAAACAGATGGTTCACCATCACCGTCACGATCCGGCCAGTCCGAGCATCCTGTGCGACAAAAGCCTTGAGTCGATCACGAATGACTTCATCCTGAAGCGTCAAGCCGCGCTTGAGCCTATCGATATCAGGAACGGCCGCATGCGCGGAAAAATGGTCATAGGTCTTACCGATTTCCAGCAGCAGCGCCTCGGCAGCGGCTGCACTGTCAGTGGACCCATTGGCACGCTGCCTGGCCATGTAATCCCGCAGCATATTGGACAGCCGCGTACCTTCCTGAGTCGCAAAACCTTGCAGCGTACGGGCCTGGATGTTCAGGGCAACCTGCTGGCCGTGCAGCTTCATCAGCGTGGCAGCCTGCTCGGCATAGGCCGTGCTCAGCTCACGCTGCTGAGTCAGATTTTCCTTGAGCTCGGGACGATCGCCAATATAACGCACCGTGGTTCCCAGGAGCTCATTGAAACGCCCCAGGCTCTCATCGAAGGGCTTCTTGCCTTCGGCAATCTGTTGGCCGTCACGGCTGATAAGAACGGCCATTACAGCCTGATTGGCGCGCAGGATATGCACGTTGAGCTCACTGGCGGCCTGACTGAGCGGCGCCGATTGCCCGGTAATGATGGAAAGCCGGTCACTGATGGAATGCGTGCTCTGGTAGCTGATGCCCACAATGGAGAGCAGCAATACCAATAGCAACGCAAAACCACCAATCACACGTTGGAGGATGGTCATGATAGTAACCCGTACGTTTATCGTTATTCAGGGGTCAACAACACTGCGCGAGGCGCCAGAATCAAAGGCATTCCGGCTTTTCACTTCCAGGCTATCGGCTTGACATCATGCCGACTGAAGCGGCCTGAAGGTCATTTTCAGCGGTTTTGAAGGGGCTGGGGATCAATGGCAGCCGTTGGCCACCAGGCAACCGCAGGCTAGAGCGGATACACTTCTGGTGGACCAGTGAGTCCTGGCGACGAACGGCCATGGCTGTTCTGAACGCCTGTCCCAGCGCACAGTGCGGTCTCCATGCATCAGGGGCCTGCACCTGACATCCAAGGCACGAGCACAACGCGTGCAGTCCGCCTCGGCAGCCGTTATAAGGAAAGGGATTTGCCTCTACCTCACAGGAGCCACCATGCAACTGATCGGAATGTTCGACTCGCCCTACGTCCGTCGCGTAGCCGTCTCGCTGAACCTGCTGGACCAGCCCTTCGAGCACAACCCCCTTTCGGTCTTCAGCGCCTTCGAGGAGTTCCGGTCAATCAACCCGGTCGTGAAGGCACCGTCACTGGTGTGCGATGACGGCACGGTGCTGATGGACTCGACATTGGTCCTGGATTACGTGGAAGCGCTGGCGGCCGAGTCGGGACGCACCCTCATGCCACGCGATCTGGCAGAGCGTCAGCATGCGCTGCGCATCATCGGGCTCGCCCTGACCGCCTGTGAGAAAACCGTCCAGATCGTCTACGAGCGCAAGCTGCGCCCGGCTGACAAGGTGCATGAACCCTGGATTGACCGCGTAACCGGGCAGTTGCTGGCTGCCTACGGTACGCTGGAAGCCGAAGTGGCGAACCGCCCGCTCAAGGCAGGCGCCGACGACATCAATCAGGCTGGCATCACCACGGCTGTAGCGTGGCGCTTTACCCAGCACATGACGCCCAATGCCGTTATTGCCGACAGCTTTCCACACCTGCGCGAGCTGTCGGCGCAGGCGGAAACGCTCGACGCGTTCAAGGCAACGGCCCTTGTCTAGGACCACTGATTGATGGAGGCAGGCGAACCATGGATGGACTTCTGAATGTCATTGGCAACTTCATTCTGGAGTTCGTTTTCGGCACCCTTTTCGCGGCCATTCTGTTCTGGATCGGCTGGCCCATCGTCAAGGTTCTGACCTTGGGTCGCTATCCTCATGGCCAGAAATGTTTGGACGAGACGATGCAAGCCAACTGCGTTCGAGCCACGGCTATCGCTGCGTTGGCCGTGTCACTCATGGCCGCGTTGGGCCAATTCCACCCCTGAGCCGCATACAAGGTCTACATGAACATCATCCGCAGCAAGCACTTTACCGCCAGCCGAGCCTGGGGAGCGCTCGATATTGCCAACATGGGCGGAATCACTACCCGTCTGCATTGGACGGATCAGCCCTACAAATGGCATGTCAACGATGGCGAGGAAGTCTTTGCTGTTCTCGACGGCGTTGTCGACATGCATTACCGCGAAGCCGGAGAGGAGAAATCCGTACGCCTGGAAACAGGAGATGTGTTCTTTGCCGGAATCGGCTGCGAGCATGTCGCACACCCTCAAGGCGAGGCGCGCATTCTGGTAGTGGAGCGCGAGGGCAGCGTCTGAAAGGACTCGTATGCTGATACGCCAGACGGAGCTTGCCGACCTTGATGGCTTTTACAGCCTCTTCGCCTCCGTCTGCGCGGAGGGGCTGTACACTCACCGGCAACTGCCGCCTGCCCGGGAGCGTATTCTGGAAAGCGTGATTCAGGCTCTCGCGCATGGCTGGCCCAATCAAGTCATCGAGCATGGGGGCCAGATTATCGGCTCGGGAGAAGTCTTTCCGGCCAGCGTTTGTGGTCAGAAGGACCGGGATGATTCAGTGGGCTTTCTGGGCATGCAGATTCACAAAGCCTTTCGCAACCAAGGGTTTGGCAGGCGCCTGCTAGGCGCGCTTATCGAAAGCAGCCGGGCCTTCGGCTTTATCGCGCTTGAGCTGGATGTCTACACATCCAATCGGCGGGCCATTCATGTATACGCAGCGCACGGATTCGAGTGGCAACACGACCTGCCCGGTCGCGTCATGCCTGATGGACGGGAAGATCAGCCACAGCGTATGCGACTTGAGCTTGCCCGGTGAGGTTTATCTGCCAAAACGCTACAAAACCGGGTGATGTTCCGGTTATAACGCTCAGGCGCTTATAAGAGATAAAAGTCCATGAGCATCCTGACGTTAGAGGCAGAGCGGGTCCGACTGATCATCCCCACCGAGCGTGATGTCGTGCGGCGACGGCGGTTCGAGCTTGAAAACCGCGAGCATCTGCGCATCTGGGAGCCCTTGCGGGAGGAGACCTTCTATACACCCGAGACGGTTCGCCAGCGGATTCGCCTGAACCTGCAGGATTTCATGGCCGGTGCCTCCTGCTGTTTCAGCATTGTCGACAAGCGCACCGAGGCGATCATCGGCTGCTGCAACTTTTCCAATATCATCCGGGGCTCGTTTCTGGCCTGCCACCTGGGTTATTCCATCGCTGAAAGCCATCAGGGCAAGGGGTTCATGTTCGAAGCGGCCAGGACCGGTATCGACTACATGTTCACCCAGCGCAGGCTGCATCGCATCATGGCCAACTATATTCCCCATAACGAGCGCAGCGCGCGGCTGCTCAAGCGTCTGGGTTTCGAGCGTGAGGGGTACGCACGGGCCTATCTCAAGATCAATGGCGTCTGGGAGGATCACGTCCTCAACGCCTTGATCAACCCGGCCAGCAGCGTCTAAACCATTACATACCCCAAGGACTGCGATGACTCCTCCCTTGCTACGCACCATTCCTGAACAGTTTGAAACCGAACGTCTGCTGCTACGGGTTCCCCGTGCCGGTGATGGTGCCATGGTCTACGCAGCCGTGGTGGAGTCGCTTGCCTCGCTGCGCCGCTTTCCGGCCTCGCTGCCATGGGTGATGACAGAGCCATCAGTCGATACGTCCGAAGCCTACTGCCGCCTTGCGGCATCGAGCTTTATCGTACGCAAGGATCTGCCGTTTCTGCTGATCGACAAAACCACCGGTAGGCTGGTGGGCTGCGCCAGCTTTCACCATATCGACTGGAACGTACCCAGCATGGAGATCGGTTATTGGTGCCGGGACAGCCAGTGCCGACAGGGCTACATCACCGAAGCGGTCAGCGCCATGACGCACCTGGCACTCACTGACCTCAAGGCCGAGCGCATCCAGATCCTGACGGATGAAGAAAACACAGCCTCCTGTCGAGTCTGCGAACGAGCCGGCTTTACCCTTGAAGGAACGCTTCGTCATGAGCGCAAGGCACCGGACGGCACCCTGCGCAACACCCGCGTATATGCCCGCACCGCCTGATCCATGGAGCTGATCGTGTTTATCGGCATACAGGCCGCAGGCAAATCAACATTTTACCAACGCTGCTTTTTCGACACGCATGTCCGTATCAACCGGGACATGCTGCGCACCCGCCACCGTGAGCGGCTCCTGTTGACGGCCTGCCTGGAAGGCAAACAGAAGGTGGTTATCGATAACACCAATCCCACTGCTGCCGAGCGGGCACGCTACATCGAGCCCGCTCGGGCGGCCGGCTTTACTGTGATCGGCTATTTTTTCGAGCCGGACCCGCGCGGCTGCGAGGCGCGAAATCGGGCACGGGCTCGCCAGGTGCCGCCAGCGGGACTCTTCGGAACCCTTAAACAGCTGGAGCGCCCACGCTTCGAGGAAGGCTTCGATGAGCTTCATCGCGTTGTGTTACAGCCGGATGGCCGCTTTCTGGTTTCACGGTATCAGCCGCCAGGCGGAGCTGACTCAGCACCAACGCCGCCTGGGCCGGACGCTTGAGCACTCTGGCCAGCCTGTCTGTTTTGAAACGGCATAGACACTTTTCTACCCGGCGAACGATCCGCGGCTACGCTGTTCCTTATCTATTCAAGAAACGTATTAGCCAGCCCTACTGTAGAACGGGCTGATGAGAGGAGCAGCGGATGGTCGAGATCGAAATCGAAGGCAATAACGTCGTCTTCACCGTCAAAGGCATTCACAAGCTGTGGGCACTCAAGAGCCAGCTGACGATCCCCCAATCGCATATCCTGGCGGCTCGCCAGGACGATACGGTCCTGCAGGGCTGGAAAGGCTGGAAGGCGCCGGGCACCAAGATTCCGAATATTCTGACGGCCGGGACCTTCTACCTTGAGGGCGAGCAGGTATTCTGGGATGTCAGCCATGCGGAACGGGCGATCATCATCGACCTGGAAGATGAGCAGTACAAACGTCTGATCATCGAAGTCGAGCATCCTGAAGGGGCCATCGAGCTATTGTCTAGCCTGATCGAGCCAACAAGGGCAACGTCTGAATAGGCGCGATTCAGGTACTGCCGCACGCTGGATCAACCAGAACACTGCCATACTCTGGAGGTGCCTTTCATGGATAGGGAGTTGCAATGGCCCGCAAGGACGACGGACACTCATTTGAAACCCGCATTATCAGCCTCCTGGCCGCCCTGCCGTTTACCCTGGTAACAGCGGCGCTGCTATGGCTTGCGCTCAATCAGGGGCTGGCTTTCACGGGCGGATTTCTCGGGGCAGGATACTTCTGGGGCTGCCTGGGATTATTTTTGCTGGCAGCATTCATCTGGCCCACCCTGTTTCCCGGTTGGCTGGGTATGATCTGGCGTGGCTTTATCCGCCTGTATCACTATTGGGTCTGAACAAAAAAATATCCAAGGACTGATCATGTTTCCAATCGATATCTGGCTCGCCTATACCGCAGCCTGCGCGTTGTTGATCCTGTCTCCCGGCCCGGACAATCTGCTTGCCATTGGCCGTGGCCTGAGCCAGGGTAGCCGGGCCGCCATCGTTTCCGGACTGTCCTCAGGCGTTGGCATCCTGTTTCACGTCACAGCCGCCACCTTCGGCCTGACGCTACTGATGAAAACATCAGCCGTGGCATTTTGGGTCGTCAAGCTGGTGGGCGCCGCCTACCTGCTGTGGCTGGGGATCAAGGTATTACGTTCGCGCAACCTGATCACCTTCACCCCGGCTGCTCACCAGCCGCTGAAAACCATCTTCCTTACCGGGCTGCTGTCGGCTGTGCTCAACCCCAAGCCGGGCCTGTTTGTCCTGGCCTTTCTACCCCAGTTCGTAAGCCCTGCCCGCGGCTCCGTGACGATCCAGATGCTGGCCTACGGCGCCTGGTTTGCCTTGCTGACCTTTATCGGCTTTTCCATCATGGGCTCCTGTGCTTCGCGGCTGGCCCGCTGGCTGAAGCATCGCCCACGCGTCGTAGGCGGTCTCAATTGGGGCGCGGGTATTGCCTTCATCACGTCTGGCCTGACCGTGGCGGCCTTGCAACAAAGGTAGCCATATGCACCCGCCTCTGGAGCCTGCCCTTTACGAAACGGTCCGCCTGCGGCTTCGCCCATGGCGTGACGAAGACCGTCTCCCTTATGCCGCGCTGAACGCCGATCCAGAGGTACGTGAATACTTTCCGGGTGTACTGGATTTTGCCGGCAGCGAGGCCGAGCGTGAGCGTATCCAGGCCAGGATTGAACAGCAGGGCTGGGGCTTCTGGGCAGTCGAACTGAAAGAGACAGGCGCATTCATCGGCTTTACCGGCCTGAACGCTTCAGAAGGTCTGCCCTGCTCGCCGTGCGTGGAAATTGGCTGGCGATTGGCCAGGGCCTATTGGGGAAAGGGATATGCCTCAGAGGCCGCGCGTGAAGCCTTGCGCATCGGGTTCGAGCAACTGGCGCTAGACGAGATCATCGCCTTTACAGCCCTAGGCAATCACCGCTCCCGAGCCGTGATGGAGCGGCTCGGAATGCGAAATACCCAGGAAGATTTCGATCATCCCCGTGTCCTTGCTGGCCACCCCCTGCGCCGGCACTGCCTGTACCGGCTCACCCATGCGGACTGGCAGCGCCCCTAACTTAGAGTGGTTTACTCGTCCAGCTTCTTGTCGCCCTTTTCTTTGCCCTCGTTGGAGTGGTGCTCGATCACCGCGTTGATTTCCGCGCCAAACAGCAGTACCGCCGATGAGATGTACAGGTACAGGAGCATGATGATGATCGTGCCGATCCCGCCATACATGGCGTTGTAGTTGCCAAAGTTCTGGACATAAAAGGCAAAGCCCAAGGAGGCGGCAATCCAAACCACTACAGCGAGCACCGAGCCGGGTGTAATGAACCGAAAGTCCTGCTCCACATCGGGCGCTGCGTAATAAATGATCGCCACGGCCAGCATCAGGAGGATCACAGCAACGGGCCAGCGGATCCAAGTCCAGACCGTGATAAAGACCTGTTCAAGGCCAATGTAGCTGGTCAGCCAATTCAGGAACTGCGGGCCAGTAACCATCAGGGCGGCAGCGCTGATGAGCATCAGCGCCAGCCCGATAGTATAAAACACCGACAGCGGTAACCGCTTCCAGACGGGTCGTCCTTCCTCGACATCATAGGCCATGTTCAGGGCCGTCATCAGCGAGCGCACTGCCGCCGAAGCCGACCACAGCGCCACGATGATCCCTACCGACAGCAAGCCGCCCTGCTGATTTTGCTGAAGCTGATCGATCACTGGATTGACTTGCTCCAGTGCCTGCGCCGGCAGGACATAGTTGGCCTGCTCGCGTAGCCAGTTGAAGAAGTCGGGCAGATGCAGAAAGCCCACCAGCGAGATCAGGAACAGAATGAAAGGAAACATCGAAAAGAACATCTGATAGGCCAATGCCGAAGCATAAGTCGCCATATCGTCTTCATTGAATTCCTTGACTGCCCGCTTGAGTACGTCCAGCGGGCCCAACCCACGAAGACTGAATCCCAACATCCCCATCTCCTCTCATACTTTATCTACAGGCAACCGGACTTGGCTGTTTGTAAAGGTGAAGGCATAGCCTTGTAGGGGGTAGACCGGACTGAGCGGCAGATGTCACCGCAGAAGAATCAAACGGCTGTTCGCGCGCCTTCCGCCATAAGCCGAGCAATCCGATACTGTGACGGCTGTTCGTTCGTGAAAACAGGCAAACAACTCCTGATGAGATCGTCTGTCCCACAGGGAGACCCTCATTGAAAGGAGACGAGCAATGCGTTACGAACTGCATTACTGGCCCACCATTCAGGGACGAGGCGAGTTCATCCGCCTCGCGCTGGAAGAAGCCGGCGCTGACTACGTGGATGTGGGCAATGGCTCCGAAGAGGATGGCCTGGGCATGCCTGCCATGGAATCCTATCTGAACGGTGAGGCAACGCCCTTTCCCCCCTTCGCCCTGCCGTTTCTCAAGGCGGGCGATCTGATCGTCTCCCATGTTGCCAATATCCTGCAGTTCCTGGGACCCCGCCTCGGGCTGGCTCCGGAAGATGAGGCCTTACGCCTGTGGGCCCATGGTCTGCAGCTGACCCTTGCCGACCTTGTAACCGAAGCCCACGACATTCATCATCCCATAGGCTCTTCGCTGTATTACGAAGACCAGAAGACGGAAGCCAAGCGCCGTGCGGAAGGGTTTATCAAGGAACGTATCCCCAAGTTTCTCGACTATTTCGAGCACGTTCTAGAGGACAACCCCAAGGGAGATCGCTATCTGGTTGGAGATTCACTCTCCTATGTCGACCTGTCGCTCTTTCAGGTCGTAAGCGGGCTGCGTTATGCTCTGCCCAAGGCCATGCAGCGGATCGAGGCGGATATGCCCAAGGTCGTCGATCTGGTCTCCCGAGTTGCTCAGCGTCCCAATATCAAGGCTTATCTAGCCTCTGATCGACGCCTGCCCTTCAGCGAAAACGGCATCTTCCGTCATTATCCTGAACTCGACGAGGTGTGATCCAACTGAAGGCTCGACAGATCCGGGCCTTCAGTCCAACCGTTTCCATCGGGTCTGAACATGCCAGACGTGTGCGATCTTTTTGGCATCAACCACCTGCACGCCTTGATTCTCCCGCCTGAGCAGCGCATCGTACGCGACTCTCGGATTCTGTCTGAAAGCGCCTGTTGCGCTGCCGATCATCAAGGAGAGGCCCATGCGGACATTAGCCAAGACCCGCCTGTCGATACTTGACCTTGCCCCTGTCACGGCTGGCCAGTCGGTAGGCGAGGCACTTCGCAACACCCTTACCCTGGCCGAGCAGGCCGATCGCTGGGGTTATCACCGTTACTGGTTGTCCGAACACCACAACATGGACGGTGTAGCCGCCTCGGCCACCGCCGTGCTGATCGGGCAGGTAGCGGCTGCCACCCGCCGTATCCGTGTGGGGGCAGGCGGTGTCATGTTGCCGAACCATACCCCTCAATACGTGGCCGAGCAGTTCGGTACGCTGGAAATCCTGTACCCAGGCCGCATCGATTTGGGCATAGGTCGCTCTCCCGGCGGGGATTACGCCACCATGGAAGCGCTGCGGGTCAACATGATCACGGCGAGCCGGGAGTTTCCTGAGCGCGTCCGTGAACTGCTTGCGCTATTCGACGAGGGCACGGAATCAGCCTTGAATACGCAGCCCTTCACCCGCGCCCCAGGCGAAGGGCTGAGCGTTCCGATCTGGATGCTGGGCTCCAGCCTGATCAGTGCCCGCTTGGCCGCTGAGCTTGGGCTGCCCTATGCGTTTGCCGCGCATTTTTCGCCGGCCCGCCTGCATGAGGCGATAGCGGCCTATCGCGAGCATTTCAAACCTTCTCTGCACCAGCCGCGGCCGCGGGTCATCGTGGCTGTTCCCGTCATGGCGGCGGATACCCGGTCAAGAGCTAAGCGTTTGATGCACTCCCTGTATCAAAAGGCGCTGGATGTCGGGCGCGGCCGCTCCAGCCGGCTGAAGCCTCCGCCCGAAACGACGGAGTGGACGCCTCAAGAGCGGCTGGCCGTGGAAGACCAGTATGCAGCGGCCATCATTGGAGGCCCTGATGAGGTGCGGGCAGGTTTGCAGAAATTGCTGGAAAGCACCCAGGCCGATGAACTCCTGATTCATACCGAGACCTATGACTTTAAGGAGCGCCTGCGGTCCTATGAAATAGTCTGGCAGGTGAAGCAGCAGGCCTTGCTGGAATCGTCCTGAACCTCAACGGCCTTCGTGGCCATTTGCCACAGCCAGGGTCTACTCAGCCTAAACGACACGCAAAAGTGATAAGCTGGCTATTTAAATACCATCTGGATTTATCATCTGGAGAACTACGATGACCTTGAATGAATTGAACAACCTGCCGGGCGTTACGGCCCAGCCTGACGCAGCCACTGCCGAGTATGTCTACAACCACACCATGATCCGTGTGAAGGACATTGAGAAGACCCTGGACTTCTATACCCGTGTCTTGGGCTTCACCATGTTGGAGAAAAAGGATTTCCCGGCAGGCAAGTTCAGCCTGTACTTCCTGGCGTTGATTGCTGACAAGTCCCAGATCCCGACAGATCCGGAAGAGCGTCATCGCTGGCGTAAATCCCTTTCCGGGCTTCTGGAGCTGACGCATAACCACGGCACTGAAGATGATCCGGACTTCACCTATCACAGCGGCAACAGCGATCCACGTGGCTTTGGCCACCTGTGCGTTGCCGTACCGGACATTCACGCTGCTTGCGCGCGCTTCGAAGAGCTGGGCGTTACCTTCCAGAAGCGCCTGACCGACGGCAGCATGAAAGACATCGCGTTTATCAAGGACCCCGATGGCTACTGGGTAGAAATCATCCAGTTCACGCCGGTCGCGTAAGACCTTCAGGACGGCGCCCCGCGCCGTCCTGCCTTTTTCTGCCGTACCCTCTGGCTTAATGCCTGCTCAAGATATACTGTATATTCAAACAGTATATATTCTGAGACAAGGTCATGACCCATCAAAAGCCTCCACGCGGTCGGGGGACCGGTAGTAATCCGCACAACCGCTATGCCCCTACCCGGTCGGAAGCCTATGACGATGGCTGGTTCCAGGATCTTCCTCCCACCCAGGCAACCGAGATTCGGCTAGAAACGGCCAAGACGGTTATCTCGCGCAATACCTCGCCGGACATTCCCTTCGAGCAGTCTCTTAATCCCTATCGCGGCTGCGAACATGGCTGTATCTACTGCTATGCCCGTCCAACCCATGCCTATTGGGACCTCTCGCCCGGCCTCGACTTCGAGACCCGGCTGATTGCCAAGACCAATCTGGCCGAAGCTCTGGAGAGGGAGCTGTCCAAACCGGGTTATGTCTGCAAGCCCATCGCCATCGGGGGTAATACCGATCCCTATCAGCCCATCGAACGCGAGCAGCGCCTGACGCGCCAGGCGCTTGAGGTACTCCTCCGGTATCGGCATCCGGCCACGATTATTACCAAGGGTAAGCTTATCCTGCGTGACCTTGACCTGTTAAGCGAGCTGGCGGCCCGTGGCCTGATCAAGGTCGGAATCAGCCTGACCACACTGGACGATGAGCTGAAACGTACCTTGGAGCCCAGGGCAGCGGCCCCGTCCGCGCGGCTCAAGGTTATTCGCACCCTGCGTGAGGCCGAGGTTCCGGTTGGTGTCATGTGCGCCCCGATTATTCCAATGATCAACGACCGCGAACTGGAGCATCTGCTTGAAGCGGCCCATGACGCCGGAGCCCGCTCGGCAGGGTATGTTCTGCTGCGCCTGCCGCGGGAAGTGGCTCCCTTGTTCGAGGAATGGCTTGAAGCTCACTATCCGCAGCGTGCGGCCCACGTCATGAGCCTGATTCGCCAGAGTCGAGGTGGTGAGGTCTACGACAATCGCTTTACCACGCGCATGCATGGCGAAGGGGTATTTGCCGATCTGCTTGAGCAGCGATTTCGTATCGCCCTGCGCCGCCTGGGCCTGAACCGTCGCGAAGCACGCATCTCACTGGACTGCACTCAGTTCAGCCCTCCCGGTCAGCAGATGCCACTTTTCTGACCTTTGCTGGTAAAGCGTGCGTAATATCGGGAAATATCTGAGATAACCCTGAAAACGCTTTATTCAGACACGCTGAAAAGAGAACGGCAACTTTCAGCCTTTACCGCTTGTCCTTACTACACCCTGCCTGGCCTTATAAGGTTTGGCGCCAGCATTTTTGTAGCTATAACTCCAATACGGTGCGTACTTTATCGCTGCGTGCATGATGCCTTGAATATCTGAGCGCCATGGTGAGGCCAGTCCATAGGCTGGGTCTCCAAGCCTTGCGGGTTCTTTTTGCCCCAGCCCCACATGGAGCCACCGCATGCATGAAATGCCCCTGATTACTACCTTGGCCGCCGGCCTGGTTCTGGCCTTTTTTCTGGGCCTCCTCGCCAACCGCCTGCGCCTGCCTCCTCTGGCGGGCTATCTTCTGGCCGGCGTACTGGCCGGCCCCTTTACGCCAGGCTTTGTAGCCGACAGTGATATTGCCCATGAGCTGTCCGAAATCGGTGTGATTCTGCTGATGTTTGGCGTAGGCCTGCATTTTTCCATCAAGGACCTGATGTCGGTCCGCAAAATCGCGATTCCCGGTGCCATTGGACAAATTGCCGTAGCCACGCTTATGGGGATGGGCCTTGCGCACCTCCTGGGCTGGGGGTTAGGTGCAGGGCTGGTCTTTGGCCTGTCACTTTCGGTCGCCAGTACCGTGGTGCTGCTCAGGGCCATGGAGGAACGACAAATGATGGAAAGTCGCCGCGGTCGCATCGCCGTCGGCTGGCTGATTGTGGAAGACCTGATGATGGTGCTGGCGCTGGTTCTGCTACCGGCGCTCTCCGGCATGCTGGGCGGCAAGGCCGCCGAAAGCGACACTAGCCTGAGCATGCAACTCCTGCTGACGCTGGTGAAAGTGAGTGCCTTCGTAGCGCTGATGCTGATCGTGGGCCGGAGAGTCGTCCCGTGGCTACTCAAGCGTGTTGCCCGCACCGGATCACGGGAGTTGTTTACCCTCGCCGTACTGGCACTGGCCATGGGGATTGCCTTTGGCTCATCGGTCCTGTTCGGCGTGTCCTTTGCGCTGGGTGCCTTTTTTGCCGGCATGGTCTTGAACGAGTCGGAACTCAGTCACGAGGCAGCCGACAATTCCCTGCCGTTGCGTGAAGCCTTTGCCGTGCTGTTCTTCTTTTCCGTCGGCATGCTGTTCAACCCGGAGGTGCTGCTCTCGCACCCGCTGCACTTGTTGGCCACGGTACTGATCATCATCGTTGGCAAGTCCCTGGCGGCGCTGATCATCGTACTGCTGGCCCGGCGCCCACTCAGCGTAGCCCTGACCATTTCAGCAAGTCTTGCCCAGATTGGTGAGTTTTCATTCATCCTGGCGAGCCTGGGCGTCAGCTTGGAGTTGCTGCCTGAGGAAGGCCGTGACCTGATTCTGGGCGGTGCGATCATTTCCATCATTCTGAACCCTGCGCTGTTCAGCATTATCGACCGTCTCCAGCCATGGCTCGAGCGACGCGAAGGGCAGGCACTTCCCAATGCCAAGGCGCTCCATGCGCCCGAAGTGGTAGAGCCGCCACCCATTACCGAAACCGATCATGTGGTCCTGGTCGGCCATGGTCGGGTTGGCAGGCTGGTCAGTGCTCGCCTGCGCCGTGAACACATGCCGTTCGTGGTGATCGAGAATGATCGCGATCATATTGAGGAGCTGCGGGCAGATCAGATCAGTGCCGTGCTGGGTAATGCTGCGCAGCCGAACGTGCTTCAAAAGGCTCATATCGAGCAGGCGCATACGCTGCTGATCGCCATCCCGAACGGGATTGAGGCCTGCGAGGTCTCGAGGCGTGCGCGAGAGCTGAATGCGTCCCTCAATATCGTTTCCCGCGCCCATTACGACGAGTTGGTGCAGCACCTGCAAGAAAGTGGCGCTAACGTTGTCATCATGGGCGAGCGCGAGATTGCCCGAGGCATGTTTACCGAGCTGGGCCTGCCCACCCAGGAGCGTGGAGAAGACCTGCATCCGCATCCCGGCTAATGGGCGACAGCGGGAGCCCACCGGCTCCCGCCCTGTCTACTTGAGTGACTTGTATTCGCCCTTGGCAGCCTCGCGGTAGTCATAGGTCGGATAGAACTCCGTATGAAAGGAGCCCCAGGCGCCCTTTTCCACCGCCATGTTCACGTCCGGCAGTTTGTCCGGCGGTACGCGCAGGGTCACGATCTGACCAATTCCCATCACCACATACCAGGACACCACCTCCGTGCCCAGGGGCGGAAAATTGTCAAAAAATCCCTGACGCCTGAGCTCCTGCTTGGTTTCGGTCAGCGGCTTGGACTGGTCGTGCCGCAGGATAATGGTCAGCAGCAAGCCTGAAGCCGTGCTCCCCGACGCGCCTGTATCGGCTGGCGAGGCTGGTGACGATGCAGGCATCGGTTGCGGGGTCTTTTCAGGGCTGGACGGTGGCTGTGACGGCTCGGCCGCCAAGGTCAGTGTGGCTAGCAGGCAAGCCGGAAGGGCAAGAGCGATACGTCGGGCAAATCTCACTGCGGGTTCTCCTTGAAGGGCACATCAAGCCCTCTGCACAGCGTAGTTCAGCCTTGAGCATCCTTCCTGTCGGCAAGCCAGGATGTATTCTGTTACAGCTGCCTGGCCAGCAGCCACTGATAGATTCGCATGTCCCGATAAGCCAGGCGAGCAGCGCCTACATGGTCCTGCCCTTGATCCAGATACAGGCGGTCTCCCTCCTGGGAGGTCTCAGCCGAGGCCAGGCCCAGGCGGCTGATAAAGGCGGGCGTTGCCCGGCGCGTCACCTCGCCGACACTGATCCAGACCGGTCGTTGCGGATCGGATTGGGGCAAGCGCGTCAGGTCTACCGGCCATAACGCTGCCCAGAAGTCAGGCTGGGAGAGCGCCAGATCGAATACGCCGTTTCCGCCAAAGCTAAAGCCGGTCAGGTAGGTTCGCCTGCGGTCGCCGTGATGAACTGTCTGTACGTCTGCCACAAGGCGGCTGACCTCATCAGCAAAGCGATGCCAGCGATCACCCTTGGATGGCATCTGTGGCGCCACCACGATAAAGGTCTCCCTTACCTGCCCCGGATTACCTGGGTTGAGCGGACCATGCACCGTCAATGCCTTATGGATCGGCATGGGCGCGCCCTCATCGTAGCCATGCAGGAAACAGAGCACCGGCCAACCTTCCGTGGGTGGAAGGCCCTCGGGCACGGAAAGCAGGTACGGCAAGGCAGCCGACTCGATCAGCTGGATGTCAGGCAACGGCATAGGGCCTCCAGAAAAACCAGGCGTGTAAACGGTTGGACCTTGCGTTCCACCTGACACTCACCCCTGCCCATGCCGCCGGTCTAATGGTGGACTGCCGATCGCTGGAACGAGCCGAAGGCCTCTTTCTGTGGTCAGGAGTTATAGCCACTACCTGAATTACAGGAGGAATCATGCAAAAGCTGAAGGTTGATTGGGATACCACCCGTGACGTATTACGAGCAGGCACCCGCGAGGACAGCGTCTCGGTACGCACCATTGCGGTAGACGTTGCCCGCCGTCAGGACACATCTGCCGATGACCCTCAAGTCATCGAAGCTATTCTCAAGGCAGCAGATGAGCTGGTCCGCAACGGCTTTATCGACGCGCCTTATCCGTTCGAGAAGGATTCGGAAGTCAGAGGTATCAAGCCGCTGGGGCAAGAGCTGTTCGAGTGGATGGAGGATGAGCACAAGTGGAATCGGCTGCGTCCTGCATTGGAAGAGGCCCTTCAGAGTGGTCTGGGCGCCGATCATCAGTACCTGAGTGCTAACGCGCTGGACGTGGCCATGCGCGGAATCGGTATCCGCTGATCGGATTTCGCTGGGCAGGTTGATGATCTACCTGCCCGGTATCCTGGTACTGACGTACTGCTTTACCTGATAACCCATTACACCTTTATCTCACTTCAAGCCGTGCAATGTGGCGCAATAGACATTTGCTCACTTCAGCATTGAATAAAAATGTTCTATCTGTGAACTATTCCATATTTGAATCCTGCCCTAAAAAATCCAATAGCTCCAAAAACCTCTTTTAAGCAATTAGCCACCACATGATGGCTATTTGATCGCAATAAAATTTGGAAATATCTTCAAACCGTTCCTTTCACTACTTTTTCTTCAGGGTGAATTAAGCTTCGCGCTCTAGGCTTGTTTCGAGCCTGGGGCATATGCCCAACGCTACGTGGTCCGGAGGGTTTCGGGATTAAGCTGTAACCAGACGTTGGTGGGCAACGTCTGCTTCAAGCAGTACCCGATCGGACAATGGTTAGTTGTTTCGTCCACGTAAAGAGGTTGGACCATGAACGAGAAAAACATGAACGTCCCTTGTGCGGATGACGCCTTGCAACAAATTGTCGATGGCTTCAAGCGCTTCCGAAAGGAAGTGTTTCCAGAACAGGAGGAGTTATTTAAAAAGCTGGCCAATGCACAATCGCCACGCGCCATGTTCATTACGTGTGCCGACTCGCGCATCGTGCCTGAGCTGATCACCCAGAGCTCCCCAGGCGATCTGTTCGTTACCCGTAACGTTGGCAACGTCGTTCCGCCCTATGGGCAAATGAACGGCGGTGTTTCGACGGCGATCGAATACGCCGTATCGGCACTGGGTGTCCAGCACATCATTGTCTGCGGTCACTCCGACTGCGGCGCCATGAAAGCGGTGTTGAATCCGGCCTCGCTGGAAAAAATGCCTACTGTGAGAGCTTGGCTACGCCATGCTGAAATTGCCAGAACGGTTGTTGCCGACCACCAGATGTGTGAACACACTCATGATGGAGAGCTGAACTTCCTCACCGAGGAAAACGTTGTGGCGCAGTTGACTCACCTGCAAACGCATCCATCCGTGGCTTCGCGTCTGGCAAGTGGACAATTGTTCATTCACGGCTGGGTCTACTCGATCGAAACCAGTGAAATCAAGGCATACGACGCTATCGAAGGCCGCTTCCGTCCCCTGGATGGAGAAGGTCCGATGCCAATCGCCACGCCACGTCCCCGTTTGAACTCAAACTGATCCAAGCCTTCGGCGCGCCTTGCGCGCCGAAGTCGCCAGCAACTCAATAAAAACAACATAGCTGGTCATTTTCAGACGAGGCCCATGGCTGCCTGCAGTTATGGGCGCTGTCCGTCTTCGTGTGGGTAAACGACTTTGCCAGATCCGGTTAGGGAGGGCTCTGGCACAGGTTGCTATGCGTTTTTACGGAGGATAGGACCATGCTCGGAAACACTTCTGCAGCATCACTCAAGCAGACCTTTCCACGCGATGCCTTGGCCTCGCTGGTAGTCTTTCTCGTTGCCCTGCCCTTGTGCATGGGCATCGCCATCGCCTCTGGAATGCCGCCAGCCAAGGGCTTGGTGACCGGCATCATTGGTGGCCTCATCGTCGGCTTTCTGGCCGGCTCCCCCTTGCAGGTCAGCGGCCCGGCCGCAGGGCTTGCCGTACTGGTATTTGAACTGGTCAACCAGCATGGCATGAAGGCCCTCGGGCCGGTGCTGATCCTGGCCGGGATCATTCAGGTCGCAGCGGGCTTTGCCCGGCTGGGCGCCTGGTTCCGCGTCACCTCGCCTGCCGTGGTGTATGGCATGTTGGCCGGTATCGGTATTCTGATTGTCTTGTCCCAAGTCCATGTGATGCTCGACGCCTCACCGCAAGCGTCGGGCCTCTCCAACCTGGTCGGTTTTCCGAAGGCGGCCGTACAGGCAGCCAGTGAATGGGGCGGACACGAGGGCAGCGGTGCCTATGCGGCCATGCTGGGTATCGCCACCATCGCCATCATGTGGCTTTGGGAGAAGAAACGGCCACATTCGCTACGCTTTTTGCCAGGCGCGCTGATCGCCGTAACGGCAGCTACGATGGCCAGCCTGTGGATGAATCTGGACGTCAACCGGGTCAACGTGCCGGACAACCTCGGCGATGCCATTGACTGGATCACCTTTGCCGACATGGGCATGCTGACCAACCCGACACTGTTCATGGCAGCGGTTGCCATGGCGTTTATTGCCAGTGCCGAAACGCTGCTGTCCGCCGCAGCGGTTGACCGGATGCACCAGGGGCCCCGTTCCCAGTTCGATCGTGAGCTGTCAGCCCAGGGCGTCGGTAACCTGCTGTGCGGTATCGTCGGTGCGCTGCCTATGACCGGGGTAATCGTTCGTAGCTCGGCCAATGTCCAGGCCGGCGCTAAAACACGTGCATCGGCCATTATGCATGGCGCATGGCTGCTGGCGTTCGTCGCCGCGCTCCCCTTCGTGCTCAAGCAAATCCCGATTGCCAGCCTGGCAGGCGTCCTGGTCTATACCGGTGTAAAACTGGCCAGTCCTTCGGCGTTGCAAGGCCTGAAGCAGTATGGACGTACGCCTATCCTGATCTATGCCGTGACGGCGCTGACCATTGTCTTTACCGACCTGCTCACGGGTGTCGTTCTAGGCTTTGCCCTGTCGGTAGCCACCCTAGCGTTCAAGGCCTCACGCCTTAAAGTGGCTCTGGTCTATGACAAGGAAGACGAGACCCAGGCAGAACTGCGCATGAGTGGTTCGGCCACCTTCCTGAAGGTGCCCAAGATCACCCAGGTGCTGGAAGGCGTTAAGCCGGGCACGACCCTGCATGTACCACTGGATCGCGTGAGCTATATCGATCATGCCTGCATGGAGCTGCTGGCAGACTGGGAACGGACCAACGAGTCCAATGGCGTCAAGCTGATCATTGAGCCTCGCGCGCTCAAGCGTCGTCTGGAAGGTCGCTACCATAAAGCGGCTTCGCTGGGCGGATCACCCTCGACAGGCGCCGTGCAGACGGCCGCCTAGCCTGTGTGTCCGGCGGGTACAGAGGTGCCCGCCGGATAGTTAGGCGCAGATGCCCTGTAGCGGTGAGGTTCGGGTATGGCGGTCTGGAAGGCGGGAGAGGGCCAGACAGTTCATACCCAGCACGCCGATACAGGCAGTGCGCAAGGGATCAGCTGATGCTGTCGCGCAAGGCCTTGCCGGGCTTGAAAGCCACGGTATTGCTAGCGCGAATCTTGACCGGTTCACCGGTTTGCGGGTTCTTGCCTGTACGGGCTCCGCGATGGCGGGGAAGGAAAGTACCGAAGCCTACCAACGTGACGTTATCCTTGCGGTGCAATGCATTGGCAATTTCATCAAGCACGGCATTGAGAACGGTATTGGCCTGTTCCTTGGAAAGACCGACTTTTTCAGCGATGGCGCTGGCGAGTTCCGGTTTGCGCATAAAGATGCCTCTTGTAGGTGTTTATTGTTGTTGTATCCGTACTCTCCACCCCTTGTCTGGAGCGGAGCAGCCGCGTTTAAGCAGGCACTCTGAGCATGGCACGGCCCAAACCCGCGCGCCAGTCGCATTCAGCGCTTTTTCCATACGACTGACGCGTCTTGAATGTAACGCTGTATTTCAGTCATTACGCCAGAACGGGTGGTAATTGCTTGTTTAACGCCAATTTTTCGCTGACGGCTGCTCCGCTCAAGGCATAACCCAGCAATTTACCTTCACTATCAATGCACAACGCCTTGATATCCGCTCCACTTCCCTCAACCCGCCATTCACCCTTGGCCCCTTTGTTGACCAATGCGACAACCAGCGGGCAGGCTGGCGTTTTTACCGTTACTGGCATCGGACCATAAGTAACTGCCGTGGGCTTTCCGGCCAGCGTCTGGGCCAGAGCACGGGCACAGGCCATCAACGGCATCACATACATCAGGCTTTGCCCTTCCACTTCGGCGCAGTCTCCCAGGGCATAGATGTTTTCATGGGAGGTACGCAGCTCGCGATTGACCACAATGCCGCGCTCGACCTCAAGGCCTGCCGCCTGCGCCAGATCAACCCGTGGTTTGAGACCTACAGCCGACACCACTACGTCGCAGGGTAGAGTCGCACCATCGGAAAGGTGCGCCAGATACCCATCCCCTTCGCGCTCCAGCCGTGTCACCGTCTGCCCCAGGTGAAACCGCGCGCCAATGCTTTCCAACCCGCTCTGAACGGCTGCTGCCACCTGGGCAGGAACAAGATTGGGCATGACCTGCTCACACGGTGCGACCACATCCACGTCATAGCCGCCGCTTCGCAGGTCATTGGCAAACTCACAGCCAATCAACCCGGCCCCCAGAATCAGCACGCGCTGCTTGCCTTCAGCTGCCTGACGAAAACGGGCGTAGTCCTGCAGGTCGTTGATTGGGAAGAAAGCGTCCTCGCACCCTCCTGCAACGGGCACCTGAATAGGTTCTGCGCCCCAGGCCAGGACAAGGTTTTCGTAGCGAACCTCTTCCTCACCCAGCCAGATTCGCTTGTGGCCAGGGTCGATAGCCGTGACGCGGGTATTGGTAAAGATTCGGGCATTGAACTGATCAGCCATTGCCCCCGGCTCCGCCATGACCAGCTCATCCGGCTGCTTGTTCTTGGCGTAGCCGTTGGACAGCATGGGCTTGGAATAGGAACGCCCGTCATCGGCCGTAATCATGAGTAGAGGCGTCTGGCTATCGAGCTTGCGCCATTCCTTGGCCAGGTTGTAGCCCGCCAACCCTGTGCCGATGATGACCAGGGGTAAAATTTCGCTCATAACGTTCTCTCTGCGTTGGTTCAGGCGTGGCGTCACCGGGCGCCCCGCTCAGATAGGTTCACGCATTATTGAATGTGTCACCGGGCCTGTCATCAACGCAGACCCGAGACGAAGACAGCAACCGGTCGGCCGCTTGGGAAGGAGCGGATCAGGCGATCTCGATCATTTCAAAATCGGATTTGCCGACGCCGCAATCCGGACACATCCAGTCTTCCGGAACATCCTCCCAACGGGTCCCAGGCGCAATACCATCATCCGGCCAGCCTGCCGCTTCGTCATAAATGTAACCGCAGACAATACATTGCCACTTACGCATCGTTATCGTGTCCTTAAAAACTCATCAGGGCTGGTGATCCGGTGAGGCTCTGGGCATCACACATGTCACCGGTTCTTCTCAGCCTATCGGAAACGTATTTTCTCCTCTAGTTCATCTGTCCTGCGTGTCACGCATGACCACTAGCGCACAACAGGCGCGCGCCTGTATACAAACGCTACCGGCGGATATCGTCCAGCCATTACACTGCGCGTGCTCGTCAGCTGCCGCGAGCCGCTTAACCTGTGTTGCCCTGTAAACGGTGGGTGCCAAGCGTTAGCCACCGAGACAAGAAAGCCAACAAACAGGCCCTGCCTGTCTGCACTTACCGGTAACGAACATGACCCGTCGCTTCAGTCAAACCAAACGCCGCGCTGTTGCACACGCCATTCTGGCCATGGACAACAGCTGGATTGCTCATTTCGGCGATTTGGGGCTAAGCGATCTCAGCTACTCCGACCTGTTCATCAACATGTGGCAGCGGCAGGATCAATCCCTGCGCAAAACCGATCTCTATGCCTTCATGCCCAGCATCAGCCGGCGCACCGCCGTCAAATATGTCCAGCATCTGATCGACCGGGGCTATCTGACTGAAACCAATGGCGATGTTGACCGTCGGGTGCGCTGGGTCAGCCTGACGCCGGATATCGTCGACCGGCTGGAGCATTTCTGCGATGCCGCCTGCGAGCATTTCGGCAAGCTGAACAAGGCGTAACTCTCGCCGGTACGTGCTGTCCTATTACCCTCTGCACCACAAGGAGCGCTCATGCGCTGGGGGACCTATTTTGCCGTGCTGGGCGCCATCATCAGTGTGGGTCTGGCATTGGGCATCACCATGCCGCTGGTATCATTGAGGCTGGAAAACTGGGGCTACGGCCCGTTCGCCATTGGGTTCATGGCGGCCACGCCGGCCATCGGCATCTTCGTGGGGGCCGGTATAACCGGACGCCTGGCCGCTCGTATCGGTACGCCGCGGCTGATGCAGCTCTGCCTTCTGGCGGGTGCGCTGTCCGTACTGCTGCTGTCCCTCCTGCCCTATTACAGCGTCTGGGTACTGCTCCGGTTACTGCTGGGCATTATTCTGACCATGATCTTCGTGCTCGGTGAAAGCTGGATCAACCAGATCATCGTTGAACAGTGGCGCGGTAAACTGGTGGCGTTGTATGGCAGCGCCTATGCGCTAAGCCAGCTGACCGGCCCCCTGGTTCTGACCCTGATTGGCACTGAAGGCAACGGCGGCTTCTGGATCAGTACCGCCCTGCTCATCATGGGCTCCCTTGCGCTTGTAGGCCGCAGCGGTGCGCCCAAAGCCAGCGATCATGGCTCCATTGGCCGCGGCCTTTTGCGCTTTTGCCGGCAACTCCCCGCCATCGCCTGGGCTGTTGTGCTATTTGCCGCCTTCGAGGCCATGATGCTGACACTGCTGCCGGTGTACGCATTGAACCAGGGCTTTGACCAGCGTACCGCCCTGCTCATGGCCAGCACGGTCGTGACCGGAGACGCCCTGCTACAACTGCCGCTGGGCGCACTGGCTGACCGCGTTTCGCGCACCGGCCTGTTCAAGGCATGTGGTGTCACACTGCTGCTGACCAGCCTCGCCATGCCACTCCTGCTGCACACCACCTACATCTGGCCGTTACTGGTGATCTTTGGTGCCAGCGCCGGTGGTATTTTCACCCTCGCCCTGATCCTGATTGGCGAACGTTACCGGGACGCCGAGCTGGTCCAGGCCAATGCCCGTATCGCCCAGCTCTGGGGCTTCGGCTGCCTGCTCGGCCCCTTAACCACTGGAGCCGCCAGCCAATGGCTGACCGGCCACGCCATGCCTTTGCTGCTGGCTGCGGGGGCGCTGGTCATGATCATTATCGTGCAGATTCGCGGCGCTTTACCGGTGCCCGAAGCTGAGTCCTTCGAAGGTTCAAAATGAGACAGGCTTTACTCAATCTTTACCTACCCAGCCTCAGCCTAGCAGGCTCAACGAGATACCCTTAGGTGACTAGCCATGGATATTTTTGATGTTTTCAAGCGAGCCTCTTACCGTCTTACGCCGTTCCGATCACCTCAGACTTGTTGTTCCGTCACTGGCTGAGTCGCTGAATTTTTGGGCGGTTGCCCTTGGCTTTACGCTCATCCGCCAGAGCAAGTCCCCCTGTGATGAAGCGCTTGCGGGCACCCAGGCGACCGCTGTTGCCGAGCTGGAAGTTCATGACTACCGTGTGCTGCTGATCGAGCAGCCTATTCCTGTGCATCAGCTACCGGAGCCTGAAATCCCTGCGGTCGTTCCCCTCCTGTTTCAGGTCCATGACCTTGAGGCGCGACTGGTGCACATTCGCAAGGCAGGATATGAGGCGCCAGCGCCCCGGATTATTACCCAGGGTCCCCGTGAGGGCTGGCAAGTCGTGACGATCCACGGGCCCGATCAGGTTGTGGTTGAGCTGATGCAGCCCGGCTAATCCGGATCGTACCCATAAAAAAGCCCACCGGTTCAGGGCGGGCTTTTTGTTATCGAAGCGATCAGAACGCCGGAGCAACCGCACCGTTGTACTTGTCTTCGATGAATTTCTTGGTTTCCGGGCTGGTCAGGGCCTTGGCCAGCTTTTGCATGGCATCGCTGTCCTTGTTGTCCGGGCGGGCAACCAGCAGGTTGGCATAAGGCGACTCCTTGCCTTCCAGCAGCAGCGCATCCTTGGTCGGGTTCAGCTTGGCTTCCAGCGCATAGTTGGTGTTGATCAGCGCCAGGTCCACCTGGTTCAGCACACGCGGCAGCGTAGCGGCTTCCAGCTCCTTGAACTTGAGCTTCTTGGGATTGGTGGCGATGTCACGCGGGGTCGCCAGGATATTGGAGTTATCCTTGAGCGTGATCAGACCGGCTTTTTCCAGGAGCAGCAAGGCACGGCCGCCATTGGTGGCGTCGCTGGGAATGGCAACGGTTGCGCCTTCCTTGACCTCATCCAGGCTTTTGACCTTCTGGGAGTAGATACCGAACGGCTCCACATGCACTTGAGCGACCGGTACCAGATCGGTTCCGCGGCTCTTGTTGAATTCGTCCAGGTAAGGCTTGTGCTGATAGAAGTTGGCATCCAGACGCTTCTGGGCCACCTGCAGGTTGGGCTGAACGTAGTCAGTGAAAATCTTGACGTCCAGGTCCACGCCTTCCTTCGCCAGCTGGGGCTTTACGAATTCCAGAATCTCGGCATGCGGAACAGGCGTTGCCGCCACGCTCAGCTTTTCTGCCGCATGGGCAGTGACGGCGGCAGCCAGCAGGGCAGCAGCGGCAATCAGTTTCTTCATGGTCAAACTCCTCGGCAGATTCAAAAGCATGTCAACGACACGCGGATCAGTCCAGGAGATGGGGGTTCAAGGTCTACCCCTCAACCCCTCTCCTCATACCCGATCAGGTCATTACGATCAGAACGCGGGAACAACGCCACCCTGATATTTCTCCTGAATGAATTTCTTCACTTCAGGCGTGGTCAGGGCCTTGGCCAGCTTCTGGATGGCTGGATCGTTGGCTTTTTCCGCACGGGTGTACAGGTAGTTGGCGTAGGGCGACTCGGCGCTTTCGATGAACAGCGCATCCTTGGTCGGTACCAGCTTGGCCTGCAGCGCATAGTTGGCGTTGATCAGCGCCAGGTCCACCTGGTTCAGTACACGCGGCAGCGTAGCAGCTTCAAGCTCCTTGAACTTCAGGTGCTTGGGGTTATCCACGATGTCGCGCTGGGTGGCAGAGATGTTGTTCGGATCTTTCAGGGTGATTAAACCCTGCTTAGCGATCAGCAGCAGCGCGCGACCAGAGTTGGTTGGATCGTTGGGGATGGCAATGGTCGCGCCGTCTTTCAGTTCGGAAACCGACTTGATCTTCTGGGAATAGGCGCCAAACGGCTCGACGTGTACGGCTACGACCGGCACCTGATTACTGTCCTTGTTGCTCTTCTGGTAGGACTCGTAATAGGGCTTGCTCTGGAAATAGTTGGCATCGACCTGCTTCTGGTCGGTCTGGCGATCCGGCTGGATATAGTCGTTGAAGACCTTGATCTCCAGATCTACACCTTCCTTTGCCAGCTGGGGTTTGACCAGCTCAAGGATCTCCGCGTGGGGAATAGGGCTCGCTGCCACCTTCAGGGTCTCGGCATGAGCCGCTGTCACCAGACCAAAACCAAGCGCAACGGAAAGCAGGGTACGTTTCAGAGACATAGCGGATTCCTTTCGAAAATAAGAGGGAACAGCGTGTAATGCTAGTGTTTTCCGCCGGACCTTGAGACCCGGCGGACAGCCTGTTAGCGGCGGCTGAACTTTACAACCAGGCGGTCACCGACCATCTGCAGCACCTGTACCAGGATCAGCAGAAGTACGACGGTGACCACCATGACATTGGTCTGGAAGCGCTGGTATCCGAAGCGGATCGCCAGATCACCCAAACCACCGCCACCGATCACGCCCGCCATGGCCGTGTAGGACACCAGCGCAATCGCTGTAACGGTTGCAGCGGCGATCAGGCCAGGCAGGGCCTCGGGCAGCAGGGTACGGGTCACGATCTGCCAGAGGCTTGCGCCCATGGCCTGGGTTGCCTCGATGATGCCACGATCCACTTCGCGCAGCGCCGTCTCGACCAGACGTGCCAGGAAGGGCGCAGCCCCCACCACCAGCGGCGGAATAGCACCCTCGACGCCCAGCGAGGTGCCGATCAGCCATACGGTAATCGGGATCATCAGAATCAACAGGATAATGAAGGGAATCGAACGCAGGACGTTCACCAGGAACGACAGCAGGCCATACACGATGGGCTGTTCCAGCAACTGGCGCTTGCCGGTCAAAAAGAGCAGAACGCCCAGCGGCAAGCCGAGCAGTACGGTAAACAACATCGACCAGCCCAGCATTTGCAGGGTGTCGAGGGTAGCCTGCCAGATTTCAGGCCAGTCGATATCGGCAAAAAAGGCGAGAAAAGCGTCCATCAACGAATGACCTCCACGGTTACATCAGCGGCGTCGAAACGAGCCAGAGCGGCGTCCAGATCCCCTCCCACGAGGGCAATGGTCAGCTGGCCGTAGGGTTCTTCGCGAATACGGTCGATTCGACCGCTCAGAATGCTGTAATCCACGCCGGTTTCCCGGGCTACCTGACCCAGAAGAGGCGCATAGGTGGCTTCGCCACGGAAGGTCAGGCGCAAGATACGTCCCTCCACATGGCTGTAGGACGACATCAGATCGCCCTCGTCCACGTGTTCGGCCTCGAACACAAAGCGCCGAGTGGTGGCATGCTTGGGATGCAGGAAGACATCCGCCACTGTGCCCTGCTCGACAACTGTGCCGGCATCGAGTACCGCCACACGGTCACAGACGCGACGGATCACATCCATTTCATGGGTGATGAGCACAATGGTCAGACCCAGTTCACGGTTGATCTCCGCCAGCAGCTGCAGCACCTGTCCAGTGGTCTGCGGGTCGAGAGCACTGGTGGCCTCGTCGCACAGCAGGATCTTTGGCCGCGTCGCCAACGCACGGGCAATGCCGACCCGCTGTTTCTGGCCGCCCGAGAGCTGTGCCGGGTATTTGCGGGCATGGTCAGTCAGGCCAACACGGGCCAGCAATTCATCCACGCGCGCGTTGATCTCTGCGCGGGAATGTCCGCCTGCCAGCTCAAGCGGCATGGCGATGTTGGCCGCCACGGTCTTGGACGACAGCAGATTGAAATGCTGAAAGATCATGCCGACACGACGGCGGAAGGCACGTAGACCGGCGCTGTCCAGCGCGGTGACGTCTTCGCCATCCACAATGATCCGGCCGCCGCTGGGTGCTTCCAGCCGGTTAATCAGGCGCAGCATGGTGCTCTTGCCGGCCCCGGAGTGGCCGATGAGGCCGAAGACTTCGCCCGCCTCGACGCGCAGGTTGGTCGACTGGAGCGCCGGCACCTGGCGACCTGAAACGAGGTAGGTCTTTTGAACGTTCTGAAATTCGATCACTTAACGCGAAACCTTGTGGGTATTGCTGTAGGCGTGGTCAGCCCTGATAAGCGGCTGTGCCTCCTGATTTATCGATATGACGCTGGCAAAGCGCCCACATAAACGCACAGTTTACCGCGGCTGTTTATATCTTCTTAATATTTGTTTTCTAAATGCAGCAGTAAAAATTGGCATATGAACGCGGCGGCGGACTATAACGCACCCCTGCCGCGAACACCTTACCTTGTGTCGAGTCACAATCAGTCAGACGCCATGTTCAGCGAAAACGCTCCCGACATGGACCGCTCCGCCTGTCGAGCCAGAGCGTCTACGCCGCCTTCAGGCACTGTGGAGAAGCAAAGCGCTTCTACTGCAGGGTGAACATATCCTCCCTACAGGCGACTAACCCTGTATAGCCCCGACTACTGTCCTGCCGTCTCAGCAGCCGCTGCGGCCTGCATGGCATATGAATGTGAAACTTTTGTTACAGCCTGGCCAGGCAGCCGGGAAGCAGTTGCGCCGGGAGGGCGCCTGAATGCTGACACTACTGAACCTTCTTTCTGCGGTGGCCCTGCTGGTATGGGGAACGCACATCGTCCGGACCGGCATCATGCGGGTCTACGGGGCGAACCTGCGTCGCGTACTCAGCCGCAGCGTACGTCACACCCCGCTAGCCTTTGCCGCTGGCATTGGCGTTACCGCACTCGTGCAAAGCAGCAATGCCACGGCGCTGCTGGCAACGTCCTTCGTAGGCCAGGGGCTTATGACCCTCAGGCCTGCCCTTGCGATCATGTTGGGCGCTGACGTAGGAACGGCACTAATGGCCCGTGTGCTCACCTTTGATCTGTCGTGGCTTTCTCCGCTGCTGATCCTGGTGGGCGTCATTCTTTTCATTGGTCACAAGCAGTCCCGCCCCGGACAATTGGGCCGGGTGGCGATCGGGCTGGGACTGATCATTCTGGCGCTGGAGCTGATCGTAGCGGCCGCAACACCCATGACCCAGGCTGCGGGCGTCAAGGTGCTGTTCTCCTCACTGACCGGAGACGAAATGCTCGACGCCCTGACCGGGGCTCTGTTCGCCATGATTTCCTATTCCAGTCTTGCGGCTGTCCTGCTGACGGCAACGCTGGCCGGTTCAGGCGTCATTTCGCTGAAAGTGGCTCTCTGCCTGGTGGTGGGTGCCAATCTGGGCAGCGGTCTTCTGGCCATGCTGAGTGCGTCTCGCCAGACACCGGCCGGTCGACGGGTAGCCCTGGGCAGCCTGCTGTTCAAGCTGGCCGGCTGCGCGCTGGTACTGCCGTGGGTCGACACCGTGGCCGACTGGATGGACAACTGGGAACTGGCGGCCGCAGAGCTGGTGATCGGCTTCCATGTACTCTACAACCTCGTCCGCTGTGTGGTGTTCCTGCCCCTGACACGTCCGATGGCGCGCTTCTGCACACTCGTCCTGCCGGATCGGCCGCAGGCAGACATCACCATGAACCCACGTCATCTGGATACGTCCGTACTGGATACCCCCGCCCTGGCGCTTGCCAACGCCGCCCGTGAGGCGCTGCGCATGGGCGATGTGGTGGAGCATATGCTCACGGAGCTGATGGCCTTGATAAGCGGTGGCACCAAGGCCCAGGGACGGGAAGTCCGCCGCCTGGATGATGATGTTGATGCGCTCTACACCGCCATCAAGCTCTATCTGGCCCGTATTCCGCGAGAAGATCTGGGGGATCGGGACAGCCGTCGCTGGGCGCAGATCATCGAACTGGCCATCAACCTTGAGCAGGCCGGAGATATCATCGAGCGCATGGCCAGTGATTTGGAAAACAAGAAAATCTCGGCCAATCGCTCCTTTTCCGAGCAAGGCCTTGAAGAACTCGCCGCATTGCACGGCCACCTGATGGCCAACCTGAGGCTATGCCTATCAGTCTTTCTGTCTGGCGATGCCGACTCGGCCCGTCGCCTGCGGCGTGCCAAGCAGCGCTTTCGCGTCCTGGAGCGGCGGTACGCCCACGCCCATGTGGAGCGTCTGCACCATCAGGTCGTACAAAGCATCGAGACCAGCTCGCTGCACCTTGGCCTACTATCAGACATGAAGCGTCTCAATTCGCTGTTCTGCAGTATCGCCTATGGCGTCTTGGAGCAGGCGGAATCCGGATATGAGACCGAGCACGCAGCTTCAATGGAAACCCCACCCGACCTTCATGAGTCGTAGCCTTCGAAACGCACATCGTGGCGCGAGATAGCGCTACTCTACTCACCTTATCCGGCAGGTCTTGTCATGTCCTGCCGGAACCGATTGACGCGGCCAAACCGAACAGGCCCAGCGCTCACTGATAATAACGACCAAGGAATTATTGATGACCCAAGCCGCTCCCCTCGTTGAACAGATCCAGAAGGACGAATTGCCCTGCTGGCGTATCCGTATCGGCCGTGCCGAAGCCGTGATTGCCTGCCAGGGCGCCCATATCCTCAGCTTCGGCCTTGATGGCGAGCAGCCGATCATCTGGGATAATCCGGATGCCGAATTCATTCATGGCCAACCCATTCGTGGCGGCGTACCGGTCTGCTGGCCCTGGTTTGGCGATATCAAGCGCAACCCGCCGGCCGTTCAGCACATGCTGACCGAGGTAGAAGGCGCCCCGCAGCATGGCCTCGTTCGTCAGGCCGGGTGGGCAACCGGTGACATGGATGTGGATGTGGACCGCGTCCGCCTGGACTTCCACTACCAGACCTCTGCTGCTCACATGCCCGGCTGGCCCCACGCCGCCGATTTGACCCTGTCGGTTGAGGTAAGCGATCGTCTCACCATGGCGCTTACTACTCGCAACATTGGTGATCAGACGCTGACCCTGAGCCAGGCCCTGCACACCTACTTTGCCGTGAGCGACTCCCGTCAGGTCGGTATCGAGGGCTTTACCCACGCTGACTACTACGATTGCCTCGACGGCTGGGAACGCAAGCGCCAGAACGGCGAGCCGGTCATCGACCAGGAAGTGGACCGCGTCTATCAAGGTCTGCCCTCCCGCCTGGGGATTCGTGACCCTCAGTGGAATCGCCGTATTTTCATCGAGACCAAGAACACCTCGTCTGCTGTGCTATGGAACCCCTGGATCGAAAAATCCAAGCGTCTGACACCGTTCGCCGATGATGCCTGGCAGCGCATGCTGTGCATCGAGACCGCCCGTGTCATGGACGATGTGATGGTGCTGGCTCCCGGCGAGACCGGTCAGATCAGCGCCACGCTCTGGAGCGAACCGCTCTAATCGTTCTGTTCTGCCTGCCGCTCCGCCAGGGCTTTCAACCGAGCCTGGCGGTCGGCGGCTGGTAACGCTGCCAACGTCCGGACACGTGCATAAAAGGCTGGCCAGTTTCCGGGATGCTCGGCATACAAGGCAGCAAAGGCCGGCACCCACTGCTCATATAGCCCGAACGGTAAGAGCTTTGCGTTATTTAGCGGACCCGCCATCCAGGCATCAAAGCGGTGATCGCCTCGCCACTGTGTATCCCTCAGCTGTGCATAGTCACGCCGCATCGTCTCGAATACCTTGCCCTTTGCTTGTCGCATCGCCTCGGCTGCAAGCGGCTGAGCATAAAGCGACTCAAGCTGCTTACGTGTATCCAGTATCAGCCCTACGAATTGCCGGTACTGTTGTTCGCGGAGCGGATCAGGTGGCGGTAACCCTTGAGCCGCACGCCACTGGCGCAGCCCTTCCTGCTGGACGAAGTTGGCATAGGACTCATTAAAGGTCGTGTCGTCCTGCACATAGAGGTTCTGATGGGCCAGCTCGTGGAAGATCGTTGCAATCAACTGATCGTCATCCCAACGCAGCATGCTGCTGAGCAGCGGGTCATCGAACCATCCCAGCGTCGAATACGCTGGCACACCTGCCACATAGGTATCCCACCCCTTGGCCTTGAGCGGCTCTGCCGCCTTTTGCGCTGCCTCTTCATGGTAGTAACCGCGATACGCCACGCAACCGGCAATGGGAAAGCAATGCGTCAGGGGCGAGAGTGAGAACTCCGGTGCTGCAAAGACATTCCAGACAACGTAGGGCCGGTCCAGCTTTACGAACAGACGATAGCTGCGGTTATCCGGCAAGCCCAATTGCTGACTGGCGAACTCACGGGCGCGCAGGGCCAGCTCAAGGCGACGCCTCAGGGCCGGATCGGTAGAAGGATCATCAATGACCTGGGTGATGGGTGTGCGCTGCCATAACAGGGCCGCCTGCCCCTTTGCCATCTGCCCGTAATATCCGACAGACGAGCAGCCGCACAGCCAAAGGGCCGCGATAAATGGAACCCATCTCAAGCTTTTAAGGTCGACTTGGGCTAACCAGAGACGGGACATGGTAAATAACCTGGAGCGCCGGTATGAGGAGGCGACACTCTAGTATGAGTATCGGCCCCATGGAAACCGGCACTGAGGAAGGAAGCCGAGAATCCTGCCCCGTTGCATTACCTTTGTCTGGAGCTCACTCATGCGTCGTATTCTCCTGTTGTGCCCTGCCCTGGCACTGACTGCCTGTTCCCTGATGCCGCTGCCCAAGCCGGACCCTTCCCAGGCCTGGATCGACCTCAAGACCGAAAAACCGGATCTGCTCCAAGCCCAGCAAGCCGATCGCCAGACCCTCGAGGACGACCGTTACTTCCAGGTGCAACCCGGTAGCCATGATCTTCAGGTGCGCTACCAGTTCAAGGTCGATCCGGCCAATATCGGCCCCAGTGCCACGCCCCTGGTCCGCACTTGCCTGCTCAATGTCCATTACAAGGATTTCTCGGCGGGCGAACGCTATCGGCTACAGGCTGAGCAAGCCGGGTTCCGCGCCTGGGCCAAGCTGTACGATGCCAGTCAGCAGGAAGTCGCACGGGGTGGAGAAAGTCGCTGCGGCGATGTCTAATCGATACTCTCAGACTCGCTCGGGCTAAAGGCCATGAAAAAGCACCTGTTGTTCGCCGCCGTACTGCTGGCAGGCTGCGCCAGTCCTCTTCCGCCCAAGGACCCAAATATGGCCTGGGTGGATCTGCACATGCAGATGGCCTCGGTAGGCAACGTGCTGATGGCGGATCGTCTGGATGGCAAGCGGCTCGACGACGGACGCTACTTCCAGGTCTCGCCCGGCGCGCATGAGCTACAGGTTCGCTATCAGTTCGAGCTGGGCGGCATGGTTCCGGGCGGCGGCATGATGGGCTTTGGCTACGAGCCGGTGGAGATCAACTGCTACATGATCGTCCAGTACGGTGATTTCAAGGCAGGCGAACGCTACCGCATCGAGGCATCAGCCTACATGGACCAGCCCCGGCTGGAGCTGCACGATAGCCGGGGGCAGTCGGTTGGAACGGTTCGTCAGCGTCAGTGCATTCCGCTCTAGCCGTCGTTACGCTGGTAAATGATCTTCTTGGTGCCGTTTTCACAGCTGCCCACCACCATGTTGGGATCGGTGACGTCTGCGTTCGGTACGATTTCCAGCGTGTACGAGCTGACTCCGGCGGCCTGGATCTTTACCTCGATCTCAGATTTGAGCTGATCGCATGGTAACGGTGCCGCCCAGAGCGGGGCTGTAAACAGGCTGGCTGCAACGAACAATCCAAGCGTTTTCATAGGTTTCACTCCTTGAGCGGGCAATGCCCTTCTTGATTTTGACTAGGGCCGTCACATTGAGTTTCTAGTACCCCGTCACGGAAAGGCACCACGCGGGGAACCAGCCTACCGGGGGCTCTTCCAATAAGGTGCAAATTTTCCCTTAAAGGTAGCCCAATGCTGGATTGGTTACGCGAGTACCGTGACGTCCTGACGCTGTTCATCTCCGGCTGCACGTTGCTGGTATGGATCTTTTATGCGCAGCTGCTGCTGAGCGGCTTCAAGCGCCAGCGTCAACCGCGGCTCATTATCAACCGCGGCGCAGGCAAGGGAGTAGGCGCCCTGTGCCTGCTTTCCAACATGAGCGCCGAGCCGATCTTCATCAACCAGCTGATTGTGCACCTGCACACCTCGCACGGTACGCTCAAGGCGGATGTGACGGATGTTCGCGAGAGCAGCGAGGATGATTTCGATCAGGATGCCGAGCTGTATAAAGCCACCCGCCAGGGCCCCCTGAAAACGGGTGACTTTACGCACATTGGCACCTTTCAACGATTGATCTCCCGGATAGCCGCTGCACACGATCTGGAACTCAATGGCATGCACCCGCCAGAAGGCTGGGTCTTTGATGGTCTGGAAATCCACGTGATCGCATTTTATGGCTCCGACAGGCACCCCATCGGTGTACGCCGCCGCTTCCGCCTGGGTCAGTACAAAGGGCATTACTGTTCACTGATTGCCGAAAGCCGGCAGACAGAACAGTTCACAACCCGTCGCCAGCGCCGCATCGTTCGCAAGCACTGGATGGCGGAATTCGAAAATTGATGACTCAGCCGAAAAACCAATAGCAGACCAGGATGGACGCCAGCACCCCGGCGCCATCGGCCAACAGTGCACATCCGACGGCATGGCGAGCCCGCTGGATTCCTACCGAGCCGAAGTAGACAGCCAGTACATAAAAGGTCGTCTCGGTACTGCCTTGGACAGTGGCCGCAATCAGGGCTGGAAAACTGTCCACACCTTTGGCCTGCATCGTCTCGATCAGCATGGCGCGGGCGGCGCTGCCCGAAAACGGCTTGACCAGTGCTGTAGGCAGCGCATCGACGAAGCGGGTATCCCAACCCAGCCAGCCCACGGCATGGCGAACACCGTCAAGAATGATTTCCAGTGCGCCTGATGCCCGTAACACGCCCACCGCGCACAACATGGCAACCAGATAGGGCAACAGGTTCTTGGCAACCTCGAACCCTTCTTTTGCACCCTCGACAAAGGTTTCGTAAACCGGCACCCGCTTGAGCGCGCCAAAGATCAGGAACATCAGGATCAGGCCGAACAGCACCAGATTACCCAATAGCGACGACAATGCCGCCAGGGCCGTTGCCGACAAGGTGACCAGAATGCTCATGAAGCCGCCCAGAAGCAGTGCGCCGCCACCCAGCCACGCCAGGACGACCGGATCCCACAGCTTGAGCCGTTGCATGAACGAAACGGATAGCAGCCCGACCAGCGAGGAGATACTGGTCGCCAGCAGGATAGGCAGAAAGACCAGGGTTGGATCAGGCGCACCCTGTTGGGCGCGATACATGAAGATAGTGACGGGCAGTAACGTCAGGGAGGATGCATTCAGCACCAGAAATAGAATCTGTGCATTACTAGCCGTTTCCGGCTTGGGGTTCAGGTCCTGTAAAGCCCGCATGGCCTTGAGGCCAATGGGCGTAGCCGCATTATCGAGCCCCAGGCCGTTAGCTGCAAAGTTGAGCGTAATCAGCCCCAGCGCCGGGTGGCCGGCAGGTACTTCCGGCATCAAACGGCGGAACAGCGGCCCAAGGACATAAGCCAGTTTTTCGACCAGACCGGCCTTCTCGGCAATACGCAGGATACCCAGCCAGAGCGTCAGTGTGCCGAATAACAGGATCATCACCTCTACCGACAGCTTGGCCATGGCAAACAGGCTCTCGACCATGGCTGCAAACACGCCTGCATCGTCTCCGATCAACCATCGTCCCAGCGCACTGATCGCCGCCACGATGAAAAAGCCCAGCCATAACCCGTTCAGCATGATGCATCTCCCCGAAACCAGCCGGGGATGATACGAGGGTTAACTCCCGATGGCGAAGGTCGAGCAGCCCTGCGCCTGTAAAAAGTCGAACGCGTCGATAGGTATCAACCAGAATTGAGATGGTTCAGGAAGAGAAACCTGCCGACGATTCTTGACCGCTGTTGTCCTTTCTTAAGCCATCAAAAGGCCGTCACGCGGCCCTCTGTGTTAATCAAGGAGACGACATGAAGAAAGTTCTGGTTCTGTACTATTCCATGTATGGACATATCGAGCGCCTGGCTGAAGCCATGGCAGAAGGTGCGCGACGTGTACCGGGCATTGAAGTGACGATCAAGCGCGTCCCCGAAACCATGCCTGAAGACGTGGCCCGCAATGCTGGCGCCAAGCTTGATCAGGCAGCGCCAGTCGCCACGCCTCAAGAGCTGGCTGACTACGATGCAATCATCTTTGGAACACCAACCCGTTTCGGCAACATGGCCGGCCAGATGCGCACCTTCCTCGATCAGACGGGCGGTCTGTGGGTGAAGGGTGCGCTGGTAGGCAAGCTGGGCAGTGTGTTCGTTTCGACGGGAACCGGGGGCGGTAGTGAGACTACCATTACGTCCTTTTGGAACACGCTGGCGCACCATGGCATGCTGATTGTCGGTATGCCTTATACCGACCCCATGCTGGCGGATATTACTGAAGTGAGGGGAGGCTCGCCTTACGGCGCAGCCACGCTGGCAGGAGCCGATGGCTCTCGATTGCCCAGCGCCAAGGAACTACAACTGGCGAGCCATCAGGGCGAGCATGTCGCCAAGCTGGCGGTAAAAATGCAGTAACCCAAAAATTATGTCCCCCAGGCGTTTTAGTCCTCAAGACCCACGGTCGAGGCCCAAAACGTCTGGGGGATATATCGTCCAGCCTGGCTCGTAACGACGAAGGTACTCCCTGTACCCTGAGGATGCTCCTCTTACCGCAAAGCACCCAAGCCCCTTGGCCTAAACGCCCCGACAAGTCGGGGCGTTTGTTCGGTCAGGTCATTAAACCGGCCTACGGCTACGATTTGATGACAATCGCAGGCCCCGTGTCAGGGTCGGCGGCGACCGAAGAAGAAGGACACCACAAACAGGATCAGGAACAGAACGAACAGGATCTTGGCAATACCTGCTGCTGTACCGGCGATGCCGCCGAAGCCCAAAACACCTGCAATGATAGCGATGATTAGAAACGTGATAGCCCAGCTCAGCATGATGATTCTCCTCGTCTTACTTTTCTCTGGTTTCTAGTTTGGATTTCTAGTTGATTATCGAGACACACTTACTTTCTCAGGCCAGGCCGACTGTCTTATCCGAGACTCTCTGGCACCGCTTTCCGAGAAAGATAGGCTCCTCGGTATGGATACTTCTAAATCGCGTGTGTTCCGGCTATCCGTCTGTTTTAACGCACGGCCGATCAAAATCATGCTGGCTACAAGGCCCAATAGAACTATCGCGCTGGCGAAGGTCAAAGCGAAGGTTGTGTAGGTCCCGGACATCGCAAGCGTCTCCTTAGAAAACCCAGCGAGTCTGACGGGGGAAACGGTCAACAGTAGATTGAGCCGGAATAGCTTTTTGCTGCTCGACGCTTACATGGCTTGCCAGAGGCTTGGCCGCCGGTGCCTTCACTTCAATGTGAGGTACGGCTTGCGGAGCAGCAACAGGAGTAGAGGTATGGCCAGTGGTGAACAGCACTGCTGCTACACCTGCGAAGAATGCCGAACAGATCATATTGTTACGTGCAATCTGGCTGACCATGGGTTTACTCCTTCAACTGTTATTGGCCGTTTCAGGCTCTATGCAAGAGATATTGCAGACGGCATGCCAAGTTTTTGAATAAAAAAAATCCTTTAAAATCAATAAGTTAAAAATTAGATCCACTTTCTGCCGCTTGCATACTGCAAGATGCAGGGTTTCAAGCATTGCGTTTTGCATGATGCCTATAGAGAAAAACTGACCGTCCTGGCGAACTTCTCAAGCCAAACGGCCTCTACTTGTGTTGCCTTCCTTAAAGGAAAAGGCGAAACCTCAGCGTCAGTGCCTCGTTGTCTGTACCGAATTCCTGGCCGGATCGGTAGTAAGGCTGGTGTTTTTCGAGGCTTCCCTGCAATTTGCATGGCCCCTCCTCCATCTGCCCCTGTCAGCGCGTCATGACATCTCATCAAAAGACTTGCATCGTTTGTCGTGCATATTGCAACTTGCACGACTTACAACTGACTAAGGCACAGACCTCCCGCCCCCTTCTGTTTATATAGGTGCGGGATGTACCTACGGAGAACATTCCATGGATCAACCGAGCGGAAGGATTCTTCTCGTCGATGACGAGGCAGCGATCCTGCGTACTTTCCGTTTCTGCCTTGAAGATGCTGGTTATAGTGTCGCTACGGCCAACTCGGCCGCTCAGGCCGAGGCCCTGCTGCTGCGGCAGGTATACGACCTTTGTTTTCTCGACCTACGCCTGGGCGAGGACAACGGTCTAGATGTATTGCAACAGATGCGTATCCAGGCACCCTGGATGCGGGTAGTCATCGTTACCGCCCATTCGGCGGTGGATACAGCGGTCGATGCCATGCAGGCTGGTGCTGCCGATTACCTGGTTAAACCTTGCAGCCCTGATCAGCTGCGCATGGCTGCGGCCAAGCAGCTGGAGTTTCGCCAGCTGTCCGCTCGCCTTGAAGCGCTCGAAGGCGAAGTACGCAAGTCCAGCCTGGGTCTGGAATCCCGTAGTCCGGCCATGATGTCGATACTGGAAACGGCCCGACAGGTCGCTACGACCGACGCCAATATTCTTATTCTGGGCGAATCCGGTTCCGGCAAGGGTGAGCTGGCCCGCTCCATCCATGCCTGGAGCCGCCGCGCCAAGAAAACCTTTGTCACCATCAACTGCCCGTCCCTGTCCGCCGACCTGATGGAAAGCGAGTTGTTTGGCCACACTCGCGGCGCGTTTACCGGAGCCAGTGAAAGCACCCTGGGTCGCGTCAGCCAAGCCGATGGCGGTACTCTGTTTCTCGACGAAATCGGTGATTTCCCGCTTGCCCTGCAACCCAAGCTGCTGCGCTTCATCCAAGATAAGGAATATGAGCGGGTGGGCGATCCGGTCACGCGCCGTGCGGATGTACGCATTCTTGCCGCGACCAACCGCAACCTCGAGCAGATGGTGGCGGAAGGTGAGTTCCGCGAAGACCTGCTCTACCGCCTGAACGTCATCGTGCTGACCCTGCCGCCGCTTCGCGAGCGTAAGGAAGACATCATTGATCTGGCCGAGCGTTTCCTGGCCCGCTTCGTCAAGGACTATGGCCGTCCGGCCCATGGATTCAGTGAGGAAGCCAAGGAAGCGCTGCGCAAGTATGACTGGCCCGGCAACGTCCGCGAGCTGCGCAACGTAATCGAGCGCGCCAGCATTATCTGCAGCAAGGATCTGGTGGACGTTACCAACCTTGGCCTGACCGAACAGCCCAGCTCCGCCAGTAGCGCTCCGCGTGTGGGTGAGACCATGAGCCTGGAAGCGCTCGAGAAGGCGCATATTGCGGCGGTCATGGCGACAAGCGAGACGTTGGATCAGGCCGCCAAAATTCTCGGCATCGACTCCTCGACGCTCTACCGTAAACGCAAGCAGTACGGGCTATGAAGCTTCCGATAAAACTTAGGACACGCCTGTTCCTGAGCATTTCCGCGCTCATTACCGTTGCGCTGCTCGGACTCATTATCGGGTTGGTCAGTGTCCTGCAGTTCTCCAATAGCCAGGAGAGCTACAACAAGCACACGCTGCTGTTCATCAACGCCTCACTGGGCATGCGGCAGGAGCTGAGCAACGAGCTGTACTCGCTCATGGATGGGGCGCCGGACGCCAATCAGCTTCGCAATCATGATCAGGAGTTTCGTAACTACCTGGCCACGACCCAGAGCCTGGTCAGCCATCCGGACGATATCCAGCAGCTGAGTCAGCTCGAGAGCAAGTACAACCAGTACTACAAGATGCTGGGCAATCCACCGGATGGATACTCTGCGCTCAGGGAAAACAAGGTTTTTCTGGACCTGGTCAACAGCCTGCGCAATCAGGTGTATGACCTGCAGACCAGCTTTATCAGCGACATGGACAGTACCCAGCAACACGCCCATAACCGGGCCACGCTGATTGCCGTCCTGCTGGGGCTCGTCGGGCTGGCTATCCTGGGGATTGGATTTGCAACGGCCAACACCATTGCACGTCGCTTTGGCGGTCCTATCGACTCGCTGGCCAAGGCAGCCGACCAGATCAGCCAAGGGCATTTCGACATTACCCTGCCGACCTCCAAGGTAACCGAGCTGGCCTTGCTGAGTCGCCGCTTCGGTTCCATGGCGGAGTCCCTGCGCCAGCTGAGCCAGACCAACATCGAGGCCCTGGTGGCCGGGCAACGTCGTCTGCAAGCGGTGCTGGACAGTATCGATTACGGCCTGATCATCCTGGACTACCTCGGGCATATCGAACATGCCAACCCGGTGGCGAACCGTCAGCTGGGCTGGGATGACGAGCGTCAGGGTCAGCTCCTGGGCGCGGCCCTGCAACGCCCGGATATTGACGAAGCCGTCCAGCGTGCCCTGTCCGGCAAAACGCTGGAAGCCGTCCCGGAAGATCTGCAGATCGATATTGCGGGTGAGACACGCCTGCTCGCCTGGACAGTCACGCCGGTCAACCATGCCGACGGCCGCAGTGTTGGTGCCTTGATGGTCCTGCGTGATGTGACCGAGCAGCGTGCCTTCGACCGGGTCCGCAACGAGTTCGTCCTGCGAGCCTCCCATGAACTACGGACGCCGGTAACCGGCATGCACATGGCCTTTGCCCTGTTGCAGGAGCGCCTGAAGTTTCCCGAAGACTCGCGTGAGGCTTACCTGCTGCAGACAGTGGATGAGGAAACCCATCGCCTGGTCCGCCTGATCAACGACCTGCTGGATTTCTCACGCTATCAGAGTGGCCTGCAACGTCCCGAGAAGGTCCCGAGTGAAGTCAGCGAGCTGCTCGATCAGGCCCGCGCACGGCATGCCGATGCCGCTCGGGACAAGTCGGTCGAGCTGGTGGTGGAACTGCTGCATACCCCGCTTCCCCGCGTCACGCTGGACCCGGCACAAATGGGCCGGGTGCTGGACAACCTCATCAGCAATGCCCTTCGCCATACCCCTGCGGGCGGCCGCGTTTCGCTTCAGGCCATGCGTCAGAACGATCGCCTGCTCATGGCTGTACAGGACAACGGTGAAGGGATCGCCTATGCCCAACAAGGCCGGGTATTCGAGCCGTTTGTGCAGATTGGTTCCAAGAAAGGCGGTGCCGGTCTTGGCCTTGCGCTCTGCAAGGAGATCATTCAGCTCCACGGCGGGCGCATTGGCGTCGTCTCGCGACCGGGCCAGGGAACGCAATTCTTCATGACCCTGCCGACCTGAACGCAAAAGCCGCCCACCGGGCGGCTTTTTTCATGCCTTGTCTTCCTTGGGCACGTGCCAGTTGATCCAGGCCGCCAGCAGACCCAATGCCGAAGCCAGGGCCAATCCCAGACGAGGCGCTCCCTCCGGCCACAGATGCAGCAGGATGGCCAGCGCGGCGGCGCCCAGGGCCATGCCGGTTTGCCGTGCAGTCGCCTGCATGCCTCCTGTCGCTCCGGTCCGGGAAGACGGCGTGGACGTCAGCATGACCCGGTTGTTGGGCACCTGAAAAAAGCCGAAGCCCAGCCCGCCGATGATCATGAAAGCCACCAGTGGGCCTTGCCCTTGTGCCAGCGGCCAGACCGCGGTAATTCCCAATCCCAGGGCGATACCCAATCCACCCAGCATGCACAGTGTCTGGGGGCGGTAACGATCCGCCAGACGCCCGGCGACCTGAGCGGCCACGGCCACCGTCAGCGGCCAGGACAGCATCAGCAATGCTACGTGTACCGGTGTGAGCCCCAGCTGATGCTGCAGGTAAAACGGAATAGCCAGAAAGCACAGCATTTGTGCAGCGAACGAGCAGATAGACGCCATGATCGCATGGCGGAACGCTGAGTGTTCAAGCAGATCCACCGGCAGCAGCGGCGCCGTCTGACCCCGTTCACGGCGTAGCAACCCACACAGGCAGCCGACCGCCACGAGCAATAGCACAGCACCTTGCAGGGGCTCTACTGCCAGTCGCTCAAGCCCACCGATGGCACCGCAGAACAAGCCGACATTGAGCAGTGCGCTGAATGGATCGATACGGCGCTGCGCCCGTGGGTTATCCGGCAAGGCCTTGAGCAGCATCAGGACAGCCAGTCCTATGGGCAGGTTGATCGCAAACAGCCAGGGCCATCCACCCAGGGCCAGGATGCCGGCGCCCAGGCTGGGTGCCAGGGCTGATCCCAGGGCAACGCAAAGCGCATTGATACCGATGCCCCGTCCCAGCAGATGCCTGGGATAGGTCAGCTTTACGATGCCAGCGCTGACACACATGATGGCAGCAGCCCCAATGCCCTGAAGTGCTCGCGCCAGCACCAGCCAGAAGAGATCCGGCGCCAGGGCACACCCGAGCGACGCCAGGCTGAACAGACAGACCCCGGCGCCGAATACACGGCGCAGACTGATCCGCTCGGACAACGCTGCCAAGGGCAGCAGCAGGGCCACCAGCGCCAGCTGATAGGCACTGACGATCCAGACTGACTGCGCGGCGGAAACATCAAGTGCCTGGGCAATGGTAGGCAGCGCCAGATTGGCAATGCCCGAATCCAGAACTGTCATGCTGATGGCCGCTAGCAGCGCCGCAATGGCCTGATAGCGCCGGGGCGTTGGCAGGCCATCAGTGCCCGCCGGGGCTGAGGAAGAGGTAGTTGTGTTCAATCTTCAAGCTTCACGTGCTGATCGCTTTCGCCGCGCTTCCAGTAGCCGGCTGCCTTGACCCATTCGCGAGGCAGTCCGTGCTGTTCGATCATCACCTGCCGAGCGGCGCGGGCAGCACCGGCTTCACTGGCGATCCAGGCGTAGCCTTCACCTGCGGGCAGTTGCAATCGCGCCAGCGAGTCCGCCAGCGAATCACTCGTCGTCTCACGGTAGACCCAGATCAGCGTCACGGCCGCCTGACTCGGCAAGGGGATTTCGCCGCCTGGTCGGGCTACCTCTACCAGCGCAATAGCTGTCTTGTCGGCGGGCAGCTCCTCAAGACGGCGTGCCATGGCCGGCAGGGCCGTTTCGTCACCAGCCAGCAGATACCAGTCAAAGTCGCTGGGCGGAAGCATCGAGCCTCTGGGACCGCCAATGACGATCTCGTCACCCGGCTGGGCCTGGGCAGCCCACGCGGTGACTACACCTGTTTCGTGCAGGTAAAAGTCGATGTCGAGTTCACCGGTAGCAGAGTCATAGCGGCGCGGCGTGTAATGGCGGCCCACAAGTCTATCCAGCGGAACGCTGCGGATAGGCGCCCCATCGGCTGGGAGAAACAGTTTGATATGGTCATCGAAGGCCGGGCTGTTGAAATCCGCGAGATCCGGGCCGCCAAAGGTCAGGCGCAGCATATCGCCACCCAGGCTTTCACGGCGTACGACCTGGGCCCAGCGACGTTTGAGTTCATGGCGGACGCGCTGAAAAACGTGACGTGTACTGGAATCTGCCGTGCGGCTATGAAATGATGCAGCCATTAAAGAGGACCCATTCATTGAGGTTCCTCACTATATTCAAGATAAGTGATGCACCATGTCAACCATTTTTGAAATTGCCGAAGCCCTGCACGACATCAAGCGCAGCATGCGTCAGCATCTGGATAGCGCGCTGCAAGCCTCGGGGCTCTCGTTTGCCCGTTATAAGGTCATGAGCCTTCTGGATAAGCTAGGCCCCTGTCGCCCCGGTGTGCTTGCGGAACATTTGAAGCACGCGCCCCGCACCCTGACAGATGCCATTGATGCACTGGAACGTGACGGACTGGTTCGCCGTGAGCCCCACCCGGATGACCGCCGGGCGGTCCTGGTGTACCTGACTGATGCGGGCCGGCATGCGCTTACGCTCGCGCAGGCACCCCGTCGGCAGGCGTTGGAGGCTGTCTTTGCACCGCTTGAAGCCGATGAGCAGGCGCAGCTGCTGCGCCTGCTAGGCAAGGTTCGTGACGCGAACCCGAAGGGAGGTTAACGGCCCGTTGGCAGGCTGAGCAGCAAGGCTGCCGTCTGCAGATCCGGCTCACCGTCGAATCGACCTGGGCGGTACTTCATCTGGAAGGCCGCAATCACATCGCGGGTCGCCTTATCCAGCAGGCCGGTCTGCGGTACGGCATAACCAACACGGGCCAGCTGCTGCTGGAACCACGCAGGCGGAGGGAGAACGCCACCCAGGCTGGCCTGCCGCTGTGCGACCGTAGCCGGGGTTGGCCAGTTGATGATACCGGCAGCGGCCAGACGCGCCCAAGGGAACATCGGGCCCGGGTCCTGCTTGCGGGACGGTGCGATGTCGCTATGGCCAATCACGGCATTCGGCCCCAGGTGGTGACGCTGCTGGATATCCTTGAGTAGCGGGATAAGCGCCTTGATCTGCTCTTCCGTGAAGGTATACCACTGACGTCCTGTGGGCGTGTCACGGAAGCCCAGGTTTACCATCTCGATCCCGATGGACGTCGCGTTGAGCCAGGTCCGCCCTTCCCACTCGCTCTCCCCGGCGTGCCAGGCACGGCGATTTTCGTCGACCAACCGGTAGATCGTGCCGTCCCGGTCAATCATATAGTGGGCGCTTACACCGCCATGGGTCAGCATGGCCAGAGAGCGTTGCGAGTCCGACGCGGTGTAGTGCAGCACGATGTATTGCACACGGCTGTCCTGATCCTTGGCCGTGTGGTCCGTATTGATGCGAAGCCCACCGGCACAACCGGCGAGCAAGGTGCTGAAGAGCAATAACAAGGGCAGTAGCAGACGCATGACGCAAGAACCTCGGACAACTTTTGTAGGGTATGGCAGGCCATCAGGCCAGCTCGATTCGGTTCCGCCCTCCGCGCTTGGCGCGGTAAAGCGCCTGATCCGCACGTTCGAAAGCCTGCTTGCTGCCTTCGCCTGTCTGGAACGCCGTGAGGCCGGCCGAGCAGGTTATGGTGACGCGCTCGCCCTTGAAATGAAACGGGCAGGCTTCAATGGCTGCACGTAACGCCTGAATCAGGGGCTCGCCCTCCTCCATGGACGTGTTAGGCAACAGGACGACAAATTCCTCTCCACCGAAGCGCGCAATAAAGTCGGTCCGCCGTAGCTTCTTGCTCAACTGGGTACCGATGATCTTGAGCACCTTGTCTCCCGCCAGATGGCCGAAATCAGCGTTGACCCGCTTGAAGTGATCCACGTCGATCACCGCCAGCAGCAGACTGTTATGGTAACGCTGCCAGAGCGAGACCTCGGCATCCAGGCGCTCGGTCCAGGCCGCACGGTTAGGCAGTCCGGTCAGCGGATCGGTCAGGGCTTTCTTGCGCTGCTCTTCGACGTGGGAGCGATAGTCGTTGGCCTCCTGCTCCATGCTGACCACACGCTCCGAAAGCGTTTTCAGCCGCTCGGCCATTTCCAGCTCGCGCGCCTCACGCTGCTGCTGATACTGCTCCATATGAGTCAGCATGCCATCCAAGCGGCTTTCCAGCGCCTTTTTCACATTATCTGGCTCAGCGGCTTCCTGCACATGAGTCTGCAAGTCACTGACCTGCTCACGGAGCTCTTCGCTGAAGGAACGCTCCTGCTCACGAGCCTCGTCATGGCCTTCGTTGACCTGCTGCAAATGATTCTGGAAGCTGTCCAGGCGCTGATTGAGCTGCTTGAGATAGCCCTCGAACTCGCGATGGCCTTGGTCGTTGAGTGAAAGCACCAGGCCCGACAGGTCATCCAGCAACGGCACCAGCTCATACCAGTTCAACCGTCCGAACATGCGCTGGCGCAAGGCTTCAGCCTGCGGTTTGTGGCTATCCGGCAGCTGCAGCTCGTCCAATAGATGAATCAGCGTCGCCTCGATATGCGGAGCGATAGCGCTGTATCCAGGCTCTGGCGGTGGTGGCAGATCAAAATGGGACTCGTCTGACGTAACTTCAGCCATAGCCATTTTAGACTGCTCGGCCTCAGTACTTTCCATGACTTGAGACGGCTCTTCTACTGCGGCTTCTAGCTCGGCGGGCTTCTCGTCTTCGACAGTAGCGGTTTCAATAGCAGTTTCTGCTGGCTCAGCGACCTCAGGCTTATCGCCCTCAGCCTCAACGGGTATGCTGGCTGGTGTCTCGCTGGGTACATCCGGTGCGATGGCAGCAATCGGCGCAGCCTGAGCAGTAGGCTCGGCAAGCGGCTCCTGCTCGACCGCAGAGCTGGCTCCCTCGATCGGCACAGTGATAGGCGAGGGCTGAGGCGCCTCTGCTACGGGCAGTACGACTTGCTCAGGCTTAGCGGGCTCCGCAACCACCGGCAGGTCGGCAGCGCTCGAAGCCGGCTCGTCATCCAGGTCGTCTTCGTCATCCGCCTCGTCATGCCGGGCCGGTACGGGTTTGGCAATAACAGGCGCCTCCTCCTTTCCCTTACCCAGCAGCCGCTCCAGAAAACCAGGCTTATGGGGCTGGGCATTGGCCTGAGCCTCCAGGGCCTGACGCTGCAGTCGGCTCAACTCGATCACCAGTTTGGGGAAATCACCTGGCTGCTCGGCTGAATTGGCCGCCTTCTTGGCAAAGCGCTTCAGCGACTTGCGGATATCCCGAGGCAGCGGTAGCGCCATCAGCATATGAGACAGGTCCGCAAAGGCCTTGGCCGCATGCTCGGCGCGCTCGCTACGGCGACGCTCCGACTCGAGTACAGTTTTCTCCAGACGCGGAATCATGCGCGAGAGCTCGTCGTCCATGTTCTCGTGGCGCAGGATATTGCGCAGATCATGGAGACACTCATCCACAGCCTTGTCGTTGCCTTCGGCTGCGATACTGGTGCGGGTCAGGCCACGGCGTACTAGGTCAAGACGCGCTTCCCAGCGCGCCTCCACTTCTTCCTGGCGCTCGACGACCTCCAGGTACTTGTTTTTCCAGCGTTCGAGATCGTCCTGGCTCATGTCAGGCCCCGAGAAAAGAGCATGGGTAAATCTAAAGCGTTATGCATGTTTTAGCAGACGCCACAGGTTGTATCGCTTCGATAAGGTTCATGGCAGTTGTAACGGCCGAAATAACCCGGCCTTTAACGTACACAGCAGAAGTGTGATACAGGTTGTAAATAGCGACAGGTCTGCGCCAGCTGGTTGGGCAGCATGGAAGATTCAGCCAGCAGCGCCGCCTGGAAGGGCCCGCCAGAATGGCAGGCCCGGCAGGGTATTACTTGGCGGCGCGTTCCTTCTGGATCAGGAAATCAGCCACTTGCAGGGCCTGGTCCGGACCACCTGCGCTACCTAGGTCAAAGCGGTATTTACCGTTGACGACCATGGTCGGAACGCCGCTGATCTGGTAGGCCATTGCCAGTTTCTTGTCCTTCTCGACCTGTCCCTTCACGGCGAAGGAATTGTAGGTGCTCAGGAATTTCTCGCGATCAACACCCTGATTAGCCAGAAAGTCCGCCATCTCCTCAGGAGTGGCCAGCTTCTGTTGGCCGTTATGAATGGTCGCAAAAATCGCCTCATGCACCTTCTGCTCGACGCCCATGGCTTCCAGCGTCACGAACAGCTGGCCATGAACGTTCCAGACACCACCAAACATGGCCGGCACGCGACGGAAACTCACATCGTCAGGCAGCTTCTTGGCCCAGGCATTCAACGTCGGCTCGAAGGCATAGCAGTGCGGGCAGCCATACCAGAACAGTTCGACCACTTCGATCTTGCCCGGTGTAGCCACTGGGACCGGGTTGCTCATTTCCGTGTATTGTTTGCCAGCCTCAATCTCCTGGGCGTTGGCAAACGTACCAAACAGGCCGGAAAAGGCTAATACAGCGGTAAGAATCAGGTTACGCATTAATCTACTCCTGGGCTGAAAGGCCATGCTGCGAAGCCCGCAGCAGGCAGGCCACGCCGGATAAAGCCATGCTTCAATCGAAGCGTGCGACGGGGTCTGCCATTGTAGCGGTCATAACCACCAAAATGACGGCTGGTGCGGCGCTTTTTAACGTGACATTCAGGCTTGATTCAACTTCTCAACGCGTCCACCTAAGGGGACGCACCGTAAACAGCTCTAGTGCAATCCTTCAATATAGGTTGCCAAGGCTGAAATATCCTGGTCAGACAGCTTGCCGGCAATGCTGCGCATCATCATGGCTTCGCCATCATTGGTACGCTGTCCTTCGCGAAAGGCGGTCAACTGCTTGAGGGTATAAACGGCGTGCTGGCCCGAAAGCAATGGAAAACCGGCCTGGCGATTGCCGACACCATCCGGCGCGTGACAGCCCGTACAGGCAGGCAGACCCGTTTCCAGACGTCCGCCTCGATAAAGCGCTTCGCCAGCAGCCACAAGCGCAGGGTCAGCGGCACCGATCACCGGCTTCTGCGAGGCAAAATAGGCCGCCAGGTCTTCTATATCCTGATCGCTCAGGGCTGGCATGAACGCCATCATTTCAGGCACGGGCCGGGCGCCGCTCTTGATATCGTGGAGCTGTTTGATCAGATAGCGCTCGCCCTGACCGGCAATCTTGGGAAAACTGGGTATAGGGCTGTTACCATCGGGACCATGGCAGGCACCACAGACCATCGACTTGCTTTGTCCGGCGGCAACATCGCCTGCGGCCTGGGCCGTCATGCTGATTCCCAGGGTGAGCAAAAGGCTCACCATCAGTGTTTTCATCCGTCGATCCATTACGCCTGTGTACGGGACGCAAGCCAGCCTGCTCGACCCCAGGCATACTATGCGTACAGAATCTGCATCATTCTATAGAGACGGCTCCGCTGAGCGAAAGCGGGAGTCGCAGCGCTGCGGCGCCATCGAGACCTACTATGACGTTCAAAAACCCTATTATTGGCCTTTGCCAACAAGCGACCTACCAGATTAGCGCCACCCGGGTGGACCAGTGCCCGCCGGATATTGGCTACGAAGTCGCCTTTGCCGGCCGCTCTAACGCGGGCAAATCCAGTGCGCTCAATACCCTGACCCATGCCAGCCTGGCCCGTACCTCCAAAACCCCTGGCCGTACCCAGATGCTCAACTTCTTCCAGTTGGATGAGGAGCGACGTCTGGTCGACCTGCCTGGCTATGGCTATGCCAAGGTCCCGATTCCGCTCAAACAGCACTGGCAGCAGCACCTGGAAGCCTATCTGGGCAGCCGTGAGAGCCTTGTGGGTATCGTCTTGCTGATGGATATCCGCCACCCGCTGACCGAGTTCGACCTCCTGATGCTGGACTGGGGCAAGGCAAGCCATATGCCGATCCATGTTCTGTTGACCAAGGCCGACAAGCTGGCTTTTGGCGCAGCCAAGAATGCACTGCTCAAGGTGCAGCGCGATATCAAGAAAGGCTGGGGCGACAACGCCAGCGTACAGCTGTTCTCAGCTCCCAAGCGTCAGGGGATCGAAGAAGCCCACAAGGTATTGGCTCAATGGCTGGGGCTGCTTGAGGACGAAGCGGCCAGCGACGTGGAATAAGCACAGGAGCATGGCGCACTGAATTGTGGGTGCGCCATAGGCTGGCAGCACATGTCCATCGAAGCGCTACCGCTCTTGTTCAGGCAAAAACCTCTGCCGCATTTTTCCGGACGCAAAAAAAACCCCGATCTTCATTGGGGAGGGGAAAAGATCGGGGTTTAAGTTCGGACCGCTAGGGCGGGGTCCGTTAATCTGCCAACACTAAACAGCAAAGGAGCATCGAAGGGCTTCTCCAAGCCATTCACAAAATCAGACAGAACGGCTTCACAAAAGTTCTCCGTTCATCGAAAAAATGTCATAACCGCTTGTTATTTTTTCGAAGGTTCATTCCTGAACCTCAAGATGCTGGCCAATTCGCTCCTTTTAGCCACTATTTCGCCATAAAAGGCTACAAAAGGCCCCAGCGGAGCCTTCTGCGTTGCCCTCTTAGTGCGCCTCGTCCCAGTTACAGCCAACGCCTGCTTCCACCAGCAGCGGTACGTCCAGTTCAGCCGCACCACTCATCAATGGGCAGAGTTCTTCACGGACGGTCTCGACGAGATCTTCCCGTACTTCCAGTACCAGTTCGTCGTGTACCTGCAAAATGACGCGGGCATCAATACCCGAACGCTGTAGCCAGTCATCCACACGCACCATGGCGCGCTTCATGATGTCTGCCGCCGTGCCCTGCATGGGTGCGTTGATCGCTGCACGTTCGGCACCACGACGGATGTTCTGGTTCTTGGAGTGAATATCCGGCAGGTACAGACGGCGGCCAAACAGCGTTTCCACATAGCCCTGATCCACGACCTGGGCTCGGGTACGCTCCATGTAGGCCAACACCCCGGGGTAGCGCAGGAAGTACCGGTCGATATAGGCCTGGGCCTCCTTACGATCCACGCCGATCTGCTTGGCCAGGCCAAACGAACTCATGCCGTAGATCAAGCCGAAGTTGATCGCCTTGGCGCGGCGGCGCTGCTCATGGGTTACCTCGTCCAGGCTCACACCCATGACCTCGGCAGCCGTGGCACGGTGCACGTCCAAATCGTTCTGGAACGCATGCAGCAGGCCTTCGTCCTGTGCCAGGTGCGCCATGATGCGCAGCTCGATCTGCGAATAGTCCGCCGCCATCAGCTTATAGCCTTTGGGCGCGATGAAGGCCTGACGGATGCGGCGACCTTCCGCGGTGCGGATCGGGATATTCTGCAGGTTCGGGTCAGACGAAGACAGCCGTCCCGTCGCCGTCACCGCCTGATGATAAGAGGTGTGGATACGCCCGGTGTGCGGGTTGATCTGCTGGGGCAGCTTATCGGTATAGGTGCTCTTGAGCTTGCTCATCGAGCGGTGCTGCATGATGACCTTGGGCAGCGGATAATCCTGATCGGCCAATTCCTGCAACACGGCTTCGGCCGTGGACGGCTGGCCGGACGCGGTCTTGGATACCACCGGCAGGCCTAGCTTCACAAACAGGATCTCACCGAGCTGCTTGGGCGAGCCCAGGTTGAACTCCTGCCCGGCCAATTCGTAGGCCTCTTTTTCCAACGCGATCATCTTTTCACCCAGCTCGCGGCTCTGCACGCCAAGCAGATCGCGGTCCACATAGGCCCCGTTCTGCTCGATACGCGCCAGTACCGGCACCAGTGGCATCTCGATCTCTTTCAGCACGCTGGCCAGCGCCGGAACGGCCTCCAGCTTGGGCCAGAGGGCCTGATGCAGGCGCAGGGTAACGTCAGCATCTTCGGCGGCGTAAGGGCCTGCCTGTTCCAGGGCAATCTGGTCAAAGGTCAACTGCTTGGCCCCTTTGCCAGCGATATCCTCGAAGCGGATGGTGCTATGGCCCAGATACTTGAGCGCCAGGCTGTCCATGTCATGACGGGTGGCGGTAGCGTCCAGCACGTAGGATTCGAGCATGGTGTCGAAGGCAATGCCGCGCAGGGTGATGCCATAGCGGGCAAAAACGTTCTTGTCGTATTTGCCGTGCTGCATGACCTTGAGCTTGGTCTCGTCTTCCAGTAGCGGCTTGAGCGCAGCCAGTACGGCGTCACGGTCAAGCTGGGCGGGTGCCCCCATGTAATTGTGCGCAACCGGCACATAGGCCGCCTCGCCTGCTGTTACCGCGAACGAGATACCGGCCAGATCCGCCTGATGAGCGTCCAGGCTGTTGGTTTCGGTGTCCAGGGCAAACAGGTCGGCCGCCTTCAGCTTTTCCAGCCAGGCGTCGAATTCGTCCTGGGTCAGGACCGTCTGGTAATCGAGCTCCAGCGTCGCCTGCTCGCTTTCACCCAGTGGCAGCGGCTCGCCGCTGTCCTTGGCCTCCCGCAACAGGTCGTCCAGCCAAGATTTGAATTCCATTTCCTTGTACAGGGCGATCAGCGCTTCGCGGTGCGGTTCCTCCGGCATCAGTTCATCGAATTTCACGTCGAGCGGAACATCGATCTTGATGGTTGCCAGCTGATAGGAAAGATACGCCTGATCGCGGTGCTGCTCGAGCTTGGCCGCCAGCGACTTGGCGCCGCGGATCGGTAGCGTAGCCACCTTGTCCAAATTGGCATACAGCGCGTCCAAGCCGCCGCCAATCCCGTTGAGCAGGCCACAGGCCGTCTTCTCGCCAATGCCCGGTACGCCGGGAATGTTGTCGATCTTATCGCCCATGAGTGCCAGGAAGTCGATGATGTGCTCAGGTCCCACACCGAACTTCTCCTTCACGCCCTCGACGTCCAGCACGCTGCCGCTCATGGTGTTGACCAGCGTGACATGCTCGCAGACCAGCTGGGCCATGTCTTTGTCGCCTGTGGAAATCACCACCGGACGAGAAGCAGCTGCGCAGCTCCGGGCCAGAGTGCCGATCACATCGTCCGCCTCGACGCCTTCCACATTGAGCAGCGGCAGGCCCAGGGCACGAATGCAGGCGTGCAGCGGCTCGACCTGACTGCGCAGGTCATCGGGCATGGCCGGGCGATGAGCCTTGTAGTCGGCGAAGAGTTCATCGCGGAACGTTGGGCCCTTGGCATCGAAGACTACGGCAAAGGGGCTGTCCGGGTATTGTCTGCGCAGGGACAGCAGCATGTTGAGGACGCCTTTCACGGCGCCGGTCGGCCGGCCGGTCGATGTCATCAACGGCGGCAGGGCATGGAAGGCACGGTAGAGATAGGAGGAACCGTCCACCAGGACGAGAGGCGCTTGGCTCATGAGCGAGATCAACCTTTTCGCGAGGCCTAGAGGTAGAATTTCCTCTGACCTATTCAAAAGGACAAGGTTACCATGCGAGTGCTCAGCAGACTTTTACTCATCGGTCTTTTAGCTGCCCCTACCGTACCCGTACTGGCCCAGGAGGACCCTTCGCCCGAGCCGGACGTGACCATCCGTCATGATGGCGACAAGACCATCCAGGAATACCGCGTGAACGGTTTTCTGTATGCCATCAAAATCACTCCCAAGCACGGCAAGCCGTATTTTCTGGTGCGCGCCGATGGCGACAGCAATTTCATCCGCTCGGACCAGCCCGACATGCTGATTCCCCAATGGGAAATCTTCCGCTGGTGATTTTATTCGGCCCTGTCGGTACGGGTGGCTGTTCCTCAGGCGGCAGCAGGCGGTAAACTGCCCGCCGTTTTTCGGCTTGCAGGCCGTTCTCGTCCATGACGCTTTGAGGAAAGCTTCACCCCATGTCCGTCTTTACCCCGCTCGACCGCCCGACGCTTGAAGCTTTCCTGGCAGACTATGGCCTTGGCCGCCTGCGCGACTTTCGCGGTATTGCCGAAGGGTCCGAGAACACCAACTACTTTATCAGCCTGGAAGGCGGCGAGTTCGTGCTAACGCTGGTCGAGCGCGGTCCGGCAGCCGATCTGCCGTTTTTCATCCAGCTCCTGGATGTGCTGCATGAAGCCGATCTGCCAGTGCCGTATGCGCTGCGCACCGAGGCGGGAGACGGACTACGGACCCTGAAGGGCAAGCCTGCCCTGTTGCAGCCGCGGCTACCGGGCAAGCATGAGCGCGCACCGAACCCTCATCACTGCCAGGAAGTCGGCTCGCTGCTGGCCTGCATTCACTTGGCAACACGCGATCGAATTATCGAGCGCCCAAGCGACCGGGGTATTGCCTGGATGCTGGAGCAGGGCCCACAACTGGCAAACGAGCTACCCGAATCGGCCCAGGCGATGTTGCATAACACACTGGATGAGATTCGCGCGCTGCAGGAGCGAAACCCCAGCCTGCCATGCGCCAACCTCCATGCCGACCTGTTCCGCGACAACGTGATGTTCGACGGGCCGCACCTGTCTGGCGTAATCGACTTCTACAATGCCTGCTCAGGCTGGATGCTCTATGACCTCGCCATCACGGTGAATGACTGGTGCTCCCGCGAAGACGGCTCGCTCGACGAGCCGCGCGCCCGCTCATTACTGGCCGCCTATGCCGCCAAGCGCCGCTTCACGCCGCTCGAAGTCGAACTCTGGCCGGTTATGCTGCGGATTGCCTGTGTACGCTTCTGGCTGTCCCGCCTGATTGCCGCCAAGGCCTTTGCCGGTCAGGATGTGCTGATCCACGACCCTGCTGAGTTCGAGCACCGTCTCGCCCAGCGCCAGAGTGTTGCGCTGCGACTCCCCCTGTCGCTGTAAGCTCTTCGAGGGCTTCGTCCTGTGTACGAAGCCCCTGCCTCAACGACTCAGCTAGTCAAAATCGCCTTTGCCTAAATTTTACCCAGGCAATCCGTCAGCTTGCCCGTCAGGTTGGTCAGCAGCGTCTCATAACCGGAGGCATTGACTGGCGCATCAGCGCCCAGCGGATCCAGTTCGGACAGCGTGACTGGCAGGCCCTGGCTTAGCGTATCGGCCAGACGTGGGCGCAGCGGCGGCTCGGTAAAGACACAGGTGGGCCCGGCGCTCTTCAGCATGGCGCGCATTGCGGCAACATGGCGGGCGCCCGGCTGCACATCCCCACTGATGGCAAATACACCACGGTGTGACAGGCCGTAGGCTTCCTCGAGGTAGTCGAAGGCCTCATGGAAGACGAAATACGGCTTGCCGATCAAGGGCGTCAGATCCTGCTTGAGCTGGCCATCGAGGCGGTCGAGCCGCTGATTAAAGGCTGCCAGATTCGCCTTGTAGCGGTCGGCGTTGGCACTGTCCTGGGCCGAAAGATCAGCCGCCATCCTGGCAGCGATCACGCGTGCGTTGTTCAGCGAGAGCCACAGGTGCGCATCGATGGAGCCGGGACGATGGTCATGGTCGTGCTCGAAAGCTTCGTCATGGCCATGGTCGTGCTCGTGATCTGCTTCGGCGCTGAAATTGACGAAGCGCCGCAGGTGCAGATCAGGTAGCTCCTGTATAGCGACGCTGGGCTTGTCCCGGCCGGGCAGCACATCCTTGAGAAAGACTTCCATGTCCGGCCCTATCCAATAGAACAGCTGCGCCTCGCGGATGCGCCGTATGTCGGAAGGCCGCAGGGCGTAGTTGTGCGGGGAGGCGCCTGGCGGCAGCAGAACGTCGGGCGTATCGACGCCCTCTTGCACCGCCGCGGCAATCAGCTGTAGGGGTTTGATGCTGGTCAGTACGTTGACCTCGGCATAGGCCGAGGCTGCAAAAGCGGTCAGGCCGAACAGAGCGCCGGCAATCAGGGATCGGATCACGGAAGGGTCTCAAAGCAGTACGTTTGCAATATAATAACGTCCCTATTCACAAACGGCTCATTTCAATGACGAGTATCCCTCTGGCTTCTCGCCCGCATGACCATTCCCATTGCGTCACCCATGCGCTGGGTGAGGCCGAATCGCTGTGCACGAAGTCCGGTGTACGCCTGACCGACCTGCGCCGCCGCGTGCTGGAGCTGGTCTGGCAAAGCCACAAGCCGCTCGGGGCCTATGACATCCTGGCGGTCCTTAGCGAGCAGGACGGCCGCCGTGCTGCACCGCCGACCGTTTATCGTGCACTGGATTTCCTCCTCGAAAACGGCCTGGTGCACCGCATCGCCTCCCTGAACGCCTTTATTGGCTGTAATCACCCAGGGCATGCCCACCAGGGTCAGTTCCTGATTTGCCGCCATTGCCATGTGGCGATCGAGCTTGAACAGCCTGCCATTCATGAGGCTATTCAGGCAGGTGCCGGCACGGTCGGCTTCAAGGTCGAAGGCCAGACGGTCGAAGTCATCGGCCTCTGCTCTGCCTGCCAGGACGCTCAATGAGCGATGCGCTGATCCAGCTGTCCGATGTGGGCGTGCGCTTTTCCGGGCAGAACATTCTTGATCAGGTAAACCTGACCCTCACGCGTGGCGAAATCGTCACGCTGATCGGGCCCAACGGGGCCGGCAAGACAACACTGGTGCGCACCGTGCTGGGTCTGCTCAAGCCGGACACCGGCAGCGTCTGGCGTCAGCCACGCCTGACGATTGGCTACATGCCGCAAAAGCTGCACGTAGATGCAACGCTTCCGCTCTCTGTGCTGCGGTTCCTGCGGCTCGTGCCGGGTGTAGACCGTACAAGTGCCGCCAGCGCCCTGGCCGAGGTAGGTGCAGATCACTTACTCGACAGCCCCTTGCAAACCATTTCCGGAGGCGAGTTGCAGCGCGTGCTGCTGGCCCGTGCGCTCTTGCGCAAGCCCGAGCTGCTGGTGCTCGACGAGCCGGTCCAGGGCGTGGACGTAAGCGGTCAGGCGGAGCTCTATCGGCTCATTACCCAATTACGCAACCGCTACGGCTGTGGCGTGCTGATGGTTTCCCATGACCTGCATCTGGTCATGAGCACCACTGATCAGGTCGTCTGCCTGAATCATCACATCTGCTGCTCCGGCCATCCTGAGCAAGTCAGCGGCGATCCGGCCTTTGTCGAACTGTTCGGCCAGGACGCGCGCAGCCTCGCGATCTACCACCATCACCACGACCATGCCCATGAACTGCATGGCGGCGTCGTGATGAAACCCCACGTCCATGGTGAACACTGCAAGCATGGCTGATTTTCTTCTTTACGCCTTGCTCGCCGGGCTTGCATTGGCGGTTGTTGCCGGGCCGCTGGGCTCGTTCGTGGTCTGGCGACGTATGGCCTATTTTGGCGACACCCTTTCCCACGCAGCCCTGCTCGGTGTGGCAATGGGCTTTTTGCTCGATGTCAGCCCGACCCTGGCGGTTACCGTTGGCTGCGTCGTTCTGGCTGTCCTTCTGGTCTTGCTCCAGCGCCGCCGGGGCCTGGCCGCCGATACGCTGCTGGGCATCATGTCCCACAGCACCTTGTCGCTAGGCCTGGTGGCTTTGTCCTTCATGAAGGACGTACGGATCGACCTGATGAGCTATCTCTTTGGGGATCTGCTTGCCGTCAGCCAGAGCGATCTGTGGTGGATTCTGATCGGCAGCGTGATCGTACTGGCCGCGCTGGCCGCGCTCTGGCGCCCCCTGCTGGCCATTACCGTCCACGAGGAATTGGCCCAGGTGGAAGGCCTGCCGGTCACGGCCATCCGCATGGCCCTGATGCTGCTCATTGCCATCGTGATTGCGGTCGCGATGAAAATCGTCGGCGTCCTGCTGATCACGTCGCTGCTCATCATTCCCGCCGCTGCCGCGCAGCGCCATGCCCGCAGCCCCGAGCAAATGGCCTTTGGCGCCAGTGTGCTGGGGATCATTGCGGTGTGCCTGGGCCTATCGCTGTCGTGGTATCAGGACACGCCTGCCGGCCCCTCCATCGTGGTCTCGGCCGCAGCGCTCTTCCTGCTCAGCTTTACCCTGCCCCGACGGGCTTAAGCGTCACTGGACCTGAAAAGCCCCGCCTAGGCGGGGCTTTTTATTGAGCCAGAGGAGATGCTTCAGAACTGCACGGCAATGGCCTTGCCAAGCGCCTCGGTCGTTCCCATCCCGCCAATATCCCGTGTCAACGGTGCATTGTCCGGACCTTTTGCCAGGACGGTCTCGATGGCGGCCAGTACTGCCGCGCCGGCGTCATGGTGGCCCAGGTGCTCCAGCATCATCGCGCCGCACCAGATCTGTCCGATGGGATTGGCAATCCCCTGGCCTGCAATGTCCGGCGCCGAGCCATGGACGGGCTCGAACAGGCTGGGGAAGCGGCGGTCCGGATTGATGTTGGCCGAAGGCGCAATACCGATCGTACCCGTGCAGGCCGGGCCAAGGTCGGAAAGAATGTCCCCGAACAGATTGCTTGCCACGACGACGTCGAACCAGTCCGGATGCAGCACAAAGTTCGCCGTCAGGATATCGATGTGGTATTTGTCGATCTTGACCTCTGGATAGCCTGCCGCCATGGCTTCCACCCGCTCGTCCCAGTAAGGCATGGTGATGGAAATGCCGTTGGATTTGGTGGCCGAGGTCAGGTGTTTCTTCGGACGCCGCTGCGCCAGCTCAAAGGCGAACTTGAGGATGCGATCGACCCCGATACGGCTCATGACCGTTTCCTGCATGACCACTTCGCGCTCGGTGCCGGCAAACATCTTGCCGCCGATGCTGGAGTATTCGCCTTCGGTATTCTCGCGCACCACATAGAAATCGATATCACCCGGCTTGCGGTTGGCCAGCGGGCTTCTCACGCCCGGCATCAGGCGGCAGGGGCGCAGGTTCACGTACTGGTCGAAGTCACGGCGGAATTTCAGCAGCGACTCCCACAAGGAGACATGATCAGGAACCACCTCGGGCCAGCCCACCGCGCCAAAGTAAATCGCGTCGTAGCCCTTGAGCCGTTCGAACCAGTTGTCCGGCATCATCTTGCCGTGCTTCACGTAGTAATCCGCACAGGCAAAATCAAACCAGTCCCATTGCAGCGTCAGGTTGAATGCCTTTGCAGCGGCATCCATGACCCGAATGCCCTCAGGCATGACTTCCTTGCCGATGCCATCGCCGGGAATGACTGCAATCCGGTAACAGGGCGTGCTCATGGGCGAATCCTCTTGTAGTTGATACACAGTCCGGCCAGTGTTATTCACTCCTCCGATCCACACAATTCGCCTTTGAAGAAAGCCATTATTGAATTCAGGTAAAGAATTGCATGTCCGCCATCGATGACCTCAGCTTTTTCCAGCGCGTCGCCACACGGGGCAGCCTTACCGCCGTGGCGCGTGAGCTGGGGCTGTCACTCCCTGCAGTAAGCAAGCGACTGACGCAGCTGGAACAGCGCCTGGGTGTTCAGCTGGTACAACGCACGACGAGACGGCTTGACCTGACGGCAGAAGGCGAGCTGTACCTGGAGGGCGCCCGGCCGATTCTCCAGCAGCTGGAGGAGTTAGAAAGCGCCTTGGGCAACCAACGCCAGACCTTGCGCGGGCAGCTCAGAATCAACGCAACCTTTGGCTTTGGGCGACGCCACCTCGCCCCTGTCCTGTCCCGCTTTGCCCAGGAGTACCCTGATGTCGAGCTATCCCTTGAGCTGACCAGCCAGCCGCTCAGCCTGCTGGACCAGGGCATGGATATCGGTATTCGCATGGGCGAGCCGCCGGACTCACGCCTGGTCGGCCATCGCCTGCTGGGCAATCCGCGCCTGCTCTGTGCCTCTCCAGCCTATCTGAGCCGCGCCGGTACGCCCCATGAGGTATCCGAGCTGAGTGCACATAACTGCATCGTGCTGCGCCAGGATGGCAGCGACTACGCTATCTGGCGTTTCCATAAGGAGGGACGTGAGTACGCTCACAAGGTCAGCGGCAGCCTGTCGAGCAATGATGGAGAAGTTGCCCTGCAATGGGCGCTGGACGGCCATGGCCTGATCCTGCGCTCCTGGTGGGATGTCCATGAGCACCTCGCCTCGGGCGCCCTGCTGCCGCTGCTGACCGCGTACGAGGCACCCCGTGCCGACATCTACGCGGTCTACCCGTACCGCCGGCACGTGCCTCGCCGTATCAAGGTCTTTGTCCGCTATCTGGCCCAAGCGTTGGAGGCGCGCCTGCCCAATGCTCCCGAGCCCGTTCGTAACGCGCCGGGATAGAAACGGCTCCTCCCCGGTCGTATCACCGATACCGCCGGAAATATACGACTCCCTTCACCTCAACACAGGAGTAATCATGTCCTCGATTCCGAGCCTTCAACTCAATGACGGTCACCATATTCCCCAGTTCGGCCTGGGCACTTGGAAAACCCCGAACGAAGAAGCGCCCCAGCTGATCCGCTCAGCCCTCGAAATGGGCTACCGCCACATCGATACAGCGGCTGCCTATAACAACGAGGAAGGCGTAGGCCAGGGCATCGCCGAATCCGGCATCGACCGCAGCGAACTCTTCGTGACAACCAAGCTGTGGAACGAGCGCCAGGGCTTCGACGAAACCCTCAAGGCCTTTGACGAGAGCCTGTCCAAGCTCAAGCTGGACTACGTAGACCTCTACCTCATTCACTGGCCCTGCCCCAAGGCTGGCAAGTTTCTGGATACCTGGAAAGCGTTCCTGCGCCTGCGTGAAGAGGGTCGCGTTCGCTCGGTAGGCGTATCCAACTTCCGCCAGGAAGATCTGGAGCAGATCATTCTGGAGACTGGTGTAACCCCAGTGGTGAACCAGATCGAAGTTCATCCGCTGCTACAGCAAAATGACCTGCGCGAAGTGAACCGTCAGAAGAATATCCTGACCGAAGCCTGGAGTCCGCTCGCTCAGGGCGGCGAGCTGCTCAAGCATCCCTTGTTCCAGGAACTGGCGAAAAAGCATGGCAAGACGCCTGCCCAAGTCATCCTGCGCTGGCATGTCGAGCTTGGTTCAATCATTTTTCCCAAATCCACCAATCCCGAACGTATCCGCGAAAATGCCGATATTTTCGACTTCAGCCTCGACAGCGATGACATGCAAAAGATCGCCGCTCTGGATGAAGGCAAGCGCCTGGGCCCGGACCCGGCAGAATTCTGCTAATCCATCGGGCACAAAAAACCCCGCCTGGGCGGGGTTTTTCATGTGCATCGATCAGCGCGTCACTCAATAGACCGGCTGTTGAGACGCGGCCACGCCGGGCGTGGACATTGGCTGCAGCTGATGCGAATTGTGCAGCACTTCGATCAGGCAGTCTTCAAGCTCGAAGCGCTCATCGAGCAGTTTGCCCAGTTGCTGCAGCTCAACCAGCAGGCGAGCCGGCTCATGGCAGTCGCCACTGTCGCAACGGTCATTGAAATTCAGGGCAGCCTCGGTCAAGGCCTGCAGGCGTGGATAAACGGTATGGGCAAATTCCATGGCACGCTGATCATCAAAGGCCTTTGCCTCGTTCATCAGTTGCTCATAGATTTCGAAGTGCCCTGCCGATACATAGTCCACGAGCAGATCGCACAGCTGCTCAAGGCCCTTTTGGTTTACCATCGGAGCCAACTGAGGCTCTAGCTGCAGGGCTTGATATGCCGTTACCAGTTTTTGACGTTCCTGCAACCAGCGATCGATCATCTGGTGCACCCCACCCCAACGTTCTTGTGCATTTCGGCAACGTTCAAGCATGACGAACTCTTCCTCAGCGGCGAAACAATAGCCCCGACGGTCTTCGTCGTAAGGCGTTCGACCCGGTTAATCCAACCAGAGACTGTTCGGACACCGTCGAAGCAGAGTAGTGCCGTTCAGTGATCGACTGCAACCCCTGCGACCTGCTGAACGGCATTCCGATTATCGGACAATGACACCACGGGAGCGGCGGAAGAACTGATAGATCGAAAGCAGAATAAAGCCGGTAAAGGCCAGCAGGCTCCACTCCGGCACGCTCATGCCAAACAATGTCCAGTTCACTTCGGCGCAATCGGCCGTGCCATGCAGAACCAGGCGCACAACGTCCTGGAATGGCAGGGCCTGCATCATGTAATCCAGGCTGGGCAAGCAGGCAGGCAGCTGGTCGGCCGGTAATGTCTGCAGCCACACTTGCCGACCGGCGGTCGCAGCGCCCAGGGCCGAGGACAGAAAGATCAGGACCGCATAGACACGCTGGCCGCGGGTAGCCGGATTATGCAGGGCCGCGATGAACGCCAGGATGCCGGCGATGATGAAGAATATCCGCTGGACGATACAGAGCGGGCAGGGTTCAAGGCCGAGGACGTGCTCAAGGTAAAGGCCGGCGGCCATGAGCACGGCGCAAGCAATAGCGATCAGCGAAAAAATAAAACGCGGGCTAGTCACGAGCAGGACGGCTCCAAAAGAAATAGAGGTCGCTACGGTAGTGAAAGCGTTGCGGCCTTTCAAGCGAAGTAAAGCAGCTTATACGCGGTAGGGCGGATGAGAGGTGCTGCAAGAGGGATAAAGGGTCTGGCGTGAAGAACCGCACCAGACCCTGCATAAACACCTCTCAGGCCCGCAGCGCCGGAGGAGTCGGGCGGCTGCCGGTGCTTTCCAGCAGCAATTGGTTGCTGCGATCCGTCTCGCCCAGATGGGTCAGAAGACGCGCCAATTCACCGCAGGCCTCGGGTGTGCGCTGGGCGCTCAGGCTGGCCTCGAGATAATCCCGCGCCTTACCCCAGAGCTGGTTGGTCTGACACAGACGGCCCAGCGTCAGCAACAGAACGGGGTCGTTTGGACGGTTACGTAGCCAGCCCTCGGCCAACTGCAGCTGTTTGGCCGGGTCACGGCTCTTGATGTAGCCATACAGACGGACCAACCGGTCGTCGTAATTACGCTTGATGGCAGCACGCAGTACGTCCTCGGCATCATCCTCTCGGTTCAGCTCATGCAAACGAGCCGCGTAGGCATGGGCGATTTCCACGTCGCTTTTCAGCGCGCTGGGCACCTGCTGCCATTGGCGCGCTATTGCCTGTGTAGGTGCCTCATCGCCAATGGGGCTAACCTCATCCAGCGAGGCCAACCAGGCGCGGCGCTCAAGATCACTTAATTCCGATTCGCCCAGAACCCGCTGTTTGCGCAACTCCGGCAACAGGCCGATCAGTGCCGGCCAATCACGCGTGGTCACATACAGGCGCTGCATCAGTGAGAGTACGTAGGGATGCTTGGGATACTTTGCATGCAAAGGCGCCAGGCTTGCCAGTGCCTCGGAATACTGCGCCCGATGGATCTGCAATTGAGTCTGAGTCAGACCGATGGCCACATCGGCATGGGGCTCGCGCTCTCGGGCCTTCTGCAGAAGCGCGTCGCTTTCTTCGTACTGACCCATCTCGTTGGCAGCCCGGGCGGCACCCAGATAGTGAGTCAGCGGGTGTGCATCGCTTTCCGCTGCAGTCTTCAGGTGCTTGAGCGCTGACGACCAGTCACCTTCAGCCAGCTCCAGCTGACCACGATGAGCGGCCTGGGCGACACGGCGTTGCTTGTTGTAACGCGACCAGGGATTGACCACTCGGCCCGAAACGCCAAGGGCCGACAAGGCCAGCCGCAACAGGTACAGGACGATCACGGCCGCTACGATCAGGGCGAGGAACCCCCAGAAGCTCGATTCGTAACGGAAGCTGTTGTAGGAGAACAGCACATAGCCTGGCTCATCCGCCATGATGACGGCTACCCCGAGGGCAACCAGTACGGCAAATAGGAACAGCAGGGTCAATCGTTTCACAGTTGCTCCTCCTGGGCAGGCGACGCAGCCGGGGGTGCAGGCTGGGCAGAAGTAGTCGATTCAGGTTGCTGACGGCGGGCGATATACGCCTGAAGAGCCGACAGCGTCGGGCTGAGATCCGGTGGATTGAGCGTTACAGGCTTGTCCGCCAGCTCGCTCAAGGTCTCACGAACCGCGCGGCTTTCAGCGTTCTGGCTATTGAAGTGAGCCTCAAGAACGCCTTGCGCCTGGGTCAGCGCACGCTGGTAGACCGCCTGGTTGCCATTGAGTGCTCCCCACTGAGCTTGCTCAAGGGCCAGGTTCATGGCCAGGCGGACCTGGGCCAGGCTTTCCTCAGCCAGCAGCGGCTTGATGGGTTTGTCCGCCGAAAAATCGATCCGGAAGTAGCCGGAAACACGCTCGCGCAGACGCTGCCAGGCACGCACGAAGCGGTTCGTGCTTTCCTCGCTGGCCTGGACACCGGGCTGATCCCCTTCGGGATGCACAAAGCGCGGCGGCAGCGGCTCAAGCGTTTGTACCTGATCTCGCAAAGCGGACAGCTGAACGAACAGGCCGGTGCGGTCCAGATCCGGCAGCTGGCGCAGCGCCTGCTGACTGTTCGCCAGCTGTTGGCGCACGGCAAAGGCGCCCGGATCGTTCTGCGACTTGAGAATCTCATCGACCGCCTGGAGCAGGTTTTGCGCGCTGGGCACATCCTGCAGCGCTGTCAGGCGCAGCGTGGCCATGCGCATCAGGTGCTCGGCCTCGGTCAGGCGCCAGACTTGCCGGCTCTGCCCAACCACTTCATTGAATTGCTGGGCCAGGTGCTGCTGGTCGGCCTGCAGCTGGCTCATCAGCCGGCGGCGGCTTTCGAAATCTTCTGCATTGGGCAGTTTTTCCAGCTGAGCGGCCAGGGCCTGCTCACGCTGCTCGACCTGACGCGTCAGGCTACGGGCATCTTCAAGCTGAGCCAGCTGGGCATGATCCTGCTCATGCAGGGTCCGTGTCTGCCAGAGGCTCCAGCCACCGGCCGCCAGGCCGGCAGCGCCTACAAGCAATGCCAGCAGAGCCAGCCCGGCACTGCCACGCCGGGGCTTTTCCGGAGTCGGGGCAGGTGGAGGCGTCGCGTTGACGGTCTCGCCAGATGCCGGTACGGCATCGTCAGTGGGAGTGACTGTTTCGCTCACAAGTCCTTCCTTTGATCGGTTATTCAAGGATGATGCTCTTCAAGCGCCGCCAGTACCGCAGCGGTACTGGCGCCATGACAGGTAATGACACGCTGGATACCGGCCGCGCGGGCCTGCTCGGCCACACGCTCGCTGGGTACCAGCAGCGGCACCGAACACACGTCCGGCCATGCGGAGCCGGCCAGGGTACGCAGGTGCGCGAAACTCTGCCCACTGCTGACCATGATGCCATTGAGGCGTTCCGCTGCAAGGCACTCGGTCAGGGCATTTTGTGGATGATCCGGCAATACGCGCCGGTACAACTCAAGGTAGTCGACCTGCACGCCTCGCTCACGCAGCGTGTCGGCCATGGTTTCCCGGCCACCTTCGCCCCGCAGGATCAGCACGCGGGAATCGGCCTCCTGCAAGGCTTGATCAAGCTGCGGCAAGGCCAGGATGCCCTCGCTGTCTTCACTCTGGTCGGGCGTGATGACCGAAAGGCCATAGGCTTCGAGAATATCCGCCGTGGCGGCGCCTACGGCGAACCAGGTCTGGTTAATAGGCGGCTGCGGCCAGTACTGGTCAAGCCGCTCCAGGCCGAGTCGGGCGGCCGGCTTGCTGACCACGATGACCGCCTTGTAGCGGTCCAAATCCAGCATAAGGGTGCGCTGCTCCGGTGTCTCAGGCAGCGGCTCGATGGCCAGTAACGGCAGGCTGGCGCTGTAAATGCCCCGCTCGTCCAGTGCAGCCGCCAGAGGTATGCACTCTTCGGCCGGACGGGTCAGAAGCAGCCGCCAGGCCGTCATGGCTGAGCAGCCTCGTCGTAAACGGCCCGCAGAATGTCACCGGCGCCCTGGGCAAGTAGCTCATCCGCAACCTGGATACCCAATGCAGACGGGTCGATGACCGATCCCCGCGCTTCGGCGCGCAGCAGCAGGGTGCCATCCGGCTGACCCACCAGGCCACGCAACCAGAGTTCTTCGCCTTCGCGGATGGCATAGCAGGCAATGGGCACCTGGCAGCCGCCGTTGAGATGGCGGTTCATGGCGCGCTCGGCAATGACGCGCTGCTCGGTCTCCAGATGATGGAGCGGCTTCAGGAGTTCGTGGACTTCGGCATCGTCCGTGCGGCACTCGATGCCTACCGCGCCCTGTCCACCTGCCGGAAGGCTGTCTTCGACACTGATGGATTCACGGATGCGGTCCTGAAAGCCCAGACGGATCAGCCCGGCCGCTGCCAGGATGATGGCGTGATAATCGCCTGCATCCAGCTTGGCAAGGCGCGTATTGACGTTGCCCCTTAGGAAACGGATCTCAAGGTCTGGGCGTTGGGCCAGCAGCTGGGCCTGACGGCGCAGACTGGAAGTACCCACAATGCTACCGGCCGGCAGATCCGCCAGACTGGAATAGGTGTTGGAAACGAAGGCATCGCGTGCATCTTCCCGCTCGCAGATGGCATAGAGCCCAAGGCCTTCGGGAAACTCCATCGGCACATCCTTCATAGAATGCACGGCAATGTCGGCCTCGCCTTCGAGCAGCGCCGTTTCCAATTCTTTGACGAACAAGCCCTTGCCACCAATCTTCGCCAGCGGTGCATCAAGCAGCTTGTCGCCCCGGCTGGTCATCGGCAACAGACTGACATGCAACCCCGGGTGGGCTGCCTCCAGACGGGCCTTTACATACTCGGCCTGCCACAGGGCAAGCGCACTTTGACGCGTGGCAATGCGAATCTCGCGGTTCATGAGCCTATTCCGGGATTGAAACATGACCGGAATGATAACAGGCTCTCCTGTCGCAAGCCGCTTTCGGCCTGATAGGCAAGACCAATCGTCCGCGCGCCGTGCGCGCAGAACGGCAGGTCCTGCCCCTGAGCGTCACAGGTTCTGCATCAGGCGCCGTACACCGGCTACATGTCGTCGGCTGACCGTCAACGCATCGCCATTGAGCCCTTTCAGATACAGCTGGAAATGGCCCAGCGGCGTACGCTGCAAGCGCTCGATCCGCTCCCGCGCCACCAGGGCATTGCGGTGGATACGGACGAACCGGTCACCGAACTCGTCTTCCAGCGCCTTCAGCGGCTCGTCCAGCAGGACTTCACCGTTGCCGTGACGCAGGGTCACGTATTTGTGATCGGCAATGAAATAAACGACATCATCCAGCGGAATCAGCTCGATGCCCTTGCGGGTCCGGGCGCTGATATGGCTGCGCGGCCCCGGACCGCCGCTGGACGGCGGCTTGGTCAGTGCAGCCAGCTGAACGCGATTAGGGCGTTCGGCTTTTTTCAGGGCCTCCTCAAGATCTTCCTGGCGTACCGGCTTGACCAGATACCCCACGGCACTGACCTTGAAGGCCTCCAGTGCAAATTCATCATGGGCGGTTACGAAAATAACCGCAGGCGGTGCTTCTCGCTCGCATAGTCGGGCAGCTACTTGTAGCCCGTCCAGACCTGGCATACGAATATCGAGCAATACGATATCCGGCTTCAGGCTTTCGACCAGGGCCAACGCTTCTTCGCCATTGCTGGCGGAGGGCTCCAAGACTTTATAGCCGTCTAGTTGCCCAACCAGACGGGCCAGACGCTCGCGCGCCAACGGTTCGTCATCGACGATTAGGACGTTCATAGGCTCAGGCTTCCTGCGTGAGTCGCTCGCATGGATAGCGAAGACAGGTTATGTGCCGTTGGTCACGGCGTTCGATTTTGAGACTCGCTCCCGGGCCGAAAAGTGCCGTTAGTCGCGATTCGATATTGGTTAAAGCCTGTTTCGTACCTTTTGGCGGCCGAGGATGTTGCTCGGCCTGCTCATCGAATGGATTGCTCATCGATAATTCGAATATCCCTGCGACATAGGTCGCCTCGACCACTACACATCCACCCTCGATCCGCGGCGCAATCCCGTAAATCAAGGCGTTTTCCAGAAGCGGTTGCAGCGTCAACTGCGGGATCGGCAGATCATCCGGCACACCATCGATGCGCCAGTCGACCTGAAGACGATCTCCCAAGCGTAGCTTCTCGATCTCCAGGTAGCGACGTGACAGCTCCAGTTCTTCCGACCAGCGAATCCGTGTTCCTGGCTTGGACAGGCTTGCCCGAAACAGGCTGGACAGGTCTAGCACGGCACGTTCAGCCTTGTCGGCATCGATGGCGATCAGGCTGGCAATACTGTTGAGGCTGTTGAACAGAAAATGCGGACGGATACGGGCCTGAAGCGACTCGATCCGGGCCTTGAGTTCGGCCTGCTGCTGGCGCCGCCACTGGCTCTGCAGGTAGAAATACCGCAGCATCAAGGCCGACATGATCAGCGCGATAAGGGCATGCCGCTCATACAGCTTGACCTCGCCGGACTGCTGCATAGGGCCGGCCAGCTCCAGCCAGTCAGCCACGGCAGTGCAGGCCAGGGTCAGCCCCACCACCAGGGCGCAGCAGATAACTCCAGCCAATGCCGGCTTCAGGCGTGCCAGAAAAGGCCGCAAACGGCAGAGAACGGCGGCCGAGAGCAGCACGTTCCATTGCACGAACAGCGAGACCAGCGCCAACCGTACCCAGTTGAAGGACGTGGTCAGGGGATCGGCCAAAACGAGCACCAGGACCAGCAGTTCCGCCAGCACAATCAGGACAAGCAGGGCTTCCGACTCGCATAGCTCCGGTACGAAAAACTCATCGACCGGGGCAGGCCGGCGCTTGGTCAGGTATTTGATAGGCATGGTCAAAGTGTTTACTACTATCCGACGAACGGCAAGGTTGTTTTAAAGTTAACGGGATAACTGTGGTGCACGTTGCACCAGCGCAAGGCTGTTATCATCCCGTTACGTCCATTCACGTTCAGTGCCATTTGCGAGCCCACCAATGAGCAACGAAAAAACCAATCAATCCTGGGGCGGTCGCTTCAGCGAACCCGTCGACGCCTTCGTCGCACGTTTTACCGCTTCGGTCGACTTCGATAAGCGCCTGTACCGCCACGACATCATGGGCTCCATCGCTCACGCCACCATGCTGGCCAAAGTGGGTGTATTGACGGATGCCGAACGCGACGCCATCGCAGACGGACTGAACCAGATCCAGCACGAAATCGAGACAGGCCAGTTCGAGTGGCGCGTCGATCTCGAAGACGTGCACATGAACATCGAAGCCCGTCTTACTGACCGTATCGGCATCACTGGTAAAAAACTTCACACCGGTCGCAGTCGAAATGATCAAGTCGCGACAGACATTCGGTTGTGGCTACGCGACGAGATCGATGTAATCCTCGCGGAGATCACCCGCTTGCAGCAGGGTCTGCTGGAGCAGGCCGAGCGTGAAGCCGACACCATCATGCCCGGCTTCACCCATTTGCAGACCGCGCAGCCCGTGACGTTCGGGCATCACCTGCTGGCCTGGTTCGAGATGCTGTCACGCGACCATGAGCGTCTGGTGGACTGCCGCAAGCGCGTGAACCGCATGCCGCTGGGCAGCGCCGCCCTGGCCGGAACCACGTACCCGATCCAACGCGAGATCACACGTGAGCTGCTGGGCTTCGAGGCCGTTGGCGGCAATTCGCTGGACGGTGTATCCGATCGCGACTTCGCCATCGAATTCTGCTCGGCTGCCTCGCTGGCCATGATGCACCTGTCGCGCTTCTCTGAAGAGCTAGTACTGTGGACGAGCGCCCAGTTCCAGTTCATCGATCTGCCCGACCGCTTCTGCACGGGCTCCTCGATCATGCCGCAAAAGAAAAACCCGGACGTACCGGAGCTGGTGCGCGGCAAGACGGGCCGTGTTTTCGGTGCTCTGACGGGCCTGCTGACGCTGATGAAGGGCCAGCCGCTGGCCTACAACAAGGACAACCAGGAAGACAAGGAGCCGCTGTTCGACGCTGCCGACACGCTGCGTGACTCCCTGCGCGCCTTTGCCGATATGATCCCGGCTATCAAGCCCAGACGCGACGTCATGCGTGAAGCCGCCCGTCGTGGTTTCTCCACGGCTACCGACCTGGCTGATTATCTGGTGCGCAAGGGGCTGCCCTTCCGTGACTGCCACGAGATCGTGGGACACGCCGTGAAGTATGGCGTGGATTCCGGCAAGGATCTGGCCGAGATGAGCCTAGAGGAACTGCGCCGCTTTAGCGACCAGATCGAGCAGGACGTATTTGAAGTCCTCACCCTGGAAGGCTCGGTCAACGCCCGTGACCACATCGGCGGCACCGCACCGGCGCAAGTCCGCGCCGCCGTTCAGCGCGGCCGGGAATTACTGGCGAGCCGGTAAATCGGAACAGGGCGCCATATACGTGATGGCGCCCTGCTCTGCCTATGCCTGCCCGGAGCGCTTGAGCGCACGACCGCCCAATGCAGACCAGTCCAGATGCCCCTCGCCCTGGGCAACGGCTTCCAGCAGGTTATCCCGCAGCACACTGCCAAACGGCAGCGGTACGTTCTTCGCCTGGCCAGCACTCAGCGCCAGCCCGACATCCTTCAGACCAAGGGTCAGCTTGAAGGCAGCCGGCTCGAAGCGCTGCTCAGCAATCATCGCTCCGTAATTCTTGTAAGCCGGTGCCGCAAACAGGGTGTTGGTGAGGATATTCAGCAGATCCGCTGGCTCGACGCCATAACTCTTGGTCAAGGCGGACGCTTCGCCCATCGTCTCGATAGCGCTTGCCAGCATGAAATTACCGGCAATCTTGACGATATTGGCCCGTAGCGGGTCCTCGCCCAGCGGCCATGTCGTTTGGCCCATGACATCCAACAACGGTTGGACCTTATCCACCGCAGCCTGCGGGCCAGCCACCACAATGTTCAGCTTGCCGGCTACGGCCACATCGGTACGCCCGAAGACCGGCGCGGAGATGTAGTCGACGCCTGCCTTGGCATGACGCTCGATCAATTCGGCTACAAAGGCAACCGACAGCGTGGCCATGCTGAGGTGGATCGCCCCCGCGCGGGCACGGTCCAGCGCGCCACTGTCGAGAATGACGGCGCGGGTAGAGGCGTCGTCCGCCAGCATGGACACCACCACCTCGGCATCAAATGCGTCCGCGGGCTCGCTGGCGGCCTTGGCACCCTGGCTGACCATTTCCTGAACCGCCTGCTGCGAGCGATTCCAGACCAGGACCTCATGGCCGGCCTTGATCAGGTTGCCGGCCATGCCCTTGCCCATTCCACCCAAACCGATGAATCCGATACGCATGACAATGTCCTCGTTACTGATGGCTAAGTGCTGGATTGACCATCATGCCAGACGAGTGTGCCCTGCGATCGACAAAACGCTTGGGTCAGGCGCTTTCCAGACGCTTGCGAACCATGGCCAGGAAACTGCTCATGGATTGGGCCTTTTCTTCATATAGCTGCTGCACATGGGCGTTCTGCTTCAGGCGATCCAGCAGCGCCTGGGCAGCCGGAAAGCCTGCCATCAGGTCAAGACTGAACAATTGCTCGGCAACCCCACGGGCAAGGTCGATGCTGTAGAGAAAGTAGACATCGGCCAGGGTCAGAGTATCGCCTGCCACATAAGGCGAGAACGACCCCTGCCGCTTGAGCGTAGCGATACCGGACCTTAATTCATGCCGGGCCTTCTCCTTGATGGCTTCGTCGACCTTGGCGCCAAAGAACACTTCCGGGTAACACTGGCGCGCCGGCAGCTCGATATAAAGCTCGATCTCACGCATGAGGGTTCGCACGCGGGCACGCGCGAAGGGATCGGCCGGTAGCAGCGGCGTTCCCGACTGGGTTTCCTCGATGTACTCGAGAATCACGCTGGTTTCGCTGATAAAGCCATGTTCGGTTTCCAGCACCGGTATCTTGCCGCAGGGGCTGATCGCAAGAAACTGTTCGTCCTGGCTGGGGAAAACCGTGACGGATTCGAATTCCAGCCCCTTTTCGAGCAACGCAAACTTAACCATGTTGTAGTAGTTGCTGACGGGAAACCCATAGAGCTTGAGCATTCGACATGCCTCCAAGGCATTGGACAGATAAGCCAGATAACCGTAGACGCCCAATGCGTCGGTGAAAAGTTTTTCTTGTACAAGACTTCGCGCGCTGCCTTTGAACCGGAACTCTACACGGTCTTAAAAGCCCTACAAGAGAGCTTTTTGAGCAGGAGCGATCCACATGATGAGCCCTACGGGAGCCGCGCATCCCCGTACGGACAAGGCGGAAACACTCTTTGGCAGCCTCCGGGAGCAGCTTGATTTCTACCGCGCGGAGATCCAGTTTGAGTCGTCGATGTTGTCCAACCGGACCAACGCCTATCTGTCGTCGCAGTCCTTTCTGATGATTGCGTTCGCGTCTTCAATGAGCAATACCAACAGCCAATGGGGCACTCAGTTCACCCTATATGTGCCTACTCTGCTGGCATTGTTGGGGTTGGTGACATCGATCCACGCCTGGCCTGGCATCAAGGCTGCCTTTGATGTAATCGAGCATTGGCACCGCAAACAATGCGAGCTGCTGGACACCCTGAACGAACCCTGTGTAACCCGCGTGACGCCGCTTTACGGCGCAGGAAACGAGCCTCTCAATGGCAGCCGTTACCGAAAGTCGCTGCTGTTTTCGCTGCGCTCCCCGCTTATCTTTAGTGTGGTATGGGCGTTTCTGGGTGTGCTGGCGGTCTCGCTGCATCTGCTGTACGGCTAAGTAAATGGGCTACGGATGTGAGCTGCTGATCATCGGTCAGCCTCTACAAACGTTGCCAACAACGCCGTTACGACCGACGAGTAATGGTTAGCAACCACTCACCAATACTGAATCAACTTCCGCGACAACCAGCCGATGGCATGGCACCCTTTCGAAGAGAAAGGATGCCATGTCCACAATAACCGACCGACTCGCCACCTCGCTGAACGTTGCCTTCCAACCGCCATCCACTTCGCCTTCATCTGCCACTTCTGCAGACACTGACACCTCTACGACGTCCGTGGAAAAGAGCGGGAAAACCGATCAAGGCCTGACACTCAAGCATGGGCCTGCTGGTAGTGGTGAGGTTCAAAGCGGCGGCGAGTCCGAGACCACTCTCGAAAAGCTCAAGAAGACCATTAAGGATCTGGAAAAGCAGTTGCAGCAGGCCCAGAAAGAGTTGCAACAAGTCCAAGCCAGCAACGCTTCCGAAGAAGAAAAACAAGTACGGATACAGGCGGTACAAACCCAGATCAGCAGCCTGAGCGCCGCGCTGCAACAGGCCTATGCGGCGCTGCTGCAAGCCACCAGCGGCAGAACAGGCTCCGTTGTCAGCACGACAACCTGATTCTTACAGCCAGTCGCGGAATTTGAACCAGGCATATGGAATGATGGCCGATACCACCATGGCCACCAGGGCAAGGGGATAACCGAAGTGCCAGCTCAGTTCGGGCATGTTTTCAAAGTTCATCCCGTACACCGTACCGACCAGCGTGGGCGGCAGGAACAGAACGGCAGCAATCGAGAACACCTTGATGATGCCGTTCTGCTCGATATTGATCAGGCCCAGGGTGGCATCAAGTAGAAAGCTGATTTCGTTGTTCATGCGGTTCTGGTAGTCCCCCAGCGAGCGGGAGTCACGCTCGACGGTTTTCATCCAGGCTTTGGCTTCACGACAGATCCACTCGCTGGCGGCTCGGCGCAGGTAGCTGAGCAATCGATTGATGCCTAGAAGGCTATCGCTCAACCGGGCCAGCAGCAGGCTGCTGCGTCCTAACTGCTTCAGAATGGATTGCAGATCCGACTTGGGTGCCTTGGGGCCTTCGTCATCAGGCTTGGGCTCCCGAAAAATGGCATTGGCCAGCCGGTTATGATGGGCCTGCACCGATTCGAGAATATCAGCGATCCGGTCGACCAGACTGTCGAGCAGCGAGATAAAAATGGTGTCGCTGCGCTTGTGCAGTCCCGGGTGCTGGCTGAGCTTGGTACGAAACGCACGAAACGCTGACAGCTCAGCGTAACGCACCGTTACCAGCCACTCGGGCGTCAAAACAAAGTTGAGCACCGAAGCCGTTGGCTGGTGTTCGCTGAATCCGCTGACGACCGTTGTCGTCATGTGCAGGGCCCGCTCACTCTCGTACAGACGGGACGACTCTTCGATTTCGGCCATCTCTTCCCGGGTCGGAATGTTTACCGCCAGGCTCTTTTCCAGGAACTGCTCTTCCTCATCGGTAGGCGATAAAAGATCGATCCACAAGGCATCCTGAGGGAAAGGCTCGTCGGGCGTGATGGTCTTAGGGGTTAACATACCGTTAACGAGGGTGTAGCAGGTAATCATTGCTGCTTGAACTCCATTATCTGCCAGTGACTGGCATCAACTGTCCTGAGTGAACCAATACCATGTCTGACCATGATGACAACGAAGAATCCTTTGTCGAATCCCATCTGATCTCGGCGATCGAGAACCAGTTAGCGGCCGGCGAACCGCCTTTTACACAGGCCGTCTTCAATAAACTGACCCTGGTAGGGCACGAACGTGAGGAAATCGTCCACCTGATGGCGATCGTGCTGGCCAACGAGATCGAAACCATGATGACCGAAGACCGCCCCTTCGACACAGCCCGCTACGAACAATTGCTGCGGGCGCTGCCGGACCTGCCGGAAACCGGTACGGACGTGGAGTAGCGCAGAGCGAACCGCCCACCAGTGGTTTTGGACAGGCGGTAGCGTCCAGCGAGACGAACGCACTGTGAACCAGTCGTACTTTATGGGTACGACTGGTACGCTTGCGGCTTAGCTATGGACCCGTCATGACCCGTTTCCCTGACCTTCAACTGGATGACGACGAGGGCATTGATCGCAAAGCCCTCAAGCAGGTACGCGCGCGCTTTCTGACCATCAACACTGGTCGCCTCGTTCGCGCTCTGGAAGGCCTGCCCAGCCGACAGCAGCCGGTATTGACCCTGCTGCCCCTGTTGCTGCACGTCAATCATCCCATGCTGCCGGGCTATGTCTCGGCCAGTACGCCGGCCGGCCTGACCGGCTTTGAGCCGGCGGACGAACAGCTGGCAGAGGCCCGTCGCCTGACCCGCTCGTTTGCCTATAAGCCCGCACGTACACATCGGGACGAGCCGCTGCATGGCCTTTACCTCATGGGCAGCCTGGGCACCCTGACCCAGGCCGACAGCAGCGACCTGGATATCTGGCTCTGCCATGCCCCCGGCATGAGTGCACAGGCGCTCGCCGAGTTGAAGCGCAAGTGCGCCCTGCTTGAAACCTGGGCGGCCTCGCTCAATGCCGAGCTGCATATCTTTCTGATTGACGCCGACCAGTTCAGCCAGGGCCAGCGCCCGGGGCTCCTGACGTCGGACGATTGCGGTACGGCGCAGCACTTTCTGCTACTCGACGAGTTCTATCGCACCGCCATCTGGCTAGGCGGCCGTACGCCGTTATGGTGGCAGGTGCCGGTCGCTCAGGAGGAGAGCGACTACGAAGGCTTTACCCAGCGACTATTGCACCATCGCTTTATCAAGGCGCGCGAGGTACTGGATTTCGGCCATATCGACCACATCCCTCCAGGCGAATACATTGGCGCCGGGCTGTGGCAACTATTCAAAGGGATCAGCTCGCCCTACAAATCAGTCCTGAAACTCATGGTGACCGAGCTGTACGCCTGCGAGCACCCGCACACGGTCACGCTCAGCCGACGCCTCAAACAGCTGGTCCATTCGGGCGTCACGGATCTCGATCAGGTCGATCCCTATAGGCTGGTGTACCAGCGCCTGGAAGAATATCTGCTCCTGCGCGGCGACCTGGATCGGCTCGAACTGGTCCGTCGTTGCCTGTACCTCAAGGTTGGCAAGCCCCTGAGCCGTCCGCCCCGGCAAGGCCGCAAGAGCTGGCAACGTCTGCTGATGGAGAAGCTGACCCAGTCCTGGGGCTGGGATGAGCATATGCTGCGCAAGCTGGACGAGCGCCAGGGTTGGAAGGTAGATGACGTCAGCGCCGAGCGTCGGATTCTGGTCAATGCCCTGACTCACAGCTACCGCTTCCTGGCGCAGTTCGCCCAGCAACAGCAGGTTGAAAGCCACCTCGCCCCGCGCGACCTGAGTATTCTGGGGCGCCGCCTGTATGCGGCGTTCGAGCGCAAGGCGGGCAAAATCGACTTTATCAACCCGGGCATTGCGCCAGACCTGGCCGAGGAGTTTGTGACCCTGGTGCAGGAAGAGCGCCCCTTTGGCGAGCGCCGCCGCCCGTGGTCATTGCACCGTGGCAACCTGACGGCAGAAGAGTGCCATTCTCACTCCCCACTCAAGCGCACCTGGGAACTGGCCGAGCTGCTGGCCTGGTGTCGCTACAACGGCATTATCGACAATGCCACCCGCCTGACCTTGCATGCCGGCGAGAGCGACCTTACCCCGTTCGAACTCAACAATCTGATCCAGAGTTTCCAGCAGAGCTTCAACGACCGACCGGACACCGTACCGGAAGCCGTCCTGCTACGCCCGGCCGCGCCCCGCGAGGTGTTGCTGCTGATCAACGTAGGGATCGATCCGCTCTACCAGCACAGTCAGCGCAACGTCTACCTCACCAGCGATCGTATCGACGCCCTGGGCTACGCCGGGATGCGTGAAAACCTGGTGCTGACGCTGGACCAGATCACCCTCAACAGCTGGAACGAACTGTACGTCAACCGCTTCGAAGGGGCCAATGCCCTGCTCGACTGCTTATGCGCCTACTTCAACAGCCTGCCCTCTGGCGATCAGGAGTCATTGCCTCGCCTGTCGATACGCAGCTTTTGCCGGAACCGGGCACCGCTGATCGTAGAGCGCGTGGAAGCAGTGTTCGACGAAGTCCGCACGGCCATGCTGCGTGAGCACAAGACGCGCTATCTGCTCCAGATTCAGCAGCGTTTCCACATGCTCGAGCTGCGCGAGGGCAAGCTGAGCCATACGCCACTGGCCGACCGGGATTCGTTGCTGCTGCACCTGTCCGCTCCAAAGCAGGAATGGACGCCCCTGAGCCTGGACCCCCATGCGTTGGAGGGTGACGAACTCGGCCTTATCCTACCGCTGGGCCGTACCGGCAGCATTCAAGTGTTTTATCGACAGGAAGGTGAAACGGCACGTGTCTACGTACTGGATGAGCACAACGCCCTCTGGTCACAGCGCTTGCCTTTCCATGATGAGCAGACGCTGCTGGCCCCCCTGCAGCGTTTCCTGCATTCCATTCACCGTCGACAGAGTGCCCAGGTGCCCCTGGAGGCCAGTCGGGTACCGCTGGCTGAGATGCACTATTTCCAGGTCCTGCCCCCAGCACCTCAACGAGCGCGGCATCTGGAGCGGCGACAGATTGATCTGCCTCTGGAAACGGTGCCGTACTATGCGGTTCAGGCCATTGTGACCGCCACTAAGGCCGGGCGCCGCCTGGTAACCCTATACTGCGATCACCGGGAGTTTTCCGAGCTCGACTACGGCCCACGGCTGTATCAGGAGGTGGCACGCCATATCCTGGCGCGCCGCCGTACCGGAGAACGTTACCGCTGCTACCTGACGGATCTGGATCTTCTGCACGTGCCTGGCGAGCCTCGCCCGCACACCCTGGCCTACCTGAGGCTCAAGGCAGAGCTGGAAGAGGCGCTCAACCAGGCATTCATGGCAGTCTGATCAGTAGCCGACTGCCTTGGCCGTCGGCTCCAGCTCCAGTAGCGACAGGTGCAGCGTTTTCCCGCCGGGTGCCGTGCACTCAACGCGCTGGCCTATCGTCTGGCCCAGCAGTGCACTGCCCACGGGCGTCAGCACGGATACGGTGCCTTCTTCCCGGGCTTCGTTGGGATACACCAGACGCAGGTGGTATTCCTTGCCGCTGCCTTCTTCGCGGCAATGCACTTGGGAATGCATGGTCACAACACCTTCCGCCTCATCAGGCGGTACCACCTTGGCGCGCTCCAGCTCCTCTTCGAGCGCCTCGGCGGCAGGGCCAAATTCCTCAAGGCTATCGAGCAGGCGGTCGAGCTGCTGATAGTCAGTCTGCGTAATGATGGGCTGAGCGATCTGGCGCATGATGCCTCCTTTGGCGGCTGGATGTCGGAAACGCGCTTGCAGCAACGGCTGCAGGCGGCGCTTCGAGGTACTGAACAGCATGTCTCATGCCGAAACGGATGCCGCATGGGCGGCGTTGGGAGTGCAGCCCTTCGGCTGCAGATGGACTGACCGTAACACAGGGATCAGGTTAGACGGAACCACCGGTCAGCTAGTAGCGGATCGATGGTTCCTGCGCGCCTGTGCGGCCAGAATGATGGCCCGACGCTCCTCGGCTGACGCTTCGCCCCAGGCCAGAATCTCATCCAGCGTGCGGCCGCAGCCCAGACAGATATCATGACCGTCCAGGCAACAGCGCCGAACGCATGGCGAGGCCACCGATTCGGCGTCCTCCCCTGATGACGCAGGATCAGAGCTGGCTGAAATCGAGCTCATCGCCCGTCTGCTCGCGAATGACACGGGTCAGCAGTTCGCCCAGCGGCTCCTGGGTGCTGTCGCAGATCCACTGGCTGCCCGCCTCGTCATAATCGAAGTGATAGCCGCCTGAGCGGGCCGCCACCCAGAGCTGCCGTAGCGGAGGCTGACGACTCAGAATGACCTGACTGCCGTTTTCCAGGCGAATCGTGAGGACACCGGCGCTGTTCTCCAAATCCAGATCCAGATCGCTGTCGTCGAGGATGTCTTCGACCGCCTGCTGGGTAGTATCGACAAGATCGTGGAAGCGGGCTTCGCTCAGACTGCTCATGGGATTCCTTGAATCGGTATTGAAAAAACTTCGACGTTACCCCGGCGACCGCCCCTCGTCCAGTCGCAAAGAGGGCTGCACCGCCCAGGCCTGTCAGGCACGCGCGGCGTTACATAGGCAAGGGGGCAGGTGCCGGGTATACTCCGGGTCAATCATGCTTTTCAAAGGATTCGCCATGAAGCGCCTTTCCCTTGCTCTAATTGCTTTCGCATGCCTGCTGGCAGGCTGCGGCCAAAAAGGTGACCTGTACCTTCCGGACGATGAAAAAGCGGCTCACGAGCATCGCCACGACACGTTCTGACCAGGGAGCCTTCCATGGAGTCATTTACATCCCGCGCAGGTAGCCTGCATGCGGAAGGTGTGCCGCTGAGCGCTATTGCAGAGCGCTTCGGCACGCCCACTTACGTGTATTCCCGGGCACACATCGAGGGCCAGTACCGCGCCTATACCGATGCGCTGGCCGGGCTGCCCCATCTCGTCTGCTTTGCTGTCAAGGCCAACTCCAACCTGGGCGTTCTCAACGTCCTGGCGCGGATGGGTGCAGGGTTCGACATTGTGTCCCGTGGCGAGCTGGAGCGTGTACTGGCCGCTGGCGGCGAAGCCGCCAAGGTGGTGTTCTCCGGGGTCGGCAAGACCCGAGACGACATGCGCCGCGCGCTGGAAGTCGGCGTGCACTGCTTCAATGTGGAGTCCCGGGTGGAGCTTGAGCGCCTGCAGGAAGTCGCCGCCGAAATGGGCCGCAAGGCACCCGTCTCGCTGCGGGTGAATCCTGATGTGGATGCCGGTACCCACCCGTACATCTCCACCGGCCTCAAGGAAAACAAGTTTGGTATCGATATCGCCGAGGCCGAGGCCGTATACGCTCGCGCAGCGGAGCTGCCAAACCTTCAGATCATCGGAGTGGACTGCCACATCGGCTCCCAGCTCACCACGCTCGAGCCGTTCATCGATGCGCTGGATCGTTTGCTGGCACTGATTGACCGCTTGGCCGAGCGTGGTATCACGATCCGTCACCTGGACCTCGGAGGCGGCCTGGGCGTGCGTTACCGCAACGAGGAGCCGCCTCTGGCGAGCGATTACATCAAGGCGATCCGCGAGCGCATTGCCGGACGGAATATTGCTCTGGTTTTCGAGCCCGGCCGCTTCATCGTGGCCAATGCCGGCGTGCTGCTTACGCGTGTGGAATACCTCAAGCACACCGAGCACAAAGACTTCGCCATTATCGATGCAGCCATGAACGACCTGATCCGCCCGGCCTTGTATGAAGCCTGGATGGACGTCGTGCCCGTGACGCCTCGCGATGGCGAGACCCGTGCCTATGATCTGGTCGGCCCGATCTGCGAGACCGGCGACTTCCTGGCCAAAGGCCGGGATCTGGCGCTGGCCGAAGGTGATCTGCTGGCAGTCTGCTCTGCAGGCGCTTATGGCTTTACCATGAGTTCGAATTACAACAGTCGCGGTCGTGCGGCTGAGGTGCTGGTAGATGGCGAGCAGGCCTTCGAGGTGCGCCGCCGTGAGACGGTCGAGGAACTCTATGCAGGCGAAAGCCGGCTACCGGAGTGACCTCTCATGCTATTGCGGTTTACCAAGATGCACGGGCTTGGCAATGATTTCATGGTCCTTGACCTGATCAGCCAGCACGCGCATATCCAGCCCAAGCACGCCCGCCAGTGGGGCGATCGGCACACGGGGGTCGGCTTCGATCAGCTCCTGATCGTCGAAACGCCAAGCAACCCGGATGTCGATTTCCGCTATCGGATTTTCAATTCCGACGGCTCAGAGGTCGAGCAGTGCGGCAATGGTGCGCGCTGCTTTGCCCGCTTTGTCTTCGACAAGCGTCTGACGGTCAAGAAAGTTATCAAGGTCGAGACCAAAGGCGGCATCATCGAGCTGCGGCTGCGTAACGACAATCAGGTGACGGTCGACATGGGGGCGCCGCGCCTTGAGCCCAGGCAGATTCCATTCGAGGCCGACGCCGAGGCGATCAGCTACCCGGTACAGGTCGAGGGTCGTACCGTCGAACTTGCAGCGGTGTCCATGGGCAACCCCCACGGCGTCCTTCGGGTCGACAATGTCGATACCGCGCCAGTGCATGAACTCGGCCCCAAACTTGAACATCATCCCCGTTTTCCGAACCGGGCCAATATTGGCTTTCTCCAGGTCATCGATGAACACCGGGCGCGCCTGCGCGTCTGGGAGCGCGGTGCCGGTGAAACCCAGGCCTGCGGGACCGGCGCCTGTGCAGCCGTGGTTGCGGGTATTCGCCAGGGCTGGCTAAATTCGCCTGTACAGATCGAGCTGCCCGGCGGCCTGCTCGATATCGAATGGGCCGGCCCCGGCAAGCCGGTGCTCATGACAGGACCCGCCGTCCGTGTATACGAAGGCCAGGTACGTTTATGACAGACCAAACGCCCCCGCTCGATGCCGATCAGGTTGCGGCCTGGCTGGAACAGCATCCGGACTTCTTTGCAGACCGCGAGGACCTGCTGGCCGAGATGCGCATTCCGCACCAGCGCGGCACGGCGGTCTCCCTTGTGGAGCGCCAGCTGGGTCTGCTGCGCGACCGCAACGTCGAGATGCGTCATCGGCTGGCGCATCTGATGGATGTGGCTCGTGATAATGACCGGTTGTTCGATAAAACCCGCCGTCTCGTGCTTGATCTCATGGATGCCAATACATTGGAAGATGTGATCAGCACAGTCGAAGACAGCTTGCGCCATGAGTTCAAGGTGCCTTACGTCGGGCTGATTCTGTTTCACGAATCGCCTTTGCCGGTAGGCCGCAGCGTGACCAGCGCCGAGGCGCACCAGTGTATTGGTGGACTGCTGTCGGGCGGCAAGGCGGTCAGCGGGGCGTTGCGCTCACATGAGCTGAAGTTTCTGTTTGGCGAAGCCGCGCAGGACGAGGTTGGATCGGCCGCGGTTGCACCCTTGATTCACCAAGGCATGCATGGCGTACTTGCCATTGGAAGTCCTGATCCACAGCATTACAAGAGCTCGCTAGGCACGGTATTTCTAACCCATGTTGCCGAAGTGTTGTCTCGCGCCCTGCTGCGCTTTCCCACTCCTCTTCGCTCGGTACGCTGACATGGAAGAACGCCTCGACGCTTACTGCCAACACCTACGCAGCGAGCGTCAGGTGTCGGTCCATACCCTTGACGGCTACCGCCGTGACCTGCTGAAACTCCTGGCCTTCTGCCACGAAGAACAGCTCACCGACTGGAACAACCTTGACGCCCGCCGGCTGCGTGCGCTCATCGTTCAGCTGCACCGCAAGGGGCAGTCCAGCCGCAGTCTCTCTCGTCTGCTCTCGGCCATCCGGGGCTTTTATCAGTACCTCATTCGCGAGGGAGTCTGCCAGCATGATCCCGCCAATGGTGTCAGTGCACCCAAAGGCCAGAAACAGCTACCCAAGAACCTCGACGTGGACCGCACCACACAGCTCCTAGATGGCGCTGTAGAGGATGACTTCATTGCCCTGCGCGACCAGGCGATGCTTGAACTCTTCTACTCCTCTGGTCTGCGCCTGTCCGAGCTGGTCGGGCTGGATATTGTCGATCTGGATCTTAAAGATGGCCTGATCAGCGTTCGCGGCAAGGGCAACAAGCGGCGTATCGTCCCGGTGGGCAGCAAGGCGCGGGAGGCTATGGAACGCTGGCTGCCGCAACGCGCCCTGGCCGCCCAGGATGATGCCGTGTTCATCGGTCAGAGCGGCCGACGCCTCACGCCAAGAGCGATTCAGCTGCGCGTCCGTGAAGCGGGCGTACGCGAACTGGGCCAGCACCTGCACCCGCACATGCTGCGCCATAGCTTTGCCAGTCATATGCTGGAAACTTCCCGTGACCTGCGCGCCGTACAGGAGTTGCTGGGCCACGCGGACATCGCCACGACCCAGATCTATACCCATCTGGATTTCCAGCACCTGGCACAGGTCTATGATGATGCCCATCCACGTGCCAAGCGAAAAACAGAATCCACATGACTATCCGCCTGATTACCTTCGATCTCGATGACACCCTCTGGGATATAGCCCCGGTCATCCACAGCGCCGAAGATGCGCTTCGTACCTGGATGGAAACCGAGGCATCACGGCTGGGACCGGTCCCGGTTGAGCACCTGTGGCAGATCAGGGATCGGCTCCTGGAGCGCGACCCCGGCCTCCGGCACCGCGTCAGCGAACTGCGCCGCCGCGTCATTCATGGGGCCTTGCAGGATGCCGGTTACGAAGAACCTGAGGCCGGGCAGCTGGCCGAAGCCGGTTTCGCCATCTACCTGGCTGCTCGTCAGCAGGTCACCCTGTACGAGGACGTGCACGAGACGCTGGAACAGCTATCGCTGCGCTATGACCTGGGCGTACTGACCAACGGCAATGCTGATGTTCACGAGATCGGCCTGGCTGACTATTTCCGTTTTGCCCTATGCGCTGAAGAGCTGGGTATCGGCAAGCCCGACCCGCATCCCTTCAACGAAGCGCTACGCCGGGCAGGCGTGACCGCCGATGCGGCGGTGCACGTAGGCGATAACCCTGTCGATGACATCCAGGGCGCTCAGCAGGCCGGGCTACGGGCCATCTGGTTCAACCCTACAGGCAAGCCCTGGTCTGGTGAAAATGCACCGGATGCCGAGATCCGCAGCCTCAACGAGCTCCCCGCGGTACTGGAGCGCTGGAACTAACCGACACGGTGGATCAGTCCTGATCGAACGACTGATCCATCACCAGTGCAGGTTGTTCGTGGCGTGGCGTGCCAACCGGTCGGGCCGGGTTGCCGACCACGGTGGTATGCGGTGCGACCGGCTTGAGCACGATGCTGCCCGCCCCGACCTTGGCTCCTTCGCCAATTTCGATGTTGCCCAGAATCTTCGCGCCGGCGCCGATCATCACGCCACGTCGCACCTTGGGATGCCGGTCACCACACTCCTTGCCCGTCCCGCCGAGGGTGACCGCCTGCAGAATGGACACGTCATCCTCGACCACCGCCGTCTCGCCAATCACGATCCCAGTACCATGATCAAGCATGATGCCCTGCCCGATACGGCTGGCTGGATGGATGTCTACAGCCAGCATCTCGTTACAGCGAGCCTGGATATAAAGCGGCAGCATGCGGTTCCCGTCGAGCCAGAGCCGATGTCCGAGGCGGTAGGCCTGGATCGCCAGGAAGCCCTTGGAAAACAGGAAAACCTCCAACGGGGTATCGAAGGCAGGATCGCGTGTGACCGTGGCCTCAAGGTCAGCCCAGGCGCTCTCGATCAGTGCAGGATGCTCCTGCTGCACGCTCACGAAACGCGCGTGCAGCGTGTGCCGCTGCACCGCATCGACGGTAAGCGTTCGGCTCAGGCGAAATGCCAGGGCACTCCCCAGCTCTTTCTGCTCCAGAATGGATTCGGTCAGCCAGGGCTCCAGGGCGCGCTCCTGGACAATGGCACTGGAGGCAAGATCACGCAGGCTCTGCCAGCGCGCCTGAAGGGTTGGGGTTGAGGTCATCGGTATGAAGTCTTCCTGCAGATGGACTGCACAGGATAATGTCCACGCCAGAATCCGCCACCCATAAAAAACCCGCCATACAGGCGGGTTTTAAAATCATATCGGGCGGCTGCCGTACTTGCTGTCAGGCTTTTTAGGCGGGTCAGCAACAACATTCGCGTCGATCTCCTGCACTTTACCGCCACGGGCCAGAAACTCTTCCATGGCCTTGGCGAGCGCATCACGCTCCTTCTGCTTGGCCTCGATGGAGGGCAACTCCTCGGGCTCGGCTTCTTTTTTCTTCTTCCCTTTGCCTGCAGCAGGTTCTTCCGCCTCGGCACTGTCGTCGACTTCTACATCGGGCTCGTCTGCAGCCGCAGCAAAGTCCTCGGTATCGTCATCATCAGTGGACTCGATATCGTCCTGTTCCAGCTCTTCATCACTCATAAAAAACCCTCGAAAACCAGGTTAGTTACTGACCAGCCGCGAGTTTGACGTGGCTGCTCAAGAAAAATTCATGCTGGCATACCCTGCAAGGTAGCCATTATCCGACGAGCGCCGCCATGGTCACGGTGCTCACCCAGGTAAATCCCCTGCCACGTCCCTAGCGCCAGCCTTCCGGCCTGCACGGGTATGGTCAGGCTGCAGCCCAGAAGGCTGCTCTTGAAGTGTGCCGGTAGATCGTCCGGCCCTTCGTAATCGTGTTCGTACCCTGGCACGTTCTGCGGCACGAGCTGGTTGAAGAACCGCTCGAAATCGCGACGCACTGCACTGTCGGCATTTTCATTGATCGTCAATGAAGCCGACGTGTGCTGCAGCCACAGGTTCAGCAGCCCGATCTGACAGCTTTTCAGTTCGGGCAAAGCCGATTCCACCTCATCCGTGATGAGATGGAATCCACGGCTTCGGGCGCGCAGCGTGATCTGTCGCTGATGCCACATGGCGGACTCCTAGGCTTGCTGGGCGCGCATTCTAGCGCGGCTTTCGAAAAAACAAAGAGGCTCTTTAAAGCTGACGTTCAGACCGGGGCTGCGAGCGGGTGTTCCGGGCAATAACGCACGAAAAATGACTTTATTTCGCGCATACGAAAAGAGCGCCCGAAGGCGCCCTTTTTTGACCGACAAACGGTAGCCGGCTCGCTATTACATATTGTAACCACGCTCGTTGTGCAGCGTCAGGTCCAGACCCACGGTCTCTTCCTCATCGCTGACACGCAGGCCCATGACCATGTCGATCACCTTCAGGATGACGAAGGTCAGGATGCCGGTATACACCAGTGTGAACAGCACGCCCTTGAGCTGAATCCACAGCTGGCCGCCAATATCGGTCACGGTGCCGAAGCCGCCCAGAGCCGGTGCTGCGAAGATACCGGTCAGCAGCGCGCCCACGATACCGCCGACGCCATGCACACCAAAGGCGTCCAGGGAATCGTCATACCCAATTTTGCGCTTGAGACTGGTAGCGCAGAAGAAACAGATCACACCCGCGACCGCACCGATGATCAGCGCACCCATCGGGCCGACTGTACCGGCAGCCGGAGTAATGGCCACCAGACCGGCAACCACACCCGAGGCGATCCCCAGGGCGCTGGGCTTACCGTGGGTAATCCATTCAGCAAACATCCAGGCCAGAGCTGCCGAGGCGGTTGCGATCTGGGTAACCAGCATCGCCATGCCGGCAGTGCCGTTTGCCGCAACGGCGGAGCCTGCGTTGAAACCGAACCAGCCCACCCACAGCATGGCAGCGCCGACCAGGGTATACCCAAGGTTGTGCGGTGCCATCGGGGTGGTCGGGTAGCCCTTGCGCTTGCCCAGCACCAGGGCAGCCACGAGACCAGCAATACCGGCATTGATGTGAACCACGGTGCCGCCAGCAAAATCCAGCACGCCCCAATCCCACATCAGGCCACCGTCACCGCTCCATACCATGTGGGCGATCGGTGCATAGACCAGGGTGAACCACACACCGGTAAAGACCAGCATGGCCGAGAACTTCATGCGCTCGGCGAACGCACCCACGATCAGCGCCGGGGTGATGATCGCAAAGGTCATCTGAAAGGTGACGAAAATGCTTTCAGGGAACAGCGCAGCCGCACCTGTCAGCCCATCATGGGTAATGGAACTCAGGAAGGCCTTGCCGAAACCGCCGATAAAGGAATTGAAATTGGTTACGCCTTTTTCCATGCCTGTGGTATCAAAGGCAAGGCTATAACCGTAGATCATCCAGAGAATACTGATCAGGCCGGTAATGGCGAAACACTGCATCATTACCGACAGGATGTTCTTGGCACGAACCATGCCGCCATAAAATAGCGCCAGGCCCGGAATGGTCATGAAAAGCACGAGTGCTGTAGACACCAGCATCCATGCCGTATCGCCGCTATTTAACGTCGGCTCCGCCGCTGCTTCCTGAGCCATGGCAAGGCTCGGCATAGCGAGGGACAAAAGGGCTCCTAGCCCTGCGTACTTGCGCAGAGTCATGATGTTCTCCTGGGGCTTTGGGGGTATGGAGTACGGTGTTTTTTAAATAGCGTCGGTATCGGTTTCGCCGGTCCGGATGCGGATGGCTTGTTCCAGATTTACAACGAAAATCTTGCCGTCACCGATCTTGCCAGTGTTGGCTGCCTTGGTAATGGCCTCGATGACACGGTCGAGCTGGTCATCGGCAATGGCGACGTCGATCTTCACCTTGGGCAGGAAATCGACAACGTACTCGGCGCCACGGTATAGCTCCGTGTGCCCCTTCTGGCGACCGAAACCCTTGACCTCGGTGACGGTAATGCCTTGAACGCCGATCTCGGACAACGACTCGCGGACGTCGTCGAGCTTGAACGGCTTGATGATGGCGGTGACTAGTTTCATGAACTTCTCCCGAAAAGTGGACTTGCCCCAGGAACGAACCCCGTCTCAAGTCTAAGCGCAGTCTGTGGCTTTGTAACGTCGCCCCGCTCTAAAACGGTTCGCCGCCACCCTCGCCCGCCTACGAAGCAATCACCGCTTCGCTTCCGCATCCCTGGTGCGTGATGCTTCTGTCATAACGGCTAAAGCAGAAACCTTGCCATTTCGTGCAAAGCCGCATGGCGCAACGCCTCTATGCGCTTCGGTTGGATAAGATAGCGTCCATTTCACAGCAGATCGCACCATCCTGGCGCACAGTGCCCGGAAGAGGTGCCCAAAAAATGTGCAGATGCCCGGCATCCTGGCGCTGGAAAGGAGCGTGATACACTGGTCCAAACACTTTTTAATGGATGAAGCGTATGTTCCCACCCAAAGCGCTACTCGACTCCCTGACCCAACAAGCCAGCCGCCTGTTCGGAGAAGGCTCGCCCCGTGCCGATATCGAAAACCAGTTCAAGGCTCTGATGCAGAGCGGATTTAGCAAGCTCGATCTGGTTAGCCGTGAAGAATTCGACACCCAGATGCTGGTCCTTGAACGCACCCGCGCTCGCCTTGAGGCCTTGGAAGCTCGCCTGGCCGAATTGGAAGGCCAGGGCAAAGAGCCTGTTGCTGCCGCCCAGCCTGCACAGGACGCACCGACATCAGCCAAAATGGCTTTCCAGAACAACAAAACGGAACCTACCCCGCCGACCGCCGAATAACCCGGCCGGCGGGACACTGATCAAGGAGTGATCATGTCCCTCGCCATCGTTTGTAGCCGCGCCCAGGTGGGCGTGGAAGCCCCCTGCGTCACTGTAGAAGCGCATCTGGCCAACGGTCTGCCCGCATTGACCCTGGTCGGCCTGCCGGAAACCGCCGTCAAGGAGAGTAAGGATCGCGTGCGTAGCGCCATCCTCAATTCAGGCTTCGACTTTCCGGCACGACGCATCACCCTAAACCTTGCTCCTGCCGACCTGCCCAAGGATGGTGGCCGCTTCGATCTGGCCATTGCCCTTGGCATTCTGGCGGCCAGTGCGCAGCTACCCGCAGATGCCCTGGCCGATATCGAATGCCTGGGTGAGCTGGCGCTCTCTGGTGCACTGCGCCCCGCCCAGGGCGTATTACCCGCAGCGCTTGCCGCACGGGAAGCCGGACGCACACTGATCGTGCCCCATGAAAACGCCGAGGAAGCCAGTCTGGCTGGCGGGCTTAAAGTCATCGCGGTGGGCCATCTGCTGGAGATCGCAGCGCACTTTACCGGGCAGACGCCCCTTACGCCGTACGAGGCCCAGGGGCTGAGACGGCAGGAGCAACCCTACCCCGACCTTGTTGACGTGCAGGGCCAAGTGGCTGCCAAACGCGCCCTGGTGGTTGCAGCGGCAGGCTCGCACAACCTCTTGCTGGCAGGCCCTCCTGGGACTGGAAAGACCCTGCTGGCCAGCCGCCTGCCCGGTCTGCTGCCGCCCTTGAATGAATTCGAAGCCCTGGAAGTGGCTGCGATTCATTCGGTCGCCAGCCACACGCCCATGGCTCACTGGCCGCAGCGGCCATTCCGGCAGCCGCATCACTCGGCTTCGGGCCCCGCCCTGGTGGGTGGCGGTAGTCGCCCTCGCCCGGGCGAGATCACTCTGGCGCATCAGGGCGTGCTGTTTCTGGACGAGCTGCCCGAATTTGACCGCAAGGTGCTGGAAGTCCTGCGCGAGCCGCTGGAAAGTGGCGAGATCGTGATTTCCCGTGCCCGGGACCGTGTCCGCTTTCCGGCCCGCTTCCAACTGGTCGCCGCCATGAACCCCTGCCCATGCGGCTATCTGGGTGATCCGGCCGGCCGCTGCCGTTGCTCGCCCGATCAGGTACAACGTTATCGTGGTAAACTTTCCGGTCCACTGCTGGACCGGATCGACATGCATATCACTGTCGCCCGGGAAAGTGTGCGTCTGGGCGGCCCTGACACCAAGAACGATTCCGGCCGCCTTACAACGCAACAGGCTGCCGAACAGGTCGCCGCCGCCCGTGAGCGGCAACTGGCTCGCCAAGGGGTGGCGAATGCCTTTCTGGATTTGCGTGCCTTGCACCAACACTGTGCATTGACGGCAGACGACCAGCGGTGGATCGAGAGCGCAGGTGAACGGCTGGGGCTGTCCCTGCGCGCCCTGCACCGAGTGATCAAGGTGGCACGTACGTTAGCCGATCTTGCAGCAGAGCCGCAGATTTTGCGGTCTCATCTGGCTGAAGCATTGCAGTACAGACCCGCGAGTGCCTGAGGTGACCTGAGCGACAACCACCTCGTGTTTCAATGCCGACCCTCGGAGCGGGTCGGCTAGGCACTCCTTTGCAGCCACCTTGGCGCCGACAGAAAAGGAGAAAGTGCCTGATGGCCACCGAAAGCCAATCACCACCTACCCGTACCCTCAATCCCCCGGTTTTCTGGGGCTCGACCTTGCTCATTCTTATCCTGGTCATCTATGCCAGTGCCTTTCACGAGAGCGCGCAAAGCGTCTTTGGTCTCATTCAGTCCTGGATCATTACGAACGTCAGCTGGTTCTACATTCTGGCGGTGGCGCTGATCCTCTTGACCGTAGTCTTTCTGGGCGTCAGCCGTTATGGCGACATCAAGCTCGGCCCGGACCACAGCGAGCCGGACTACAGCAGCACGACCTGGTTTGCCATGCTGTTTTCGGCGGGCATGGGGATCGGCCTGATGTTCTTTGGCGTGGCCGAGCCGGTCATGCACTTCCTGTCGCCGCCCACTGGCCAGTCTGGCACGGTGGACGCCGCCCGTGAGGCGTTGATCATCACCTTCTTCCACTGGGGCCTGCATGCCTGGGCTATCTACGCCATCGTGGCGCTGATCCTCGCGTACTTCAGCTTCCGTCACGGGCTGCCGCTAACGCTGCGCTCAGCGTTGTATCCCCTGATTGGTGAACGTATCTACGGGCCAATCGGCCATGCGGTGGATATTTTCGCCATCCTGGGTACCGTTCTAGGGGTGGCAACATCCCTGGGCTTTGGCGTCGCGCAGATCAATACCGGTCTCAACTACCTGTTCGGTCTGGAAGTGTCGGTGCCGGTGCAGATCGGCCTGATCATTGCGACTACGGCCCTGGCGACCCTATCGGTGGTTACCGGCCTGGACAAGGGGGTTCGTCGCCTGTCGGAGCTGAACTTGGGACTGGCCGTGCTGCTGCTCCTGATGGTGCTGGTCCTGGGGCCCACCGTGTTCATTCTGCAAACCTTTGTGCAGAATACCGGTGGCTACCTGACCGAGATTGTCAGCCGTACCTTTAACCTCTATGCCTATAAGCCCAACGACTGGATCGGCGGCTGGACGCTGTTCTACTGGGGCTGGTGGCTGGCATGGTCACCGTTTGTGGGTCTGTTCATTGCCCGCATCTCCCGCGGCCGCACGATCCGCGAGTTTGTCTCCGGGGTGCTGCTGGTACCGGCCGGCTTTACGCTGTTCTGGATGACCGTATTTGGTGATACCGCCATTCACATGATCTCCTGGCAGGGCATTACGTCACTAGGCGATGCCGTGAACAAAGACAGCTCCCTGGCGCTGTTTGCCTTCCTCGAGCATTTTCCCTTTGCGTCGGCTATTTCCATGGTGGCTATCATCATGGTCGTGGTGTTCTTCGTAACATCGGCGGACTCCGGCGCGATGGTAGTCGACATGCTCGCCTCCGGCGGCATGGACAAGACGCCGGTCTGGCAACGAGTCTTCTGGGCGGCCTCCATGGGCGTCGTGGCGATTGCGCTGCTCCTGGCCGATGGTCTCAAGGCCCTGCAAACAGCCACGATTGCCACGGCGCTACCCTTTACCATCGCACTGCTCTGTTCGATGTGGGGCCTACTCAAGGCGCTCAAGCTCGATGCCACCAAACGGGGCATCCGCTACCAGGCGCTGAATATCTCTCGCCCTGCGCCTCGTTCAGCCGGTGGCTGGCAGCGTCGCCTGCGTAATCTGGCCATGTTCCCGCGTCGTACCCACGTGGTGCGCTTCATCGGGGAGGTGGTTAAGCCTGCGTGTGAATCTGTTGCTGAAGAGCTGCGTAAGCAGAGCTATCTTGTCAGCGTAAAAGATGGCGACGATGGCCGGGTACGTATTGAGGTCGGTCCTGAGGAGAACCCTGAGTTCGTGTATGAGGTTCGCCCGCGTGCGTATGCCATGCCGAGCTTTGTCATGGGGGACACACAGAGCGACCAGAACGAGCGCGAGGATCGCAAATACTTCCGCGCCGATGTGCACCTGAAGGAAGGCGGTCAGGATTATGACGTGATGGGCTGGAGCCGGGACGACGTGATTGGCGACATCCTGGATCAGTACGAGCGGCACATGCACTTCCTGCATATCGTTCGCTGATCGTTACCCATAAAAAAGCCGGTGCCTCTGCACCGGCTTTTTTGTGCCTGCTACCGCATCAATCAGCTGAAGCGATTTACCTCATGGCTCAGCTCTTCCGCCAGACGCTTGAGCTCATAGGCCGTGCTGGCCAGCTCTTCCGCCGCTTCACGCTGGGAGGCGTTATCGACGGCAATGGTCTGGATGTTGCGGCTCAGGGCAGTCGCTGTGCTGCTCTGCTCCTGGGTGGCCTGGGCAATGCTGGTGAACTGCTCCACAGCTTGGTCGATCTGCGCTTCAATACGCTGCAGGGCCTGGGCAACGTCACCGTTAAGCGACAGACCTTGCTGCATCAGGCGGTTGCCTTCATCGATAGAGCTCATGGCGCGGTTGGTTTCTTCCTGCACCGAACCGATCATCTCGGAGATTTCACGCGTTGCCTGACTGGTGCGGCCGGCCAGGCTGCGAACCTCGTCAGCCACCACGGCAAAGCCACGGCCCTGCTCACCCGCTCGCGCAGCCTCAATGGCGGCGTTGAGCGCCAGCAGGTTGGTCTGCTCGGCGATGCCACTGATCACGCTGATGATCCCGCCAATCTGCTGGGAACGCTCGCCCAGGGTATTGACCACAGTAGCCGTCGTGCCCAGCGATTGGGCGATCTGCTCCAGCGCTTTCGAGGCAGCACGCATGGAGGCCGTACCGTTACGAGTCTCAGCGGCGTTTTCGTTAGTCAGCTGCTCGGTTTTACGCATGCTGTCGGCAATGTTCTGTGCAGTGGCGCTGAACTCTTCCACGGCGCTCGCCATGCTGTCGATCTGGGAAGACTGCTCGGCCGAACGGCGCTGGGTAGCACCGGATAGGGTGCTCAGCTGATCGGAGCGAGTAGTCACATCGTGGGATGAATGACGTACGCGATCTACCGTGTTCGACAGGGCTTCAGCCATCTGGTTGAAGCTGTGGGAAAGCTTGCCGATTTCATCGTGGCTTTCAACCTTCAGACGGACACTCAATTGACCTTCGCCTAGCGCCTGGGCCTGTTTGACGAGGTGCCCCAGTGGTTTCAGCTTGTGGCGCAGCATCAGTACAGAAGCCAGGATAGCGAGAACCAGTGCCAGTACACTACCAAACGCCAGTTTAAGGCCTACGTTCCAGAGCAGTTCCTGTTCTTCAGCGACAGGTACCGTTGCGACCACTTTCCAGTTATCACCCGGTACGGGGACGACAACACTTTGGAATGCTTGCTTGTCATCTTCCCAGTCGATGAAATCATCTTTCTTGGCCATGCCGATGGCAGCCAGCGCCGCATCAGGCGCTGCAGTACCGGCAGGAGCGATCAGCCATTTGTTCTGCTCATCCAGAATAGCCAGAGAACCTTCGCGACCAATCCGGAACGCCGCCAGGCTATCGAATTGCTTTTTCTGAGCCTCGGTGTAATCAAAACCGACATAAAGCACAGCAATAAGCTCACCCGAAGCATCACGCACCGGTGTGTATTGGTTCATATAGTTACGGCCAAACAATACGGCGCGTCCTACATATTGCTGGCCATTGAGCAGCTTTTCATAAGCCGGATGCTTATGGTCTAGCTGCGTACCAATAGCACGCGAGCCATCTTCTTTTTTAACTGACGTGGTTACACGGATGAATTCATTGCCATCGCGAACAAAAACAGTAGCGGCACCGCCCGTCAGCGTGGTGAATTCATCAACCAAGGTAAAGTCGCCGTTCAAGCGGGCGCCTTGTAGATGAAGCACAGGCGTCGAGGCACTGCCAACAGTAACCCGCTCGTTAGTGTCACGTGTAAGACCCGCGCCGAAACGCCGCTCAAACAGTCCAGCCAGGCGCTGCGTGCTGATTTTCAGCGTATCGTGAAAGGTGTTGAGCTGATTGGCCAGCAGCTGACCTTCACCCGTCAGGTGATGATGGTGACTTTCCTCAGTGGAAACACTCAGGGAGCGCAACGCAAACAATCCACTTCCTGTGATAACCACAACCAATATGACCGTCAGAGCAAGCGCAAGCTGCCCGGCGATACCGAAACGACGTCCCGACATGGGGGTATTCTCCTCAAGAACACCAGCATTCCCCGACTGGCATTCGCGTTAGGTTGGCTTTGACGACCTGAGATGCTGTACACGCAAGGCCCTCTTCGGGGCGAATCTTCTAAGTCGGTCGTTTGATTATCGGCGGGTTGTGAGACAACTTGACCCATCAGCACGATAGCCGTCGGGATGTTCCTTATGAGTGGTAGGTCACATCAGGTAAGGTCATGGCGTTGACCTCAGCCAGAAGAAAATCCCTCAGCAGAGAGAAACGCTTTGGGTTGCGTCGAGCCTTGGGCCATACCAGGTAATACGCCTCACCACTCGCCACCGCTGTAGGCCAGGGGAGCGCCGTCCGCCCAAGCTGAAGATCCTCCGAGACCATTACCAGGTCTCCAATGGATACCCCATACCCACGGGCAGCGGCCGCCATTCCAAGCTCTAACGTATCGAATACCTGTCCGCCTCTGATCGGTATGTCGTCCGACAGCGCCATAGCTTGAAGCCAGCGACGCCAATCGCGACGATCGGGCGTGGGATGCAGCAGCTCGGTCTCCCGCAACCGCTGTACATCCCAGGGACCCTCCGCTGCGGCTTCAGGCGAGCAAACTGGAATCAGCCATTCCTGAAACAACAAGGTGCTTTCCCACTCTTCCGGGAAACGACCGTGGCTCAGCAGCACCGCACAATCGAAGGGTTCGTGGATGAAGTCGACATGATCACTGTCCATCCAGGCACTGGTCAGCTGCACTTCAATCCCCTCATTCGCCTGCCGAAAGCGGGACAGCCGCGCCAGCAACCAGCGCAGGGACAATGTGGAAGGCGCCTTGAGCCGGAGCGCACCTTCGTCCACCGACAACACGGAGCACGCCCGGCCCAAGGCCTCGAAACCTTCGCTGATGCCCGGCAGCAACAGTTTGGCTGGCTCCGTAAGGGTCAGCTGCCGTCCCGAGCGCTCGAACAGTCGACACCCAAAATGGGCCTCCAGGGTGCGGATATGTCGGCTCACGGCGCTCTGGGTCAGTGAAAGCTCCTGCGCGGCACGCGTGAAAGACGAATGCCGGGCCGCCGACTCAAAGGCGCGCAAGGCATAAAGCGGAGGAAGACGAGTCGACTCAGACATGATTAAAACTCATGGCAGGCAGGTTTATTTTCGGTTTGTGGGCCAGCCCAAGTGTACCCACAATCACCCTGCCTTTCTGCCTGACCGGCAGACGTCTTCTCTGCCTTTGTGAGTCTGACTCATTCATGACCCTGCTACGTACCGAACTGTCCGCGCTGGCTCGTCTGGCCGTTCCACTGATTACCGCCCAGCTGGCCTACGTGGCCATGGTCTTTACCGACACGGTCATGATGGGCCGCCTCGGCCCCGAGGCGCTGGCCAGTGGAGGACTAGGGGCCGCCACTTATTCCTTCGTGACGGTGGTTTGCGTGGGGATCATCGCCGCGGTCGGTAATCTGGTGGCAATCCGGCACGGTCAAGATGATACCGAGGGCGTAACAGATGTCGCCTGCGCAGGCGTCTGGATCGCCCTTGGCCTTGCATTGATCGCCGGGCTTATTCTCTGGAGTCTGGAACCGGCGCTGCTGGCCCTGGGGCAGGCTCCGGCGACAACAGGCGAAGCCATGGGCTTTATCCACGCCGTAAGCTTTGCCCTCCCCGGCTATCTGGTGTTCATGTCCCTGCGCGGCTTTACCAGCGGTATCGGTCGCCCTGGGCCGGTGATGTCGATTGCTATTGGCGGCGCACTGGCCAATCTGGTGCTCAATCTGGCCTTTATCGAAGGCTGGATGGGTCTGCCGTTTCTTGGTTTGAAGGGTATCGGCCTGATCACGGCACTGGTCATGACCGTCATGGCACTGGCCATGGCACTGACCATCCGGGCACGCAGTGCCTATGCAGCCTACCCGATCGCGCGGAAACTGCTCAGCCTCAACCGGGGCGCTATCAGCGAAACCCTGCGCCTGGGCCTGCCCATCGGCGGCACCTATGCCGTCGAGACCGCCCTGTTTGCCGCCGCTGCCCTGTGCATGGGCGCGCTGGGAAGCACTCAGCTCGCCGCGCACCAGATCGCCAATCAGCTGGTGTACGTTGCCTTCATGATTCCGGTGGGGTTGGCCTATGCCTCCAGCCTGCGGGTCGGGCTGCACTTTGGCGCAGGCCGGTTTGCAGAATCACGTCTGGCTGGCCGTATCGGCATTTCCGTTGGCGCCACCTGCATGCTGGCCGTCGCCATTGCATTCTGGCTCATGCCGGAGACCCTGGTGGGTCTGTTCATTGATCGGGACGACCCTGCCGGCCGCACCGTTATGGCATTGGCCGTAAGCCTGCTGGCGATCGCCGCCTGGTTTGAGTTCTTCGATGGTATCCAAGGCATCGCCTCGGGCGCGCTGCGGGGTATCCGGCAGGCTCGCCAAGCCATGCTGATCGGCCTGATCTGCTACTGCTGTGTGGGAATTGTCTCAGCCTGGCTCTTAGGGCTGGTATTAGGCTTTGATGCCCGTGGCGTCTGGTGGGGAATGGCTCTGGGTCTGGCCTGTGCAGCGGTTGCGCTCACCTGGGCCTTCGAGCGGCATATGCGGGGCCTGCTCTGTCATGAGAACGTCGAATCGCCTGCGGAAAAACAATGGGCTACCCAGAGTTAAGCGCGCTTTTTCGAGGATTGCCAGTCATGGCAGCCGCGGTGACATGCGGTCCGCTCAGCACCAGCCAAGGACCAGTGCCGAGACGGCCAGATAACGCGCCGTCTTGGCGAAGCCGACGAGCAGGATAAAGACGGGCAGCGGTTCGCGCATAACGCCTGCTACCAGCGTCAGCGGATCGCCAATGACCGGTACCCAGCTCAGTAGCAGCGACCAGCGTCCATAACGGCGATACCCCCGTTGCGCGCGTTCGAGTTGACGGGGCGAAACAGGGAACCAGCGGCGGTCCCGAAAGTGCTCGATTGAGCGCCCCAGAAACCAGTTCACCACCGAGCCCAGCGTATTACCAAGAATCGCCGCCAAGAGTAACAAGGGCACGGAATAACTGCCCTGTAATAACAACGCGGCCAGCGCTGCCTCAGACTGGGCTGGCAACAAGGTAGCAGCGGCCAGGGCAACCAGAAACAACCCGACATATACCGTCAGCTCAGCCATGCGCTCTGCCTGTTTCCACCATCTCCTGGCTCCGCTACTGTCATCCCCTCAGGCTATCGATACGGCATCGGCCAGAGGGCGGCTAAATATTTCCGGATGTTACGGAGCGCTCAGCCGTATCGGCAGTCTATGCAACGTCCACAGGCAGCGGCGAAGCGGTTTATATGCCTCAGCCGAAACGGATTATGTGAAAAGAACAAGGCCCTCACGGCCCACCGACGGGATAACAACTGCATGGCATCCACTACATCGAGGCGTACGTTCGTAAAAGGCTTGGCAGCAGGCAGTCTGCTGAGCGGCCTAGGCCTCTGGCGAACCCCCGTTTGGGCATTGACCAGCCCAGGACAACCCACCGTGCTGTCCGGCACCGAATTCGATCTGGTCATTGGCGAAACGCCCGTCACCATCACCGGCGCCAAGCGCACCGCCCTGACCATCAATGGCAGCCTGCCCGGCCCGCTTCTGCGCTGGCGCGAAGGGGATACCGTTACGCTGCGCGTTCGCAACCAACTCGATGAGGCCACCTCAATCCACTGGCACGGCATCATCCTGCCGGCCACGATGGATGGCGTACCTGGGCTGAGCTTTAGCGGCATCGCACCTGACGGTCTGTACGAGTACCGCTTCAAGGTCCAGCAGCACGGCACGTACTGGTATCACAGCCACTCGGGCTTTCAGGAGCAGCGGGGGGTCTATGGCCCGCTGATCATCGAGCCGCGTGAACCGGAGGCCTTTGCCTATGACCGTGATTATGTAGTGATGCTGACAGACTGGAGCGATGAGAAGCCCGAGCACATCCTCTCGACGCTCAAGAAGCAGGCCGATTACTACAACAACAACCAGCGCACCGTGGTCGACTTCGTCAACGATGTGAGCGAGAAAGGCTGGTCCGCCACGGTAAAGGACCGCGCAATGTGGGCCGAGATGCGGATGACGCCTACCGATCTGGCTGATGTGACAGGCGCTACCTACACCTATCTCATGAACGGGGCAGCGCCTGACGGCAACTGGACCGGCCTTTTCAAGCCTGGGGAAAAGATTCGGCTGCGCTTCATCAATGGGTCGGCCATGTCCTATTTCGATGTGCGCATTCCCGGTCTGAAGATGACAGTCGTGGCGGCAGATGGCCAACCCATCGAGCCGGTCAGCGTAGACGAATTCCGTATCGCGGTGGCGGAGACCTATGACGTCATTGTCGAGCCGTCCGACCAGCAGGCCTACACGATTTTCGCCCAGTCCCTAGACCGCACCGGTTATGCCCGCGGCACGCTGGCCCTTCGCGAAGGCCTTAACGCACCGGTACCAGACATGGACCCCCGCCCGCTGGTAAGCATGGCGGACATGGGTCACGGCGACCACAGCGCACCGTCGTCCCAGGGCCACGCAGGGATGGATCACGGCAGTCACGGCATGGATCACAGCGCCATGAACCATGGCACACCACACGGCGGACATGACACCGGAGCCATGCAGACGCACCCGGCCAGCGAAGACGGCAATCCACTGGTAGACATGCAGACCATGATGCCTGCCCCCAAACTGGACGACCCCGGAATGGGCCTGCGGGACAACGGCCGCCGTGTCCTCACCTATGCCGATCTCAAAAGTACCTTTCCCGACCCGGATGGCCGTGAGCCAACCCGCACCCTGGAGCTGCACCTGACGGGGCATATGGAGCGCTTTGCCTGGTCATTCGACGGGATGAAATTCTCGGATGCCGAGCCCATCAGGCTTACTTACGGCGAGCGGGTTCGTATTGTGCTGGTCAACGACACCATGATGATGCATCCCATCCACCTGCACGGCATGTGGAGTGACCTGGAAGACGAACACGGCCGCTTCCAGGTCCGCAAACACACCATCGACATGCCGCCCGGCTCGAAGCGCAGCTACCGCGTGACCGCCGATGCGCTTGGCCGCTGGGCCTATCATTGCCACATGCTTTTCCACATGGAAACCGGCATGTTCCGCGAAGTTATTGTCGATGTTTAAGGAGAGGCCTGTGAGCACATTATCGACCCGCCTGTCGGCCTGTACGTTTGCGCTGGTACTGGGCAGCATCTCTGTTGCCCAGGCGGCAGATCCGGCTTCTCAGGCTGGCGCCACGGGAAATCCGACCCAGGTGCAACACGCGCATGGTGGCATGGATCATGGGCAGATGGATCATAGCCGGATGTCGCACGGCCCCATGGACCCCCACTCGATGAATCATGACGGCATGGCGCACGGCAGCCCTACTCCAGACAGCACGGCCACATCCCAGAGCCGTACACCCATCCCGCCTGTCACCGCGGCCATGCGCGAGGCGGCCTTTCCTCCCCTCGCCGGCCATGCCGTGCATGACAGCGCCATCCACAGCTACCTGCTCTTCGATCAACTGGAGTGGCAGGACGCCAAGGAGGGCAGCACGCTTAACTGGCAGGCCGAAGGTTGGATTGGTGGCGATGTAAACCGATTTAACTTCCGCTCCGAAGGCCAGCGTACCAACGGTCATACCGAAGAAGCCGAAATTCAGGCACTCTGGGGACATGCCATCACGCCCTGGTGGGAAACGGTGGCCGGTGTCCGGCAGGATTTCAAACCCGGTTCGCCTCAAACATGGGCAGCGTTTGGTATCCAGGGCGAAGCCATCAAGGATCTGGATCTGGAAATAACAGCCTTCCTTGGCGAAGGCAGCCAGACCGGTCTGCGCATAGAGGCCGAGTACGACATGATGCTGACCAACAATCTCATCTTGCAGCCGCATACCGAGCTCAACTTCTACGGCAAGAACGATGAGGCCCGTGGCACGGGGTCCGGTATTTCCGAAACCGAGTTCGGTCTGCGCTTGCGCTACGAAATCACCCCGCAGTTTGCGCCCTATGTTGGCGTGTCATGGAACAACACCCATGGTCAGACGGCATCCTATGCCCGAGAAGAAGGCGAAGACACTCACGATGCCCGGCTGGTAGCCGGTGTTCGTATGTGGTTCTAACCCATGACCTTCCTGAAGGCTGCCCTGCTGCTGACGCTTGCCGTTCTGGCGCTCATTGCAGTGGCAGTCTATTCAGGTGTGATCAACATAGGAGCGGATACGCCTCACGTAGAGCCGGTACACCGCTTGATCGTCATGTTGCGTGATCGCTCCATTGAAGTGCGATCCGAACGGATTACGGTCCCCAACCTGGAAAGCAAGGCACTGATTCGCAGCGGCGCGGGTAATTACGATGCGATGTGTGCCGCCTGCCATCTTGCACCCGGAATCAATGAGACGGAGCTGAGCAAAGGCCTTTATCCGCCTCCTCCCAACCTCAGCCAGCAGGGAATCACCGATCCGGCAGAGGCGTTCTGGATTATCAAGCATGGCGTCAAGGCCACCGGTATGCCGGCTTGGGGCAAAAGCATGAGCGACGACTATATCTGGGGACTTGTCGCATTCCTGCAAAAACTGCCAACCTTGGATGCCCAGCAGTACCATGTATTAGTAGCTTCCAGCGAAGGGCATTCTCACAGCGGTGGACAACTAGACCATCATGCACACGGAACGCTGAGCTATCCACAAGGTGGGCGTGAAGCCCAGGAAAATCAGCCTGTGGAAAAGATTGCTCCATCCACTCACCAACCCCGAGTTATACACAAGCACGCTGATGGCGAAGACCATGTGCATTAAATAAAAGGCATGTGGATAACTCGAAACGGCTTAAATTCTGTTTAAAGCCGCTTGGTAACAGCGCCTTGTAAACAGAGTGGGGTGTACGAAATCAGGAGGCAGACGATATGCCATACAGAGCTGCCGTACGGATGCTCATGACTGCTGCATAAAGTAGAAACTGAATCCGGCCAAGAACAGGACGGATGAAGAAATGGGGCAATGGCTTGACGCCACTGCCCCTGATACTACTTAGCTACGGCCACCGCCGTGGCTATTCTGGCCACCTTTGCGGCCCGCTTCGGAAGCCTTTTCACGGTCATTGGCAAAGTTGCCGCCGCTGTTGTGACCGCCTTTACGACCTGCTTCAGATGCTTTCTCACGATCGTTTGCGAAATTGCCTGGGTTGTTATTTGCCATTGTCTTTCTCCTCATATACGGATTGGGACTGGACTGAAATACAACGTGTCAGTTCAGCTAGGTGAGCGAAGCACAAGACTTCGCCTGTTTGGGGTCACTTAACTACGGCCGCCGCCGTGGCTATTCTGACCGCCTTTCTTACCTGCTTCGGATGCTTTCTCGCGATCATTGGCGAAGTTACCGCCGCTGTTCTGTCCGCCTTTCTTGCCAGCTTCGGACGCTTTTTCACGATCGTTTGCAAAGTTGCCTGGATTGCTATTCTGAGTCATGGTCTTGCTCCTCTTTCGGATTGGGACTGGACTGATAAACATCTCAGTTCAGAGTGGATGGAATCACATGCTCCATCCTCTTAGTGATCAATCAGCTACGGCCACCGCCATGGCTGCTCTGACCACCTTTCTTGCCTGCTTCGGAAGCCTTTTCACGATCATTGGCAAAGTTACCGCCACTGTTTTGGCCGCCTTTTTTACCGGCTTCAGACGCTTTCTCGCGATCGTTGGCAAAGTTGCCCGGATTGGAATTCTGAGTCATGGTCTTGCTCCTCGTTTCTTTCGGATTGGGGCGGACTGTAAAAACCTGTTCGGCTCAGGAATTAGCTACGACCACCGCCGTGGCTGTTCTGACCACCTTTGCGGCCCGCTTCGGAAGCTTTTTCGCGGTCATTGGCGAAGTTACCGCCGCTGTTCTGACCACCTTTCTTTCCAGCTTCAGATGCTTTTTCACGATCGTTTGCAAAGTTGCCTGAGTTACTGTTTGCCATTGTCTTTCTCCTAATGGATTGGGACGTCATGCCTTGTGTTTTCGCTAACCGTTTTCCGTCAGCGTTCGTAATTTCTGAGGGTTGTTATTGAAGGGAGTTCCTGCTTTTTAACCGTCTCGATCAGGTGCAGACGAGCGGTACAGGAGCTGTTCAGCTACCACTCAGAACAAGCGAAGCGGCTGATTTATAAGTGTTTTTAGGTTTCAGGTGACTGGCACCAAAATGAGGCAATACTCATCAAGGCGGCATCTAGTCTGCTTTATAGCGGAGCGGTAACCGTTTCGTTTTGGCGTCCATTAATATGTACTTTTACATGCAAATAGACATGTAGTTAGGCGTTAGGCCGGACTCGTTTGAAGCAGCGGAATATTTCAAAACTTTCCTGGAATCGATCGAACTTGCATGTCCATTCAAGAGCGAAATCAGTTCGAATGCGTAACCCAAGACATACTCAAACGCAGTCCATCCTGACCGGTCAGAAAACTTTTGAGCATTCCGTTACTGACGCTCAATTTCATGACTCGACGACACTCAGGGCAGCTATTTTTTATCCCCTACGGAATAAAACGCGAGCGCAGCCGTCATATCGCTTCACAGGTATCGCCTGCCTTTGAACGGACTCACCCGCGGGAGCGGAGACTTCATGCAAATCACCCTTGTACGCCATGGCAAACCCGATCACTCCGGCACGAAATGGCTATCACCCCGAGAGATGATGGAGTGGGTCGAGGGCTACCAGAAGGCCGATGTACTCTGCCGTAAGCTTCCAGCCGATCTCGTCGAGCTGGCGAGCAGTGCCGGTGTGCTGGTCTGCAGCTCCTTGTCACGCTGCATGCAATCGCTCAATCATCTGGCCGGTGAGCGTCCTTATACGTGCGACAAAACCTTTGCTGAAGCACACCTGCCTGGGTTCGATCTCCCCTGGCCCAAACTCCCCGTAAAAATGTGGCGTTTGATGCTGCGATCAGCCTGGTTTCTGGGCTTATCCACTCACACTGAGTCCATCTTTGCGTCCAACCGACGGGCCAAGCAGGCCGCCGACAAGCTGATCGCCCTCGCCCAGGAACATGGCTCGGTTCTGTTGATGGGCCATGGGATCATGAACGTGCTGATCGCTCACCACTTGCGTAAACAGGGCTGGGCCGGACCGCTTCACTTGATCCTGAAGGACTTCTGGCACCCTACCGTTTACAGGAAGGCATGAGTCAATCTATGACACTCCAGTGATTGGCTAAACGAAAATCGCTTTTTTCAGATCCCATACAGGCAAATTGACGTATCGTCATGCCTGCGCGGTGATGACTGTTCCAGCCTGGAGCAGCCACTGTTTCTATCGGTTGCCGTTCAGCCAATGACTATCATGCCTACTTCGTCCTGCTCCACGCTTCGTTTATCCACCGTGATGGGGGCCGCGCTGCTGGCAAACCTGTCCATGATGCCTTTTGCGCAGGCCAGCGACAGCAGTCAGCTCATCAGCCTGATCAACCAGTACCGTGCTGCGCCACAACGCTGTAACGGGCAGCGTACGGCTCCTGCTGGCCCACTGGCCGCCAACGAAAAACTGGCCCAGGTGCGTCTTTCACAGGGCATGCAGCTGCGTGAGGTCTTGCGCGGGGCGGGTTATCAGGCAGCCCAGGTGCAAGCCATGGCTATTTCGGCACCGGCCGGGGCGGAAGCTGCCATGCAGGTGTTGACCCAAAGTTATTGCAAGGCGCTCTTGGACTCACATTACGCCGAGGTTGGCGTCTCGCGTTCGGGTAATCGCTGGCAAATCGTCCTGGCCCAGCCGGTGTTGTCGGGCAATATCGGCGACTGGCAGTCTGCCGGTAAGGAAGTCCTCAGGCTGGTCAACGAGGCGCGCGCCAAGCCGCGCCGCTGCGGGAGTCAATCCTTCAAGAGTGCCAAGCCGCTCACCTGGGATGCCAAGCTGGCCAACGCCGCCCTCGCTCACAGCCGCGAGATGGCCTCGCTCGATTACTTCAGCCATGCCGGCAAGGATGGCAGTCAGGTGGACAAGCGCGCCCAGCAACAGGGTTATCAATGGCGACGGATCGGCGAGAACATTGCCGGTGGCCCCGGCTCACCCAAGCAGGTTGTCTCCGGCTGGCTGGCCAGCCCTGGCCATTGCAGCAACATCATGAACCCGGACTACACCCAGATGGGTACGGCTTATGCCGTCAATCCCAAGAGCAGCGAGGTCATCTACTGGACGCAGGTGTTTGGGACACCGCGTTGAGTAAGGGGCAGGATGTGGGAATGATGGGTATCGCGTTGTTCAACCCATCAACAAACGCTACGCCCTACATTCTTAACCCACAAAAAAGCCGCCTCGAATGGGCGGCTTTTTTATATGCAGCGAGGCTTACAACACCATCGCGGCAACCCAGCCGAATACCATCAGCGGCAGGTTGTAATGCAGGAAAGTGGGCACCACGGTATCCCAGATGTGGTTGTGCTGACCGTCCACGTTGAGGCCGGCGGTTGGGCCAAGGGTGGAGTCAGACGCTGGCGAACCCGCGTCACCCAGCGCACCTGCGGTTCCGATCAGGGTCACGATAGCCAGCGGGCTAAAGCCCAGCTGCACGCTGAGCGGCACAAAGATCGCGGCAATAATCGGGACCGTCGAGAATGACGAACCAATCCCCATGGTGACCAGAAGGCCTACCAGCAGCATCAGAAATGCCCCTACCGCCTTGCTATGGCCAATCCAGTCCGCAGACGCATCCACCAGGCTCTTCACCTGTCCTGTTGCGGTCATTACCTCGGCAAAGCCCTGGGCGGTAATCATGATAAAGCCGATAGCCGCCATCATCTTCATGCCTTCGGTAAAGAGGTCATCCGACTCCTTCCACCGCACGACGCCTGAGGCCGAGAACACCAGAAAACCGGCGAGTGCGCCGATAATCATGGAGTCCAGCCACAGCTGTACGCTAAAGGCGACCGCAACCGCCACACCCGCCATCAGCAGACTCTTGGGGTTGTAGCTCGCCTCGACATGCTCGGCCTGCTCCAGCCGCGCCAGATCATAGACACGCTTGCGGCGATAGCTGAAAGAGGCGATTGCCAGCCCGCACACCATCCCCAGCGCCGGAATGGCCATCGCGTGCGTGATGCTGATACCACTGATATCCACGCCCGCCTTTGCCACATTGGCCAGCAGAATGTCGTTCAAGAAGATGGTGCCAAACCCCACCGGCAGAAACATGTAGGGCGTCACCAGACCAAACGTCATCACACAGGCAATCAGCCGACGGTCGATCTGCAGACGTGTCAGCACATACAGGAGCGGCGGAATCAGCAGTGGGATAAAGGCAATGTGAATCGGCAGAATGTTTTGCGACGAGATGGAAACCGCCAGGATCAGGGCCATCAAGATCCATTTCACAATGCCGCCGCCCTTGTTCTCGCTGCGACCGACCATGACGAGCACCTTGCTCGCCAGCGCATGCGCCAGCCCGGATTTGCTGATGGCGACCGCAAAGGCCCCCAACATGGCGTAGGACAACGCCACCGTGGCACCTGAACCCAGCCCCGTATTGAAGGCCTTGAGCGTGCCATCCATTCCCAACCCGCCCAGCATCCCGCCGACGAGCGCACTGGCGACCATGGCGATCACCACGTTTACGCGGCACAGGCTGAGGACCAACATGAGTCCTACGGCCGCGACTACTGCATTCATTACCATCCTCCAGCGGAGTGCAAGCCTACCCAAAAAGGCGCGTACTCTGCCGTAATGCAGTAGATGGAGTCAAAAACGGATGCCGAAGTGCAGGCATCAAGGTTGACCCGGCAGGCTGCCGGGTCAGTGAATGAGGGGCTATTCCTGTTTGGGTGACAACGGCGTTCCCACCACCGAATCGCCAATCACCAGAAAGTGTCCGCCCGCAATATGGTGCAGCGTGCGCAGCTCATCGTGCCCCTCGAATGACCAGTGCCCCTCCTTGAAGACGCGCTCGTCGGCCTGTGCAGCAATCACTTCACCCAGGAACAAATCATACTGTTGTTCATTGTGCGGCTCCGGCAGCAGGCGGCACTCCAGCCACGCCACGCAGCCTTCCAGCAGCGGTGCTTCGACCTGCTCACCGGTGAAGGTCTCCAGCCCATACAGCGCAAACTTATCCTTTCCGCCCCGGTCCAGCTCGCGGCCCGACGTGGTTCCCACGGTCTGGGCGATGTCCGCCTGCGTCACCACCGGCACGTTCAGCACAAAGGTGCCGGACTGCTCCAGCAGCTCCCGCGTCCAGGTGGACTTATCCAGGACAACCGCCACCTTGGGCGGCTCGAAATCGATCGCCATCGCCCAAGCCGCCGCCATGATGTTGCGCTTGCCTTCGTGTGCCGCACTGACCAGCACTGTCGGCCCATGGTTAAGCAGCCGATAGGCCTTGGGAAGAGGAACGGGGCGGCGGGTGGTTGTGGTCATGAAGGGACTCCAGAAAGATGAGACACGGCCCTATTCAGCGGCCGGGCGTAGAAGAATGCCATCATCATAAGGGCTACGCCGGGCGTGATCAGCCCGGTAGCGTAGGCGCGACGTTGGCTGCCGGCTCACGGGCGACGTCATCCTCCGTTGGCTCGATCAGCGCCACCACCGTCCAGCCGGCCTGGGGCTGCCAGCTGCTGTCCGGTGTGACAACACGGATCTTGTCCTGCGGATCGCGGGCGAACAGTACCAGCGCCTTGCCTTCATGCAGCGCCTGATAGTCAGCCCAGCCAAAACCGTCCGTTAGCCGCGTGGTTCGGATCTCGTCTCCCCGCGCCAGTCGCCCGGCCAGCTGTGGATAGGTAAGGGCCGGACTGCCAAGCGCCTGACCACGGTGCTCTTCACTCGCGCGGTGCTTGTCGCTTCGCTGGCTGTCCTTGCCGCTGTACACGGTGTACAGCTCGTTGGCACCGAACTCATGGCGAAACCGCATGCTGGCGAGGGTGTTCAGTTCGCCCGCGGGAGATACGCCAAGCAGACGGCCGATCCCTACCAGATCCATGTGCGCCTCGGCGTGCTGAGACGCCGGATTGCCAAAGTAAGTGGGCAGCTCATCCATGCGCGCGCTACTGATGTTGTCCCAGTTCGAATCGGTCAACATGACGCGCACGCCCAGCTGTTGCAGGGCTTTGCCCAAGGCGCGACCTACTGGGTTGGCACCGATGATGAGAAAGCCGGTCGGCGCGGGTTCGGCCACCTTGAGCAGACGAGCCAGCGGACGAGCCGTTGCGCTTTGCAGCACCACCGTGCCGATGATGACTGCAAAGGTGAGCGGCACCAGTAAGGCGGCATCATCATTTCCTTCGCTGGTCAGGCGGATCGCAAAGATTGCCGAGACGGCGGCCGCCACGATCCCACGCGGCGCAATCCAGCCCAGCAGTACCCGCTCGCGCCACGACAGCGTCGACCCCCAGGTCGAGACCAGCACGTTCAGCGGTCGCGCCACGAACAGGATTACCAGCAGCAGGATGAGTACCGCAGGTCCTAGCGCCAGCAAGGCATTCAGGTCCAGCCGCGCCGCCAGGAGAATGAACAGCCCGGAAATGAGCAGGACGCTCAGGTTCTCCTTGAAATGCAGGATCTCCCGTACATCGACATCCTTCATGTTCGCCAGGCACATGCCCATCAGCGTAACCGCCAGGAGACCCGACTCATGCACAAAGTGATTGGATACGATGAAGACGCCCAACACCGCTGCCAGGCTCGCCAGGTTGTACAGGTAATCCGGCAACCACTGCCGCTTCAGTACCTGCCCCAGCAGCCAGCCTCCGGCCAGACCGAACACACAGCCGCACACGATTACCGCGGCAAACGTCGTCAGGCTCTGGCTGACCCCGCTACCGGCATCATGGGCGACCACAAAGCTGTACACCACTACCGCCAGCAGCGCGCCAATAGGGTCGATGGACGATGCCTTCCCAACGCAGGATATTGGCCACCGACGCCCGGGGGCGCACTACCCTCAGCATCGGCACGATCACCGTCGGGCCGGTTACCAGCGTCATGCTGCCAAACAGCAGCGCCAGATCCCAGGCAAAGTCGAGCAGGTAGTGCGTAGCAATAGTAATGACCGCCCACGTCACCAGCGCTCCGAACGTCACCAGACGGTGCACCACACTGCCGATTTCCCGCCATTCGGACAGATGCAGCGTAAGGCTGCCTTCGAACAGGATCAGCGCCACTGCCATCGAGACGACAGGAAATAGGAGGGGTCCCAGCAGCGCCTGCGGATCGAGCCAGCCCGTAACCGGACCCGCCAGGATGCCGCAGACCAACAGAAACAGAATCGCCGGCAAGCGCAGCCGCCAGGCCAGCCACTGGCACATCAAGGCAATAACGCCGATACCGGCAAAGGCGAACAAGAGCTGTTGTTCGTGCATAACGGTCCTTGAAATACGAGGGGGGAAAACATCAAGCGAGGGACAGCGCAAAAAGCTGTCATGACTAGACCGTAGCGCCTTTGCGGCAATTCCTGACCTTACGTCGGCATCCCGCCTGCCACGAATTGCGAGATAAAGGCCGGAAACGACAACGCCCCGAATCACTCGAGGCGTTGCAGGTATGCAAACTTAAACAGTCAGCCTGACGAGTGAGCCGACACCCACCCTCCTTTTTATTCATGTCTACAAAAACGCCGTTACCTCATCCAATAAGGCTTCCGGCACTTCTTCCGGCAAGTAATGCCCACCGGGTAGCGCCTTGCCCTGCACATCGGTCGCTACCTTTTTCCATTCTGCGAGCGGGTCGAAGCATTTGCCTACGATGCCGTCAGCGCCCCAGAGTGCAAGGGTGGGCATGGTCAGCATTCGATTGGCGGCGCGATCAGCGCGGTCGTGCTCAAGGTCAATCGTGGCGCTAGCCCGGTAGTCTTCGCAGATGCCTCTGGCCGTGCCGGGCAATTTGAGGCAGCGCAGATACTCTTCAAACGCGCCATCCATGAACGGTGCAAGGCCTGCGCTGCGAGTGCCCATAACGCTGCGCAGGTAGAGATCCGGGTCGGCGTCGATAAGGGTTTCTGGCAGCGGCGCCGGGCGAATCAGGAAAAACCAGTGCCAATAGGCGCGAGCAAAGGCTTCGTCGGTCTGGTTGTACATAGCCAGCGTAGGGGCGATGTCGAGCAGGATCATTCGCCGTACCGCGGCGGGGTGATCCATCGCCAGACGGTGGGCCACTCGGGCGCCGCGGTCATGGGCGAGCAGATCAAATGTGTCGAAGCCCAACGTTTGCATGAGCTCGATATTGTCTTGCGCCAGAGTGCGCTTGGCATACGTCAGGTGCTGCGGGTCAGCAGGCGGCTTGCCGCTATCGCCATAACCACGCAGGTCCGCCGCCACAACGGTGAATCGCTCAGCCAGTATAGGCGCTACCTTGCGCCAGATAATATGCGTTTGCGGATGCCCATGCAGCAGGAGCAATCCCGGCCCACTACCCCCGATCCGGTAGGCAATATCAATACCGTTGACATGGCACTGCGCTTTTTGAAAACCAGAGAACATGGGTGGGCGCTCCAGGTTAAGGTCGGGTTTATCCGGTGTACCGATTAGCGGCCCCGTTGAAAAGAGCCGGTGCCTAAAAAGGTGGACGACACGCTGTTTTAACCATCGTTGGCAAACGGCCATTATTTTTTTGCCAACAGCGATTTATTTCACATTTTTGCACTCAAAGGGGCTCCGTCACTCATACCCTAAAACAATATGAGACTACCTACTCTCCTTTCCCGCCCCTTACTGAACGCGTTGGCCTTCGCGACCTTAGCCTTGGGGAGCCATGCGGCGCTGGCTGCCGAGCCGTCTACCGCTACGTCGGTAGCCGTCAGTCAGGTGAATACCTCCGTTACCAGCTCCATCAATGACTTCACTAATGAGGACTGGCAGAACGGGGTCTATCGCAAGGCCGCCGGCTTTTCGATTCCGGCCACGCAGACCAACCAGAATGCGTTCAAGCCTGGAGCAAAGGTGCTCCTGGCAACGGGAGCGGTTGTGTCGGTCAAGCAGGTGCAGGTTGGCGACAAGAACATGGCCGTATGGGTAGAGGGTCCGCTGCTGGATGGCAGCGCTGTAGGTTATCCGCGTCGGCTGACGGTTGGGCTCAATGGCGGCGATCCCGTCCCGCCCAAGGTCGTGCCGCAGGAAGAGTTCAGCACGCGTATCAATAACCTTACGAACGAGGACTGGCTCAAGGGCGTGTATCGAAAGGCAGCCGGTTTTTCCATTCCCGTTACTACCATGAACCGCAAGGGCTTCAAGCCCGGCGCAACCGTACGCCTGGGAGATGGGCAAGAGCTGCTCGTGAAATCCGCCCAAGTGGTAGGGACAAGCATGGCGGTGTTTCTGGACAGTCCCGTATTGAATCCAGAATTGGTGGGATATCCGAAAAGGCTGAGGTTCATAGCACCCGCACCTTGATAAAGTGCAGGCGTGATTGGAAGGAGGCGCTTGGCACGGCCATGCCGGATGCCTTTTCCTTGATGGGTATCGCTTCGCTTAACCCATCCTATAAGGATGGCAGCGTCGCGGTAAGATGGATGGAGTGTAACGATATCCATCGCTGGCTAGCGCCCGTTACGCTTATAGAAGCAATACAATATGCAACTTTGGTAAGAATGCTGAACATACGCGATAGATGCAGCTCTACTCTAACGCTTACTCATTAGCCTAGCTGGCAAGGATGTCACACCTAAATGGCTATTTTGCTTGTCTGCGCGGTGGTGGCACTGTTCTGTTTCTTGTTAATTCGTGAAGGCGACAGGTCAAAAAAGAAACAGCTGGCGAAAGATATCAATCCGTTATTTCTCAACGTCCTGCGCCAACATAACGTACATACCTTCGAAATTCTTCAAGACAAGCTTTACCCTGGCATCAGCACTGGACCTAATCAAAAACCGTTCGAGGTCCATCGCATCCTGTATGACAAGCAAGGCCGATATTTCCTTTACCTTCAAATACAAGACTCGCCCCCTACGCTGATGGCAATTTCCAAGGAGCGAGCACTGCGGGCAATTGGACGCTAAGTTGTAAGTGCCAGGAGTGCCGTAGTGCTTAAACGGAACGACGGCTGATACGTCTTGGTGCTGCCTGGATATATCAGACGCCTCCCCCCTTGATGGGTATCGCCTTGCCTACGGGTCAGGTGCTTCGATCCAGGCTGCGGCGCTATATGACTACCGTCAGCCAACCGGTGCCCTATCGTGCCATCACCGCTGGTAGAATGCGCCGCCTGTTCCACCAGCCCTCGATGTCTCCATGTCCCGATTGAATCCTCGTCAACAGGAAGCCGTAAATTACATCAGCGGGCCGCTCCTGGTGCTGGCCGGTGCCGGTTCCGGCAAGACCAGCGTGATCACCCGCAAGATCGCCTACCTGATCCAGCAGTGCGGTATCCGCGCCCAGTACATTTGTGCCGTGACCTTTACCAACAAGGCCGCGCGGGAGATGAAGGAGCGGGTCAGCAGCCTGTTGCGTGGAGGGGAAGGCAAGGGTCTGACCGTATCGACCTTCCACAACCTGGGCCTAAACATTATCCGCAAGGAATACGCCAAGCTGGGTTACAAGCCGGGCTTCTCCATCTTCGATGAGGGCGACATCAAGGCGCTGCTCACGGACATCATGCAGAAGGAGTATTCCGGAGACGACGGCGCCGATGAGATCAAGAACTACATCGGCAACTGGAAGAATGACCTCGTGCTGCCTGAGGAAGCGCTGGCTAAGGCCCGTACGCCCAAGGAGCAGACGGCCGCCGTGGTGTACCTGCATTATCAGCGCACGCTCAAGGCCTATAACGCCGTAGACTTTGACGACCTGATCCTGCTGCCGGTCAAGCTCTTCCAGGACAACCCCGACGTACTGGAGAAGTGGCGCAACCGCATCCGTTACATGCTGGTGGATGAATACCAGGACACCAACGCGAGCCAGTACCTGCTGGTCAAGCTCCTGGTGCAGGGTCGCGCGCAGTTCACCGTGGTGGGCGACGATGACCAGTCCATTTATGCGTGGCGTGGGGCACGGCCGGAAAACCTCATGCAGCTCAAGGATGACTTTCCTTCGCTCAAGGTCGTGATGCTGGAGCAGAACTATCGCTCCACCAGCCGTATTCTCAAGTGCGCAAATATCCTGATCGCTAACAACCCGCACGTGTTCGAAAAACAGCTGTGGAGCGAGATGGGTCATGGTGATCCGATCCGCGTGATCCGCTGCCGCAACGAGGATGCCGAGGCCGAGCGCATCGCGCTGGAAATCCTTACCCTGCACCTGAAGACGCAACGACCATACTCAGACTTTGCCATCCTCTACCGAGGCAACCACCAGGCCAAGCTGATGGAGCTCAAGCTCCAGCACCATCAGATTCCGTATCGGCTGTCAGGCGGCACGAGTTTCTTCTCCCGTCAGGAGGTAAAGGACCTGATGTCCTATTTCCGCCTGCTGGTAAACCCGGACGATGACAACGCTTTTTTGCGCGTGATTAACGTACCGCGCCGCGAGATCGGCTCGACAACGCTTGAAAAGCTCGGCAACTACGCCACGCAGCGGCAGATTTCCATGTATGCCGCAGCCGACGAGATAGGCCTGTCCGAGCACCTGGACGCGCGCTACACCGAGCGCCTTGCCCGCTTCAAGCGCTTTATCGATGGCGTGCGCCAGCAGTGCGCCCAGAATGACCCGATCATGGCGTTGCGCAGCATGGTCATGGACATCGACTACGAGAATTGGATTCGCCAGAACGCCTCCAGCGACAAGGTGGCCGAATTCCGCATGGGCAACGTCTGGTTCCTGATCGACGCGCTGAAGAACACGCTCGAAAAGGACGAAGACGGCGACATGACCATTGAAGAGGCCATTGCCAAGCTGGTCCTGCGGGACATGCTTGAACGCCAGCAGGAGGAAGAGGAAGGCGCCGATGGTGTGCAGATGATGACGCTGCATGCTTCCAAGGGTCTGGAGTTTCCCTACGTGTTCATCATGGGCATGGAGGAGGAAATTCTTCCGCACCGCTCCAGCATCGAGACGGACAGCGTGGAGGAAGAGCGCCGTCTGGCCTATGTAGGTATTACCCGCGCTCGCCAGACGCTGGCCTTCACCTTTGCCGCCAAGCGAAAGCAATACGGCGAGGTGATTGATTGCACCCCGAGCCGTTTCCTTGATGAACTACCACCTGAAGACCTAGAGTGGGAAGGACAGGAAGATGCTCCGGTAGAAGTCAAAGCGGCGCGGGGCAATGACGCACTGGCTGCGATGAGGGCGATGCTCAAGCGATAAAGCATAGTAGTATCTACATCTGCCAATCAGTCAGGTAATGTGAAACTATATCTAAGCCTTGTAAAAAACAGAAACTTTTGAACATATTTATATGGCTTTTAGAGAAACTTTTTTGCGGATTACTTTTAATAAAATTTTACCTAATTTTAAATTAAGGTATAAAAATAAACTAAAAATTAGCAAAACAACGCAAGGTCAAGAGCAATGAACCCGCACACAAGACAGCCTGTCTCGCCTCAATCAATTATTTCTAGTTTATGGAGCAACAAACAATTAATTTTACAAATGACGAAGCGGGAAGTGATCGGACGCTATAGAGGCTCTGCATTAGGCCTAGCATGGTCGTTCTTGAATCCTATTCTCATGTTGAGTGTATATACATTTGTTTTCTCAGTTGTCTTTAAAGCCAAATGGAGCACTAGCAACGTACAGAGCGAGAGTAACCAAGCAATATTTGCAATTATGCTTTTTGTAGGACTGATCATTCACGGCATCTTTGCAGAGGTTCTAAACAAAGCCCCTAGCCTAATAATAAGCAACTCAAATTATGTAAAAAAAGTAATATTTCCTCTTGAAATACTGCCTTTCATATCCATGGGAACAGCATTTTTCCATGCAATTATAAGCACTGTAGTCCTATTAGTCGCTCAGACAATTTTTATAGGCCTTCCGCCAATAACAGCTTTTCTTATACCTATTATTTTTATTCCTTTAATGATCTTGACGATAGGCTTGGCCCTGTTTCTAGCATCCATAGGAACTTACCTTAGAGATGTAGCACAAACTATTGGGATAGTAACAACCATAATGCTGTTTCTATCTCCTGTATTTTTCCCTATCAGTGCATTACCAAAAGAATTTCAGCCATTTATTTTGGCAAACCCGTTAACCTTCATAATAGAGCAGGCCAGACTGGTCTTAGTCGAAGGAATTTTGCCTGACTTTCTAGGATTATTAGTATATTTTATTTCTGCTTTAGCTGTAGCTTGGTTTGGTTATGCTTGGTTTCAAATAACACGTAAAGGATTTTCAGATGTCCTCTGAATTAAATCAGACTAAGCCTTACACAGTGTCATTAAAAGACAGTTTAGCTATTGACGTCACAGCGCTGAGCAAATGCTTCCATATTTATGACCTTCCGCGACACAGGCTCCAACAGTTAATTTTCGCTCCGATATTTAATAAAAACCTAAAGCTCTATAAGGAATTTTGGGCTCTACGCGATATAAGCTTTAAAATATATAGAGGAGAGACGATTGGAATTATTGGAAAGAATGGATCCGGTAAGTCTACCCTTCTACAAATTATTTGTGGGACATTGACACCCACGTCCGGAAGAGTAGAAACAAATGGAAGAGTAGCTGCACTGCTTGAGCTAGGCTCCGGCTTTAACCCAGAATTTACAGGTCGAGAAAATATTTATTTAAATGGAGCAGTTCTTGGGTTAAGTAAAGAGGAAATTGACCAGCGATTCGAAGCTATTGTCCATTTCGCAGATATTGGAGATTTTATTGAGCAACCGGTGAAATCTTACTCAAGCGGCATGAGTGTGCGCTTAGCTTTCGCAGTAGCTATAAACGCTGATCCGGAGATACTAGTTATTGATGAAGCGCTCTCGGTAGGAGATGAATTATTTCAGAGAAAATGCTTCTCTCGTATAGAGCAGATAAAGAAAAACGGTGCAACCATACTATTTGTATCCCACTCAGGTGGTACAGTAATTGAATTATGTGATAGAGCTATACTTATAGACTCTGGCCAGCTACTAATTGACGCTGCCCCTAAAGAAGTAGTAGGCAAATATCAAAAGTTGCTATATGCATCACCACAGAACCGCGAAGAAATAAGAAACAGTATATTAAATGGATCTATTGATTCATCTAAAAATAAGAATAGTCAAAACAAAAAAACCGAAAAATTAAAATTAGATGAGTTCCATCAAAATGAAACTTTTGATGCGTCGCTTGTACCTTCAAGTACAATAGCTTATGAAGAAAAAGGCGCTTGTATTGAGGCACCAAGAATCGAAACTTTAGACGGCAAAAAAGTTAATAACATAATTCGCGGGAAAAACTATTTTTACAAATATACCGTGTCCTTTAGTGAACCAGCTTTTTTAGTACGTTTCGGCATGCTTATAAAAAGCCTTAGTGGGATTGAGTTAGGCGGAGCAATTTCCGCTAGTAAAACTAGCGAAGGAATACCCTATGTCGCCGCTGGGCAAAAGATAATAGTGCAATTCAAATTTACCTGCGCCCTAAACCCAGGCCTGTATTTCTTAAATGCAGGAGTACAGGGAACAAGAGACGGCGCAGAAACATATCTTCATAGATTGTTGGATGTAGCGACCTTCAGGGTTCAGCCAGAAGAAAATTTACTGGCAACCAGCCTTGTTGATTTTAGCTGTGAACCTAACTTTGAAATTTCTGGCGTTGATAACATATGAATAGCAAAAAAATTATTGTTGTATTAGGCATGCATAGAAGTGGGACCAGCACTATAACCCGCAGCCTTCAAGCGCTAGGAGTATCTTTAGGAGACAAGTTGCATCCGGCTGGCTTTGATAATCCTAAAGGCTTTTGGGAGGACGAAGACGTTATCCAGCTAAACGAGCTTCTATTAAGAGATATTGGCTCAGCCTACGATAGATTAGGACTTACTTCATCAGCTTTTATGAGCGAGCCTATTATCCAAGAGCATCTTAGCCGTGCTGTTGGTATCTTAAAGAAAAAAATTGAAAACACTTCTTTATGGGGAGTTAAGGATCCTCGAATTTCCAGACTACTCCCTTTTTGGAAAAAGGTTTTTGAGACATTAGAAATAGATATAAGATACGTAATCTCTTTAAGAAACCCCCTCAGTGTCGCGGCCTCCCTCGAAAAGAGAAATGGGTTTGAAAGCTCCAAATCTTACTATTTGTGGCTAGAGCATGTACTGCCCGCATTAAACATAGTAAAGAATGAAAACCATGTCATTGTTAGTTATGACCAAGTTCTCAGTGCGCCTAGAGATCAGCTTACCCGTATAGCAGAAGCCTTAGATTTAAAAGTATCGAATGATGAGCTTCAAGAATTTGAAAAAAGCTTTATAGATAATTCCTTAAGGCATACGGCGCATACTCAAGACGACCTAGAGACCGCCCAGGATGTCCCAGAACTCGTGAAGAGAACTTATAATTTTTTACACACAGCGGCATTAGATCATATCGATATAAGCTCTCCCCAATATATCAACTCTATTAATGGGCTTCTTCAAAATTTAAATGAAATCGAGCCAGCCCTTAAACTTATAGCCAAAAGGGAGAGTAGTCTAATTTCCGCAAATGAGCAAATAGTAAGCAGAGATAGCTCTATTAAGCACATAACAGAAAACTATCTAAGCCTGGAAACGAAACTACAGTTAGCTAATAAAAATATTGAAGAGCTAAATGACCATATAATTTCTTTAGAACAAAAACTCGCAAGCGCTGCTGATAGAAATATAGAGTTAGAAAATTTAATAGATGATCGTGCAAAGGAAATCATCAACCAAAGCAGCCTTATAGAAAGCACTATTGATCAACTGAAAAAAACACAAGAAATTATTACAGAGCAAAATAATAATCTAGCGCTACAAAGCAGTAGAATAAAAGCCATGTCCCAAGAAATTGAAGCATTAAAAAATTCACTTACTGAAAAAGAAAAAGAAATATCCTCTCTTCTCTCAGAAATTAATAGCGGAAAAGAAAAGGAAAAATTATACACCTCGCTACAAATTAGAAAAACCGAAGAAATGTCACAAGAAATTGAAGCTTTAAATAATTTACTTGCAAAAAAAGATAAAGAAATAGCTTCTTTCCTTTCAGAGATCGAAGCTGAGAAAGAAAAAGAAAAATCATATCTCTCTTTAATAGAGCAGAAGACCAGATCAGAGCTTAAACTCTCAGAGCATATAAATTATCTTGAAAAATATTCAAAATTTTCCTCCAGCACTTTAGAGGCAATATTAAAGTCTAAGGTTTGGCGCTTTTCAACATCTATAAAAAACCTAAGCAAAGTTAAATCTAAAGCTCACCCTTTAAATCATTTACTTACGAAATTTTATGATTTCGATAAGAGTTTTTACTTAAGTCAATACAAGGACGTAGCGGCCTCTAAAATCTCCGCAGAGGACCACTTTATTTTATACGGAGCATTAGAAAGGAGGAAGCCTAACAAAAATACAGAATATGGCGGAGGCATGGTCCGAACGATAGAGCATGGAGATCACTCGGTTAAAGAAGCGCAAAAAAATGATAATTCAATCGAAGAACATGATGTCTTAAATAATATAAATCTAAATCCATTAATGGAAAAAACATCTAACAACGAAAGCATTGAAATTCACGGTGTAGAATCAGCACAACTGAATAATGTAGAAAGTGAACTTCATAGACAACACTACTTACATGATAACGAACTTGATCCTGAGTTCTATCTTGCCTTATATCCTGATTTAAAGAACGCTGGGATAGATCCGTATCAGCATTATATAAACCATGGCCGAAGTGAAAAACGCTTAGGCCGAATGCCCGATCTGATTTATAAGGGAAACCTTGAAAAACTCTCTCAAAATAAGAAAACAATTCTTGTCGTTAGTCATGAAGCATCAAGAACAGGCGCGCCTGTATTAAGTCTAAACATCGTCCAGGAGTTGATTAAGGAAAATAATGTAGTAGCCTTATTACTTGGGCCAGGTCCTCTAGTAAATGAATTTTACAAAGCTGGTGCTATTTGTATAGGACCTTTGGAGTTAAGAGGGCATCCTATACTTGCTGAGCTCATGATGAATCAGCTAGTAAGTATGTGTAAATTTGATTTTGCAATAATCAATAGCATTGAATCTCGTGTTGTTCTTTCTAGCTTAGCTAAGAATTTCGTACCTACTTTAAGTCTAATCCATGAATTCGCTTCATATACCAGACCTAGACATGCTTTCTATGAAGCGCTATTTTGGTCAGGAGAAGCGATTTTCTCCACATCCCTTACATTAGAAAGTGCACAGAAAGAATATCCTGAGATGAGGAATCGTAATTTTCATGTGCTTCCGCAAGGGCGTAGCCTGGTACCAAATGATGAAGTTGATGAGAAACTAGTTGAAGACGAGATCAAGCGCATTCGACATGCTATGCGACCTAATAATAATGGCAATACAGATTCTTTCATAATATTAGGCGCAGGTTATGTGCAGCTTCGTAAAGGCGTTGACCTTTTTATAGATTGTGCTTCAAAAATTGCGCAATCGGCCGTTGGAAGCAAATGTAGATTTGTCTGGGTTGGTAAAGGCTTCGACTCAGAAAATGACGCCTCTTATTCAGTATATTTAGCTGATCAAATTCACCGTGCAGGCTTGGAAAAAAACCTGACGTTTATTGAAGAGACCTCTGCTATAGATGCTGTATATGAGCAAGCAGATTTACTTTTACTGACTTCGCGTTTAGATCCTTTACCTAATGTAGCTATTGACGCAATGGCACATGGTCTGCCTGTTGTCTGCTTCGATAAGACAACAGGAATAGTAGACTTTTTAAAATCTGCTAAATTAGAAGATTCATGTGTGGCAAAATATTTAGATACATCAGACATGGCTAGTAAAATTTTGAAGCTAGTTAACAACAAGGAACTATATAATACCGTTAGTGATGCGTCGAAAAATAAATCTTTAGAATATTTCAATATGAAGAAGTATATTAAAGAAATTAAAAATATTGCTCACCATGTTATTAATCTATCAAATCAAGAACAGCTGGATCTTGAAGAAATTGCTAAATCTAATTTAACTGACTTTGGCTTCCTTACTGCACCTGATGAAAAAGACAAAACTCACGCTGAAATATTACGAAAGTATGTCCGTTCGTGGGCTACCGGTATAAATAAAAGAAAACCCTTTCCTGGTTTCAACCCCGAAATTTACTTAGAGCATAAAGGAGGTTCTGAGTTACGAGCGGATCCTTTTGCAGAATTTTTACGCGATGGTCAACCTAAAGGGCCTTGGCTGAGCCCTACCCTTTCGCTTTCAAACAATAAATCAGAGCTCCCTCAAAATAGTGAAGTGGCTTTGCATATTCATGCATATTATCCGGAGCTTTTATCAGAAATATTATCTCGACTTGAGAAAAACCAGTTATTACCCGACCTTTTCATTAGCACTAAAGATAATTCTGCAGTAAATCATATTTCTGCTCTACTAGAGTCTTACCAAGGAAAGGTTGTAGTTATTCAAGCTGTAAAAAACTGCGGCAGGGATATTGGCCCTTTCTTAACAGCCTTCGGTGAAAAACTACTAAATTATGAGTTTGTAGGACATTTGCATACTAAAAAAACTGCTGATGTCGCAGACCAAACAATGGGGCAGACATGGTATCGCTTCCTACTCGACAATTTAATAGGCAGTGACGACTTAACAGCGGCTGATACAATATTAGCCACTATGAGATCTAGGAAGAATATAGGCATAGTATTTCCTGATGATCCACATGTCGTATCTTGGGGCCTAAATAAATCCTATGCAGAAAACCTAGCCCACCGTTTGCATCTCAACGAACTCCCTAAAAGCTTTAGCTTTCCTGTTGGAACTATGTTTTGGGCTCGCTCTCAAGCTTTAAAAATTATGTTTAATGAATTCAAAAGCTGGGACCTTTACCCAGCAGAGCCACTACCTTATGACGGTAGCATGCTGCACGCGCTAGAGCGTCTCTTTCCTCTTGTATGCAAAGAGGCCGGCTTTGAAGTCTTACTTACTTATGTAAAAGATGTATCTCGCTAATATGTCTTAGCCAGATAGTACAGGGATAGGCTAATGTTATTAATAGTGAGCATATTAAAAAGAATTGTTGCTACAACCCTTCTACATATAGCAGGAAAAGCAAAAAATTTTGATAGATTATTTTATTTAGAGCAGTATCCAGACGTAAGAAATGCAGGCATTGACCCTGCCGAACACTATCTTCGGTATGGTTTAAGGGAGGGCCGTCTAGCCAAGCCTGAAAAGCTTATTTGGTCCGGTAGTTTTGAAAATTTATCACCTGAGCGAGAAACTATTCTAATAGTAAGTCATGAAGCCTCGCTCACTGGCGCGCCAGTTCTAAGTCTTAACTTGGTAAAAGGCTTTGCTAATACTTATAATATAATAACTATAATTTTAGGCGACGGCCCTTTAAAAGAATCTTTCTCAAAACTTAGCAACATACTAATTGGCCCAATAGACTTACGTAGGAACCCGTGGGCGCTCAATGGTTTTTTTGAGAAAAATCTAGATAAATTAGAAATAAAATATGCATTTGTAAACAGTATAGAGTCCCGCTTTGTACTTCCTTCATTAGCGAACAGATTAATCCCTACGATAAGCTTACTACATGAGTTCTCTGCATATACTAGACCTCTAGGAGCTTTTAAGGATGCAATATTTTGGTCTAACTCAACCGTATTCTCAACGAAACTAACTCTACAAAGTGCAATTAAGGACCACCCTGAATTAAAAATTGAAAACTCTCCTATTATCCCTCAGGGAAAATGTACCCTTGTTCAGAAAAACTCAATCCATAAAAGAGACACTTATGAATTAGAATTAATCAAAGACAAAGTGCTTGAAAAAATTATCAGGGAAGAAAAAATACTGATCCTTGGTGCAGGCTCAGTACAACTTCGCAAAGGGGTGGATTTATTTATTGATTGTGCGGCCCATATGGTAAGCAAACGTCCAAACTCTAATTTTCATTTTGTTTGGATCGGTAAGGGATATGATCCAATACATGACGCCAACTATTCTGTTTACCTAAAAGATCAAATTCAAAGATCAAACTTAGAAAGCACAGTAACCTTTTTAAGAGAAACAGAAGAAATAGAAAGCATATATAGCTTAGCAAAAATTCTTTTATTAACATCCCGCTTAGATCCTCTACCAAACGTAGCTATTGACGCCTTAACAGCAGGTTTACCTATAGTCTGCTTTGAAAAAACGACTGGTATATCTGAGTTCTTAGAACAAGCAACTATTTCCAACAGCTGTGTAGCTAGCTACCTTGATACAAAAGACATGGCTGAAAAGGCTATTAATCTTATTTTTTCTGAAGACCACTATAAGCACACTTCACAAGTTTCAAAGAGCACTGCTACAAAATACTTTAACATGGAAAAATACATTAAAGAGCTAGACCAGCTAGCTAGAAATGTAGCCATGAAAAACATACAGGAGAAAGCTGATTTAGAAACTGTTAGAGAATACGGAGACCTTAATATCGAATTCTGCTATCCCCGTACAAACGACCTTGATAGTTCATTACGAGTTTACATTAGGTCATGGGCTAGCGGTATTGGTAAGCGTAAGCCTTTTCCAGGTTTTCATCCAGATGTATACACTGAACGACACGGCACAAGTATAAGGGGCGGTGACCCCTATGCAGATTATTTGAGAGCAGGATGCCCTAAAGGTCCTTGGCTCCAAAAAGTAATTACACCAAAAAGCCGAACAATTTCATTATCGAATAAATTCCAAGGCAAAGTAGCCTTACATATACACGCTTATTACCCAGCATTATTTCCCGAGCTTTTAAATAGAATTAACAAGAACAGCTTCCATCCTGATCTCTTTATAAGTGTAAAAGATAGCGCGTCTCTAGATCTCATTGAAAAATATCTATCCAACTACCAAGGGCGTGTCAATAAAATTGAAGTTGTACCTAACATTGGTAGAGACATAGGACCGTTCCTGACCACATTCAGAAATGACATCTGTTCCTATGACTTAATAGGACACATGCATACTAAAGCAAGTGCCGATATTGCAGATAAAGAGATAGGAAAAACTTGGTATGAGTTCTTGCAAGATAATTTATTAGGTAATAACTATAATAAAATGATTGATATCATAATTAGTCATTTTGCAAATGATTCAAGTTTAGGTTTAGTTTTTCCTGATGATCCTAATGTTATCGGCTGGGGGGCCAATAAGCTATTCGCTGAAAAGTTAAAGGCACGACTGAAACTGAAGGAGCTACCAGAGCACTTCAATTTTCCCGTTGGTACAATGTTTTGGGCTAGAGTAGCGGCCCTAAAGCCACTATGGGATTTGAATCTCAGCTGGCAGGACTATCCTAAAGAACCGCTGCCCTATGATGGCTCGTTGCTTCATGCACTGGAAAGAATATTTCCGTTGGTCTTAGAAAAGTCAAACAGTTATAGTGCAGTGACTTATATTTCAGGTGTATCAAGATGAAGATTGTGATTTTTGGCGGCGGTGGTTTTATTGGTTCAGCTATCGCTGATCGCTTGCTTATGGATAACCATGAGCTAAGGATTTTTGAAAGGCCTCGCATAGAACCTTATCGAAAGTTCAGACCAATTGAACATGTTGAATGGGTAACAGGCGACCTCATGAGCACTCATGACGTAAGCCAAGCGGTTTCAGGCGCGGATGTCGTATTACACCTTGTCTCAACTACTTTGCCTAAAAGTTCAAATGACGATCCTCTTTATGATGTGCAGACTAATTTAGTCGCTACCTTACAAATGTTAAATGCCATGGATGCTCAGGGCGTACGACGAATCGTATTTATATCTTCAGGAGGAACAGTATACGGCCCTCCAAGCTACCTTCCTATTGATGAAAGACATCCTACTGAACCCCTAGTGTCTTATGGAATAACAAAACTAGCCATAGAAAAATATTTATTAATGTATGAGCATTTGCATGGGATTAAAGCCCATATTTTACGCGTAACAAATCCATTTGGAGAGAGGCAAAGAATAGAAACAGCGCAAGGGGCGGTAGGAGTTTTCCTTAGTAGAGCTCTGCAGAATAAAGCTATTGATATCTGGGGGGACGGTACTGTTACGCGTGATTATCTATATGTTGGCGACGTAGCAGATGCCTTTGCAAAAATTGTTCACTACGATGGATCTAAATCGGTTTTTAATATTAGCTCCGGTAGAGGAACTAGTTTAAATCAATTGGTAAGCACAATTGAGGATGTATTAGGGAAACCTATACATTGTAATTACCTACCTGGAAGGCCATTCGATGTTCCGGTTAGCGTGTTAGGAAACAGCTTAGCCCAGCATGAGTTAGGATGGTCACCTACTGTGCATCTGAAAGATGGTATAGCTAGAACTGCTGAATGGATGGCTAACCAGTTGCACAAGAATAATAAATTAGATTAGAAGTTACAGCATGGTAGTGTTTGCAACTATACCACCGCGTTCAACGCAGGCTTACAGAAACCCATTTATACAACTTTATTTTAAATTTTGGTTTTATGATAAAAGATAAAAATATTGTCTGGCAAAACAGTTTAGTCCTACCTCGCATTAGGTCTAACATTCTACGTCAAGAGCCTGTCACCATTTGGCTCACAGGCCTTAGCGGATCAGGAAAATCTACTATCGCCTTTGCTTTAGAAAAAGCCTTGTTGAATATAAATAAACTAGCCTTTGTATTAGATGGAGACAACCTTAGGCATGGGCTTTGTAAAGATCTAGGATTTAGTGAAGAAGATCGCTCTGAGAACATAAGACGCGTAGCAGAAGTATCCAACTTAATGAACAATGCAGGCCTAATAACTATAAGTGCCTTTATTTCACCTTTAGCTAAAGACAGATTACTAGCAAGAGAAATTATTGGGAAATCACGCTTTTATGAGGTATATGTAAATACTAGTTTAGATACGTGCGAAAAAAGAGACTGCAAAGGTCTTTATAAAAAAGCTAGAATGGGGCTTATCAAAGATTTTACAGGCATCGGCTCACCTTATGAACCACCTATAGCGCCTGACCTGTTGCTTAACACCGAGATACTGACTATTGATCAATGCGTTAATTTACTAATCGAACATATCAACTTAATATCTAAAGATTTTTGGCCTGCTCATCTCTAGCTTTAATAAATTTAAATTATCTGCAAGTTTTCTAAAGCATGGAGAAGTATATAGCATCTACCTACCAACTAAGCTAAAGCTCCTCTCTTTATAATAAATAATTTAAGCGTAATTAGAGAAGCACGAACCACTGACTTCAGAAGTAAAAAATAATTTACAAAGAATAGCGCTAAAGCAACCGCAGCCTTTAGCCAAGAAATTGAGCTAAAAAATTATAACTATAATGAACTATCCTAGCCTTTAGAGTTCACATATATACAAGCTATGTACGGCCTTAATGATGGCCTTTGTATCGTTCTCAACAGAGAGGTCTAGATATGGCTACTGCAAATGCCAAGCAAGAACTGAAATCCGTTGAAACCATTAATGCCCGCGCGTCCACTGGTCAGGACGCTACCCTGACTCAACAGGGTGAAATTGGTAAGGCGCTAAGTGTCCTGCTGTCGGATGTCTTCGCCCTGTACATCAAGACCAAGAATTACCACTGGCACATGCACGGCACCCACTTTCGCGACTATCACCTGTTGCTGGAAGAGCAGGCAACCCAGTTGTTCGCCATGACTGACCCCATGGCCGAGCGTGCACGCAAGATCGGTCAGCCTACCATTCGCTCTCTGGAGCAGATGGTGCAGCAAAAGCGTCTGGCCAGCAGCGAAGCTGAAGACCTGACCGCTGAGCAGATGCTGGAAGAGCTGCATGCCGATAACCAGGCGCTGGCTGCGTTCATGCGCACTACCCACACCCTGACCAGTGATGGTAACGATGTGGCGACCACCAGCCTGCTGGAAGAGTGGATCGACCAAGCTGAAGAGCGCGCCTGGTTCCTGGGCAAAACTGTCGGTAAGTAAGTATTATTGGTAGGCTTTGGCTCTCTTTTGTAGAGACGCCTAAATACAGCCGAATCCGATCAATCCGGAATCCTGCGGGGTTCCGGATTTTTTATGCCTGCTGTTTACATACAGCGTGGCAACTGTCATGAATCGTGCTGCTTCGGCACCTGCATAACATCTCCTGCACAACGGGTCGATCTGAGCGAAAATAACGGTTTGTTGTTTTAAGACCCGAACGTGAATGTAACCCTGTTCAGGCCGCGTCTTCCCAGCCCCTACACAGACCGCACGTATGTACGATAACCAGCTTATCCTCGTTCCATCCATTTCCACCCTGCCAAGCCATGAAGCCAAGGCATTGAGCGCGCTGCGCTGGCTGATACGCAGGGACATCGTGCAGGAACAGGTAACGACCTGCGGCCGCGGCTCGCGGGGCATGGCCTATGGCATTGCTCCAGGTGCCGAACGGGTGGTCAGATACCCCGAACGTCTGCCGTTCGGTCATCCTGTCAACGGACTGGAAATCATCACTCGCCGCTGCATCTTTACGCCGGACAAGGGATTCAAGGAGGAGGCGGGCTGCCCGGAGTGCCGACAGGAGATCGGTGAGGCGCTGTTCGATAGCCTGGAAGACTGGATGCCCGGCCATACCGATAATTTTCGCTGCCCCGAATGTGGACACAAAGATGACATCAACGGGTTCCTGTTCCTGCAGCCCTGTGGCTTTTCCAATCTGGGCTTTATTTTCAACGGCTGGGCAAAAGCCGTCTTTCAGCCCACCTTTCTTGAAGAGTTTGCAGAACGGCTTGGCTATGGCATTACACAGGTAACGGTTGAGCTCTGAACGAGGGCCCGGTAATAGAAGGCGAGAAACACAAAAATAATTAAACAGGCAGAGCGTTGATAAATAAGAGAATTGTGCCTACTGCCGCTGCTTGCTGGAAAATAAAGGTATACAACGGCTCAAAAGCGCGTATGGTGACGTCACTGCTCTGCAATTGTCACTTCGATACCCTGGCTTGATGTACTGCTTCACGTTTCATCTCCTTGGCTCGTTTTACTTTCGCATCTCAGTCTCGGCCTGAACGGTTCAGCGCCGCAGTCTTACTTTTACCTTGGAGATACATCATGTCTACTCGCCAAACGGGTACCGTCAAGTGGTTCAACGATGAGAAAGGTTTCGGCTTCATCACGCCTGAGAGCGGTCCTGACCTGTTCGTTCATTACCGTTCGATCGAAAGCGCCGGCTTCAAGAGCCTGAGCGAAGGTCAGCGCGTTTCTTTCGTGGCCGTCAAGGGCCAGAAAGGCATGCAGGCTGATCAGGTTCAAGTCGTCTAAGACGCCTGATCCAAAAAGCCCCGCCTAGCGGGGCTTTTTTATTGCCTGCGTTTTTTAAAGTCGGCTGTTCGCCGCTATCGCCTCAATGGCAAGCCCTTCGTCCTGTACTGCTGCTCTTTCAGAGTGGTGCCTGTTCGATCAAGCCCTGTCTTGACGCCAACATCATCCAACCTAATGGATCAGCATGTCCGGTTATCGAGTCAAATATCAAACCGTCACCGTTGGTGATGTGGATTTTCACATCCAATCCCTAAAAGACCATCAGCAATACTATGACCCCAACGGCGAAGCGGAGCTGCTGGGCATCTCGCCCGAAAGCTGGCCGCTGTTTGGTCAGGTCTGGCCTTCAAGCTATGTACTGGCCACAGCCATGCAGACCATTGATCTCAAGGGCAAACGTATCCTGGAGTTGGGGGCGGGTCTCGCCTTGGCCAGCCTCGTAGTGCATAGCCGAGGCGGCAACATGACGGTGAGTGACTACCACCCATTGATCCCGACTTTTCTGAACGAGAATCTGCGGCTCAACAACCTGGGACCGATCAAATACCAGGCGGCAGATTGGGGCAGAACCGACCTGGACCTGGGCCAGTTTGATCTCATCATCGGCAGTGACCTGATCTACGAGCGCGACCAGCCTGCCATCCTGGCCGACTTCATTGACCGACATTCGGCGGATGAAGTGGACATCATCATTGTCGACCCAGACCGCCGCCAGCGCTCCAGCTTCTGTCGTGAGATGGAGGAGCTGGAATACTCGTATCGGAGTACGCGAGCAGACTGTGTACTGAGTACCGGCGAAGCCTATAAAGGATCATTCCTGCATTTTCATCGGGACGAGGCCACACTGGGCCTCGCCGTCGGTTAAGTCTCTCTACAGCGGGCCGGGGTCCGGAATCGGGCCAGGAATCTTGGCTGGCTCTTCCAGGTTCTCGCGCGCTTCTTCAGGCAGGTCTTCCGGGCGGGTCTCAGGATCGAGTTCGCTTTCCAGCTCGCTATCGGCTTCGTCGAGGTCGTTCAAAGGCGCCTGATCAGCACAAAAGAGGCCTATAACGGCCGGATAAGGCGCGAACGCTGAAAGGTTCGGGTACGTCAGCATCGGAATATCCTCATGGCTGGGCTCTTTTGTTTAGTCCAGCCACCCGAGGATAGGTTGCAACCGCTTACCGATGGCGCATCCGTGCCGCTACGAGTAAGGACACGAGGCAGCCGCCAGCCAGATACGCCGCGACCAGATGCCAGGACCCGTTGTTGGCACTGACCAGCGAGGCGGCAATGAACGGTGTAAAGCCGCCGCCCACCACGCTGGCAACCTGATAACCGACACCGGCCCCGCTGTAGCGATACTCGGTGCCAAAGGCTTCCGTGAACAGCGGCTGTTGCACGCTGACGATCATGTCATGGGCCATGTTGGCAAGCATGACGGCAAAGAACACGATCCAGCCAATCGAGCGCGCTTCCAGGGCCAGGAAGAAGGGCACAGCCGAGAGCACACCAATCGTGGCGCCGATCAGGTAGATACGGCGTAACCCATAGCGGTCCGCCAGCCAGGCGAAGCAGGGAATGGTTACGCAGCTGATGGCACCCACCAGCAGGCCGATATTCAGGAACAGCTCGCGGGAAAGGCCCAGGTTGGCAGTCGAATAACTGAGCGCAAAGGTCGTCACGATGTACATGGTAAACAATTCAGCCATACGCAGCGCGATGATTAGGAGAAACGCGCGTGGATGGCGACGTAGCGCCTCCACGATGGGTAGCTTGACGGCCTTGTGAGCCTGTTTGACCTCACGCACGAACTCGCGGGATTCTTCCATGTTGGAGCGCACCCATAATGCAATCAGCACAAGCACGATGCTAAACAGGAACGGAAGGCGCCAGCCCCAGCTGTGAAAGGCCTCGTCGCTCAAAAAACGATCAAGTAGCGATACGCTGCCCGTGGCCAGGATCAACCCTACGCCAAAGCCTACCTGCACGCCGCTACTGTAGAAGGCACGCCGGAGCGGCGGTGCACTCTCCACGGCCATCAGGGCCGCGCCGCCCCACTCGCCGCCTACGGCAAACCCCTGGATTGCACGCAAAATAACCAACAGCACAGGTGCCCACCAGCCAACGCTCGCATAAGTCGGTAACAGGCCAATCAGGGCGGTCGAAATGCCCATGAGCATGACCGTCAGCACCAGCATGCGTTTGCGGCCAAGTTTGTCGCCGTAGTGACCGAATATAAAACCACCCAGGGGACGGAACAGAAAGCCCACGCCAAAGGTGGCGAAGGCAGCCAATGTCCCCATGGCCGGGCTTACGTTGGGAAAGAATTCCTTGTTGAAAATCAGCGCCGCCACGATGCCGTAGAGCAGAAAGTCGTACCAGTCCACAACCGCCCCGACAAAACTGCCAAGGGCGGCCTTGCGGGCCTGTGAATCGGAGCGCCCCGGGGGCGATGCGTCGGTTGCATGGGTCATTGCGGTCATGGCTTGGGTACTGATAACAGGAGGCGAGCCGTCAGAAGTGGCTCAAAAATCCGCCCGTCGGCATGCTCATACTGCAGGTACAGGAAGGAAAGCAGACGGGAAGGTGTGAAACAGGCGCAGGGGTGGCCGATTACTCGTACGTCATACAGGACGGAGCAAACAGGCAAGGCGCAGAGAGATACATGGGGACGTCCTTATAGTTTTAATGGGCTATACGAAGAGAAGGCTTCGCACCGGAGGACGGGATAGTGTGTTGCGAGGGGTTATGAGGTCAACTGTGGGGTCACGTACAGCTCATGAAGAACGTGACCGTTAGTCGATTGACACCCGTGGCAGGACGCCAGAGCAGCGGCAAATCATTCGTCCATTAACTTCTTGCGATCTTCTACCGGCAGGCTGCGAGTCTCGGGATCGAGATCCTCCAGCTCGCCATCGGCTTCGTCCAGGTCATTAAGAGGAGCCTGATCCGCGCACCAGAGCTCATTGGCCGCAAGCAGGGTGCTGTAGTTGGCCAGGCGGCAGGTGTGTGCAGGAATACCGGTAATCATCTTGAGTCCCTCCCAGGAAATACCGATGAATGCTGTTTTAGCTTAGTCCGGTAATCGCAGCGGGAGGTTGCAACCGATCATCGGTTGGTGTGGCGAGGGATGTCTTGTTGGAAAAGCGGATGGCTATCCGACTTTCATACACAGGATGGTTGAACGCAGCGGCTCTCATCACAGGCGCCTGCTCTCGAAGACCAGGCGCCTGACAAAGGACAGCTTAGAAGCGGTCGCGAATGACCACTTCGTCGTAGGGCAGCTTGCCAGTGCGCGCATGCGCCGGCTCGGCGGCCTTGCCGACGGAAATCATCAGGCTGACGACATGGTCGCCCGGCAGATTGATCAGCTGGCCAACGGCCTCGAAATCAAAGCCGACCATGGGGCAGCTGTCATAGCCCATGCCCTTGGCAGCGAGCATCAGCGTCTGGGCCACCAGGCCGGTGCTGCGCATGGCTTCGTCACGCTGGGTCTGTGGTTTGTCACGGTAGTACGCGTCGATGGCCGGCACCATGAAATCCTGCACGGCCTGGGGAGCCTCGCTCCAGATACGGGCGGCATTCTTTTCCCAGCTGGCAACATCGGCACACACGATGACGAGCAACGAGGAATCGGTGATCTGGGCCTGATCCCAACCTACCGCACGAATCTGCTGACGCAGCGCCGGATCTGTCACTGCCACCAGACGCACATGCTGCAGGTTGAACGACGTCGGCGCCAGCAGGGCATGGCTCAGCAGTTGGCGCTGCTCGTCATCGCTCATCTGGTGAGAAGCATCGTAATGACGGATAGCGCGACGTGCATTGATGGTTTCAAGGATATTCATACTGCGTTCCTTTAAATAAAAGTCAGGCCAGCACAAGCGTTTGGAGCCGCAACGGCCGTTTAGAAATCGTGGCGCAGAACGTAAAGGATAGCCGCGTATTTATCCAATCAAGCGTACTGATTCATTCCATCGATATCGCCAATACCGCTTCGCTAGCTATTTTTGCTGAAACGATTGCGCAAAAAGGTGATCGAATCCCGTTTGATGACAATTTGTTTCTGAACCCTGTGGCGTCAGAGCAGTCTTTTAGCGGTTCGCCTGCTCTGGCAGGCGCGTCTGGATACAATAAAAGCAGGCAGCATCACATGGAATCTCCCACGCTCACCCTCTCGGCCCCTGCCGCTCCGGCGCGTAAAGGCCTCGTCCTTCTCATCGCAATCATTGCCGCCCTGGGTGGCCTTCTCTTCGGTTACGACACTGGGATTATTGGCGTCGCCCTGCTCGGCCTTGGCCGTGAGTTCGCGCTGAATGACACCCTCAAGCAGCTCGTCACGGGCGCCATCATCTTTGGTGCGCTGTTTGGCTGCCTGGGCACCGGCCCAATCTCCGATCGACTCGGCCGACGCCGAACCATCATCCTGGTGGGCATAGTATTCGCGCTCGGGTCGATTCTATCGGCCGTCTCGCCCAACGTGACGCTGCTGATCCTGTCGCGCTTTCTGCTTGGCCTGAGTGCCGGCAGCTCGACGCAGATCATTCCGGTCTACATTGCCGAAGTGGCCCCGCCACAGCATCGCGGAAAGCTGGTGGTATTGTTCCAGTTCATGGTGGTCAGCGGCATTACCGTCGCCTATTTCACCGGCTTTGCGCTGGACGAGCACTGGCGCTGGATGTTTGCACTGGGCGTGGTTCCGGCCGTGATCCTGCTCGCCGGTATGTCGGTACTGCCTGAAAGTCCACGCTGGCTCCTGTCCCGCGGACGCGAGCAGGACGCACTGGCGGTCCTGGAGCGCGTCCGTGGTGATGAGGCGGCTGCCCGCCGGGAGCTGACCGAAATCAAGACCGTGAGCGATGCACCGGAAGGCACCTGGCGGGACCTGCTCCAGCCCTGGGTTCGCCCTGCGTTGCTCGTGGGCGCCTGCATCTCCATGTTTTCGCAGATCACCGGCAATAACGCCCTCGTCTACTACGCACCGACCATTTTGACCCAGGCAGGCTTTTCCGATAAGACGGCGGTTCTGGCCACTGGCTGCAGCACCATCCTGGTGGTGATCATGACCGTGATCGGCAGCCTCCTGGTGGATCGCATCGGCCGCCGTCGCTACCTGCTGATTCTGATCCCCGGCTCGATCATTGCGCTGGCCATCATGGGCTACCTGTTCCAGGGTGCAGGCCCCACCACTGACGTGCAGCGCTGGCTGGTCGTGGGTTGTCTGGCGGCCTACCTGATGTTCAACTGCGGCGGCTTCGGTGTGTGCATCTGGCTGATCAACTCGGAAGTTTACCCGCTGTTCGTGCGCGGCAAGGGCGCCAGTGTTGGGGCCTTCAGCCACTGGTTCTTCGATCTGGTCGTCACGCTGACTACGCTGAGCCTAGTAACGTGGCTGGGCGCTGCCCATACGTTCTGGGTTTATGCCGGAATCTCGTTGCTGGCTCTGGTCTTCATCTGGCGCTTCGTGCCTGAAACCCGTGGCAAGAGCCTGGAGAAGATCGAACACGAGTTGCGTGAGCACCGCTTCTACCCCTATCAGCAGCGCCACGACCACTGACGCTGCATGGCATGGCCCAACCGCATGAGGTTGGGCCATTTCTCCCTACGCCCTGCCTGCCCTGCGCTGACGGGACTGCACGACCCACATGATCACCATCGCCAGTAGCGGCACCAGCGTCACCACGGCAGCAAAGAATTCCCCTGTCTGCCGTAGCCCGAATGCCTCCGCCGATACCCCTACGCCAATCACCGGCACCGACATCGCCACGTAATAGGTCACAAAGAGCGTTGAGGTTACAGCTGCCTTGTGTTCACGTGGGCTGGCACCTGTCACGGCGTTCATACCGGCTCGAAACACGATGCCCTGGCCCGCTCCTGCGATTACCGTTCCCAAGAGCAGAAACCCGACCTGTGCAGTGGCAATGCTGACACCAATAGTGGCCGTGCCCAGTGATAGGGCAATGCAGCCAATCGTCATGTGTAAGTGTGCGGGCAGCTTTTTCAGCAATGCCTGCTCGATGATGGATGAGACAAACAGCAGGCAGATAACCGCGCCAATGGTAACGCCATGGGTATGACCCATGACTTGTCCCATAATGGCCGGCACAACGGCCGTAAACAGCCCCGCCACGCTAAAACCCGCCATCCCCGAGAGGGCAGCCGGGATAAACAGGGCTCGCACCTCCCGCGGCAGATGAGGCTTTTGTATTCGTAGCCTCGGCTTAGCCGGGCGCTGGACCGTCTCGTGTGCCAGCAGCACACCCACTGCTGCAACCACCAATAAGATCAGGTACAGGCTGAACACCAGATGCATCGGATAGGGCAGATACGTCGATAGGAGGCCTGCCACCAGAGGGCCCAACCCCAACCCGAGCATGTTGGAAGCCGTAGCCACCAGGGTCGAGACATTGCGCCACGGCTCAGGCGCCAGCTCCAACACCGCCACGGTGGCCGTACCGGTATAAATCCCGGCGGAAAAACCGGAGAACAACCGTGCCAGCATTAATCCGCCAATGCTGTGGCTGAAAAGAAACATCACCGTACTGATGGCCGACAACGCGATACCGGCCAACAGCATCGGTCGCCGTCCCAGCTGATCAGACCAGCTTCCCGCCACCAGCAGCGCCGCAATCACGCCTGCCGCATAAATGGAAAAGATCAACGTCACCCATGTTTCACCAAAGCCCATCTCCCGTTGATAAAACACATACAGCGGCGTGGGCAGTGTGGTACCCATCATCGTGATCAGAAAGGCACAGGCCACCCAAATAAAGGCGCGACGGGGATGTGAAGCACTCGCAGGCATGCTTGCTCCTAGGCGTATTGATCATTATTTGAACAGCCCGACCGGAGGTGGTCGGGAAAGCGGTAGACCGAACGCGATGGCGAAGCGTTCGGTATGAAGGACAGCCCGGAGAGGGTTTAGCCTGGCGGAATGCCTAGCTCGACGGGTGTCTTATGAGAATGAAATGATGGGTATGGCTCTGCTCAACCCATCCTACGAAGCGGTTTGTGACGAGGCCGGTAAGTGGCACATCCAGAGGATAGGCGAAGCGATACCCCTCCCACATATGCCAACCTGACTAGCCACATCGGCCACAACCGCGTCCTATTCCGCCGCGCTGAAATACCGCTCGATAGTGGCCATGTCCGCTCCGGTTGCGAGGGCCAGCGACAGGAGAATGCGTGACTTCTGAGGATTGAAAAAGCCGCTGCCAATGCCCTCTTCCTTCCTGCTGACGAACCCAGAGCCGGTACGGGTGGAGCGGATCACGGGAATGCCCTGCTCCATGAGCCGTTTGACTGTCTCCTTGGTGCGCGTGGGGATGGAGCCGTTACCCGTACAGGCGATCACAATGCCTTTTGCACCATCCTTGATCGCTGCATCGATTAGTGCACTGTCTTGGTCCTGGTAGCTGTAGAGAATTACGACCTTGGGCAGGCTTTCTTCCTTGGAGATATCGAAATGCCTCTTGCCGGTCGGTGTGGCAGGAGAATAGTAGAACCGGGGCGTAATGCCGACAAAACTGCCCAGGTAGCCCTGCTCGACCGCTCGGAAGGTGTCGGGCGTGGTGGAGTTGGTCTTGGTGGTATAGAAGGCCGAGCCGATGCGGTCGTTCAGAACGACCAGGGTGCCACGTCCGTTGGCCTTGTCATTGGCTGCCAGACTGACCGCCTCGAGCAGGTTCATGGGCCCGTCGGCCCCTACAGCTGTGGCAGGGCGCATCGCTCCCACCACTACCACAGGCTTTTCGCTTTTGACGGTCAGGTCGAGGAAGAAAGCCGTTTCTTCCAGCGTATCGGTACCATGGGTTACGACCACGCCATGTACTGCCGGGTCTTCCAGTTTTTGGCTGATCGTTTTTGACAGCTTCATCAGTGTCTTCTGGTCCATGTCCTGGCTGGGCATGTTGGCGAGTTGCTCGCCTGTCACCGTAGCCACCTGATTCAGCTCCGGCACAGCCTTGATCAGGGTTTCGATACCCAGCTTACCGGCGTCGTAGTCAGTGGTATCGGTGCTGGAGGCCGAGCTGCCAGCAATGGTGCCGCCAGTGGCGTAGATGACGACGCCGGACTTGGCGTCTGCGGCAAACAGGGAGGCTGTAGAGAGCGCAAGGGCGACGCTCAGGAACGCAGGGGTAAAACGAACAGGCATGCAATGTCCTTACTGTGAACCGGGAAAACGTGGCTGTGACCACGTATTTCCTTACGCAAGGACTGTGCCCTGCTGATCAAGCGATGGGTATCGCCCTGCTCTATCCATCTTGCCAAGGGAGAGTACATTGATAGATCGGGGCGCTGCATTCGCTACACGCCCCGGTCTATTGGCAGCGCCGAAACGGCGGTCCTACTTGTCTTTGTTCTTGCGTCCGGGCAGCACTGAATTAAGTACCTGCTTGGCCGTTTCCTTGATGATGCCGCCTTCATTCGGGTCGCCATGCAGAAGCGATGAGGCAAAGCTCTTGGCCTGCTCGATAGTGAAATGCGGTGGCAGCGGTGGTACATCCGGATCGGTCTTGAAGGTGATAACGACTGGACGCTCGGAGGCGAGTGCCTCTTCCCAGGCGGAAGCTACCCGGTCGGCGCTGTCGACATAGATACCCTTGAGACCGATGGACTCGGCGAACTGGTGATAGGGCACATCCGGAATGTTCTGCGAGGCTTCGAACTTGGGATCGCCGTTCATGACCCGCTGCTCCCAGGTCACCTGGTTCAGGTCTTCGTTATTGAAGACGGCGCAGATCCATTTGCCGTTGCCCCACTCGCGCCAGTATTTCGCTACCGTGATCAGCTCGGCCATGTTGTTCATCTGCATCGCACCGTCACCCACCAGGGCCACCACCGGGCGGTCTGGGTGGGCAAACTTGGCGGCGATGGCGTATGGCACTGCCGCGCCCATGGAGGCAAGGCCACCGGATAACGAGCACATCATGCCGCGGCGCATCTGGACGTCACGGGCAAACCAGTTGGCGCAGGAGCCCGAGTCACTCGTCACGATGGCGCGATCCGGCAGGCGCGGCGACAGCTCGTAGGCCACCCGCTGTGGATTGATCGGTTTGGCATCCGTGAGTGCACGGGCCTTGAGCGTCTCGTCCGAGTCCTTGCGCCAGTTTTCGATAGAGGTACGCCAGGAGCGATCCGTTTTCTCGTGCAGCAGCGGTAATAGCGCACGCAGGGTCTCGGCTGAATCGCCCTCAAGGTTCACTTCCATGGGATAGCGCAGGCTGAGCATGTCGGCCTTTAGGTCGATTTGCACGCCGCGAGCCTTGCCCTCTTCAGGGAGGAACTCAGAATAAGGAAAGCCGGAACCGATCATTAGAAGCGTGTCGCATTCACTCATCAGCTTGTAGCTCGCCTCGGTGCCGAGCAGGCCAATGGAGCCTGTCACCCAGGGCAGTGCATCAGGAAGCGCAGCCTTACCTAACAGCGCCTTGGCTACGCCGGCACCCAGTTTTTCGGCTACTGCGATTACCTCATCTGTTGCACCCAGCGCGCCGGCGCCCACCAGGATGGCAACCTTCTCGCCCGCATTGAGGACGTCGGCGGCTCGTTGCAGATCCGCCTCGTAGGGTACGACCTTGGGCTTGCTGTAGCCCACACCGGAGTGGATGGTGCCGTGCTTGTGGGGCGGATCGGAGTACTCAAGCTCCTGAATGTCATTGGGCAGGATGATGGCCGTGACACGCCGCTCACCTACCGCCGTACGAATCGCACGGTCCACCAAATGACGGACCTGAGAGGGCACCGAAGCCTGTTGGACAAACGCGCCAGCCACGTCCTTGAACATGGACACCAGATCCAGTTCCTGTTGATAGTGGCCACCCAGGGCTGCTCGGGCCTGCTGACCACAGATAGCCAGCACCGGTACGTGGTCCATGCGGGCATCGTAAAGGCCGGTCAGCAAATGCGAGGCGCCAGGGCCGGAAGTGGAGATACAAACGCCCAACTCGCCGGTAAACTTTGCATCGGCCGCTGCCATGAAGGCGGCCATTTCCTCATGGCGGGCCTGAATGAATTTGATTTTCTCGTTCGAACGGTTCAAAGCGCCAAAGACGCCATTGATCCCGTCACCCGGGTAGCCATAGATGCGGCGTACGCCCCACTGGTACAAGCGTTCGACTATGAAATCACCGACGGTCATCGCCATGAGAACCTCCCTAGATCGGCTGTAAGCGGAATGGGTGCTTACTGACCTAGACAGGCTCACTCGGCGAGAAGTCCTCAGTATCTGAAAATAGATGGCCGACTCGTCCGTGAGCCTCTGCGTCTGCAGGAGACTTATGCCTCCCGCACAGACATTTAGAAGGGCTTCAGGCGACGCAGCTTGGCCAACGCCATTAGTCCGGCACCCGCAGCCACAAGGGCCACCATGCTGACGATATCCGAATCCACCGAAACGGCCTTGTTGCTGGCCTTTTGATTGAAGCGCCCGTGGGTGCGGTGCAACCCTTCGACCGGCTCGAACAGGTAATCCGCCCGCTCGGGGTTTTCCGGCTCGTTGGTCATCTGCCCGCTGTAGGCCTGTTTAGCCATGACCGTATCCAGAAGCCCTGGCGCCACCATATTGCCCAGGATGGCCTGGATCGTGGTCTTGCCCAGCCAGATCTCGCGAGGCGCACGCATGGCGGCATCAAAGATGGCCCGTGCTGCGACTTCCGGCTGATAGATGGGAGGCAGTGGCTGGCCGCGCTTGCCCAACTTGTTGCGGGCCCAGTCGAATTGCGGCGTGTTGAGGGCTGGCAGGTGAACCATGGTAAGCCGGACACGACTCTTGTCATGGATCAGCTCACTGCGCAGGGAATCAGTAAATCCACGAATGGCCGCCTTGGCACCGCAATAGGCCGATTGCAGTGGAATCGACCGGTACGCCACCGCCGAGCCGACCTGCACGATAGTGCCACGGTCCCGCACCTTCATGCGCTTGAGGGCAGCCATGGTGCCGTACGTGCAGCCCAGGTAGGTCACATCTGTCACGCGGCGGTATTCCTCCGGCGTCATCGAGCCAAAAGCCCCAAGAACTGTGGTCATGGCCGCATTGACCCAGACGTTGATCGGTCCGAGTTCTGTTTCCACACGCTCCGCGGCCTGCTCGACCTGGGCGGCATCAGCCACATCAGCCTTGCAGCCCAACGCCTTGGCACCCAAGGCCTCCAGCTCGGCAACCGTCTCGGTCAGCCCCTGCTCGCCCCGGGCGATGACTGCGACCTTGTAACCCGCTTGAGCAAAATAGTGAGCGGTTGCGCGACCGATACCGGCCGTGCCGCCCGTGATGACGACTACAGGTGATTCATGCGCCATGTTGATGCCCCGACATTGTTGGAGGTGTCTTCAACGGACTGCCCTGTCAGGAAGCCAGTTCACTCCGCTGCGATGACGCCCATCGGGTTTACGGCTATGAACCGAGCAGACGGGATGCCAGTCTTATGGTCAGGCGTATCGCTTTACAGGAGGCGCAACACCATGATCGAGGTACTCGATGCCCATCAGTGGCGGGCTTATCAAGGTGAAGACTTCCCGCTTGGCAGCTGGAAAGACGACAACGGAATCCTGCGTGCCGATCCTGCTGCCGCGCGAGTCGATCTGATCTCACGGCAATCGTATCGAAACTTTTCCCTGACGTTTGAATTCAGCCTGGCGGCGGGTGGAAATGCCGGGGTGCTGTACCGGGTTGCCGAATCCTGGCCCGAATCCTGGCAGGGCGGCCCAGAGATGCAGCTCTTGGACAATGCCAGCCACCCGGACGGGCAGAATCCGCTTACCACCCATGGCGCGCTTTATCAGCTATTGGCACCTACCGAGCCCACTCCGATTCAGCCCGGTGAATTCATGAGCGGCCAACTCATCGTTCGCGAAAACCACGTTGAACACTGGCTCGCTGGACGATGTGTATTACGCTACGACCTGTACGATACTGCCCTGCGTGAGGCCATCAGCCAGAGTAAGTTCAAACACAATCCTGATTTTGGTCTCACAGAGGGACATATCATCCTTCAGCACCATGGCGATGAAGTGTGTTTTCGTTGCCTGCAAGTCGAAGCCTTGCTCTGATCACTGCTGTAGACGCCATGCCTTAAGCAGTACGCCGTCCTTGCCTGTGACCGGATCGGCCTCTGGCATGGGCACGTGAGCAATACGAGTAACCGAGGCATCATGAGTGGCGGCATTGGCACGCTGGATATCATAGTCCTCCTGCCCGCGCGGATAGGCCCCAACGACCACGAAGTCATCGCTTTCCTCGATGCGGCAGTGCCCGGTTCCGGCGGGCAACACCAGCACATCCCCTGCCTCCACCGTCAGTTCCTGGCCGGACTCGCCTCCCAGAATGATCCGCGCGTGTCCGGATGCCACACCTAGCACCTCGTGAGCAGTCGAGTGGTAATGGTGATAGTCGAAGATGCCGGCCCGCCATTGCGGTGGCCAGTCGTTCGCAGCGAACAGCTTTTCGAAGGCGGCGGCGTTGTCCTTACCCTCAAGCGGTACGGCACGATAGACCAGCACTGGAAACGTGCTGTTGGGAATACGTCCATCATCCTTGAAGAACAACCGATCCGGCTCGCCCGCCTGGGCGGGCATACTCAGCGCCGACACCGCGGGCGCAAGACTCAAGGCAAACAGCACCGCATTGTAGGTAGAGCGTGTGGAACCCATAGCTATTCCCCCGATAGGTATAACAGATTCGAAGGGCTATCCGGGTGGGAAGTTTCACAGGCCGTGCAGCCAGCTCCTCAGCAGCTCGGTAGTTCGCTCCGGCCACTCCAACGGCGGCAGATGACCACATTCGGGCAGTATCTCCAGGCATGAGCCCGGGATGCCGGCGTGCATCTTCTGCGCCTCAGCCACAGGCGTGAGCTTGTCGTTTTCACCCACGACAATCAGCGTCGGCACAGTAATGGATGCCAGGGTCGGAATCGAATCCGGACGATCGATAATAGCCTGCTGCTGGCGCAGAAACGCATCGCGCCCTACCCGCTTGCCCATAGCGATCACCTCATCGGCAACCGGCGTACCGATCCGGCTTGGATGGATCAGGTTTGGCAACAACTGAGGGCTGATTCCCAAGAAGCGTCCACGCTCGGCCAGGGCCTTCATGCCGACCCGCTGGCGGGTACGCTCAGGGGCATCGAGGCTGGCCATGGTATCGACAAGCGCCAGCCGCATAACCCGCTCCGGCGCCTGGCGCATGATCTCGAGCGCCACGTATCCCCCCATGGACAACCCCGCCAGCGCAAACCGGGCCGGTGCCTCGGCCAGAACCCGCCTCGCCATGCCCTGAATGCTTCCATCACGGGTCAGGTTGGCAATGTGCGTATCGGCCACGTCGGCCAGCGCTTCGGCTTGCAAACGCCACAAGGCGGCATCGCACAGAAGTCCGGGAAGAAACAACAGCGGGACGCGGGCCTCAGGTCTGGAGGAGGCAGCAGAAGTGATCATCAGAGGGTTTTTCAGCAGCAAAAGCTGCGTTCTATACGGCCTTCGTCAGCGATGCAAGTACTGACCCCTTATGGCGGCGCAAAACAGGATGGATCACACCTGCATCAAGCTGCCCTGCACCACAGAGTGATGCCCACAGACCGCCGGACCGCGTAAGCCGTTGATTCAGGCACACCCTATCGACTCTCACCCGCTGGAGGAGCGCGACTAGCCTGGCAAGGGGCCCTCAAGCCTCATGACAGGGCAGCCGTGGCACAGTTGCGTCTGTTATGGGCGGACGCAGTGATCTCATCACGGGCACGTCATCATTTGACGTTAAAGCCGGCCTGGGCCAGCCAAGCTCTTACCTCCGCATAGGGATAAGCCTCCAGCGCAGCAAAACCAGGCAAGCTTCTGGCTTTGAGTCGAGTGAAGGCGGGTGTGTTGAGGCCACATAGAAACCGTGTCATGGACTCAACACTGGGTACGCCTCCCCGGGAGGCCATATAGTACTCCCGAAAGGCGCCACATAGCGTTTCAGGGTTTTGCCTATCCAAAGGCGGCAAGGCTGCCGGGGCTGGAAGGACTGCCACCGTGCCGCGGCAGACGGAACAATGCCCGCATTGCTCAGGCGCCTGCGTATCACCAAACCACTCAGCCAGACGGTAGCTCAGGCAACGGTCACTGGCGAATAGATCAAGCATGGCGTGGGTTCGCGCAACCTCGGCCTGCTCTTTTTCCTGGAAGTACCGATGCAACGTAGCGCCTAGTATCTCGACGTCGATTGCAGCCTGTAAGCGACGATACACCTCGGTCATCTGCTTACTTTCCAGCTCAATCCAGCCTTGCTCGTGAAGCCACTCCAGCGCAGTGATTACCCGGCTACGTTCAGCGCGATACTCACGGTGCAACTGATCAAAATTGACCGTGCACCAGGTACGCGCCCGAACAGAGGTTTCGACAATAGCCTCAACAAATTGCCGACGCTCACCTTCAAATCGTTCAATCAAGGCTTCTGGTTCACGAAGGTATTTGAAACGATAATCAGCGAAATAACTGTATTGCGGTGCAATCAGGCCCTGAAGCTCCAGTTGCACGAGCAAAGTCTTGAGCGGCAACAGGCGAATGTCACTTTGATCGGACAGGCTGTTGAGCTGCAACACCCATTCGCCTTTCGGCGCCGCCTGCAGGTCCTCAAGAACGCTGCGGATACCACTCAGCTCCGGTGTGTCACCATAAACAAAATTTTCCAGCACATTCAAGGCATCGCGGTTAGCCAGTACAAGGCACTCGGAGCGCTCACCGTCACGTCCGGCGCGACCGATTTCCTGGCTATAGCTCTCGATTGATTTGGGCAGGTCGTAATGCACTACGTAACGGATATCGCGCTTGTCGATTCCCATGCCAAAGGCAATGGTGGCCACAATGCAGGTCAGTGTGCCGGCCATGAACTGCTGCTGAATGCTGTCGCGCCGTTCATGAGTCAGGCCAGCGTGGTAAGCCCCGGCACGAATCCCGGCACGTACCAACTCATCCGCCAGCTGCTCGGCTGTTTTCTGCTGCGTGACATAAACAATGCCGGACTGACTGGTCCGTGGCGCAATCCAATCCAGCAAATAACGTCGTTTGTCCTCCCCGCTGACAGGTTCGACCTGCAAGTCCAGATTGGAGCGATAGAAGCCGGTCGTCACCACATCGTCATGAGCGATTCCAAAGCGGGCCTGCATGTCTGCAATAACCCGAGGCGTTGCCGTCGCAGTTAGCAGCAAGACCTGAGGGATCCTGAAATCACGCTGATAATCAGGGAGCTTAAGGTAGTCAGGACGAAAATTATGGCCCCACTCGGATAGGCAGTGGGCTTCGTCGATTACCAGCAAGGAAATAGGTACCTGGGCGATAAACTGGCGAAAGCGTTCATTCTTAAGCCGCTCTACCGAGATCATCAGAATCTTCAATTCACCGGAGCGGGCTCTGGCCATAGTGGCTTGGATATCTTCACGGCGCTGTGCCGAATCGATACTGGCAGCAGCGATCCCGCGGGCCTTCAGAAACGCAAGTTGGTCCTGCATCAGGGCCAGCAGAGGCGAAATGACCAGAGTGAGGTGTGGCAGAAGCAAGGCGGGCAATTGATAGCACAGCGACTTACCCGAGCCGGTTGGAAAGATAGCAGCAGCCGAACGGCCAGCCATGACGGTACGAACTACCTGACCCTGACCAGGGCGAAAAGAGGTATAGCCGAACACATCGGCCAGAGTTTGCTCGATCACAGCGCTTCCAGGAAATGGGTGTAATCGCTAAAGAGTGAGCAAGCCGGTGCTGTCATGCAAGAAGTCTTTAGGCCATCGAAGCGGTACGCGCCTTTTCGATAAAGTGGTTGTATCACGCTGGCGTTCAACATGGGCGGTGTGCTGTAAACAATCCATGCACAGAGTCAATTCAGAGGTGATCTGCAGGCGTAATAACGCCAAAAAACGATGAGATGAAACAAAATTACTGCTGTTTTTTATTAGTGGTATGTCGATACGTCTTAATATCCGGCAAAATTGTCTTTTCCCCTTAAACGATTTCGATCAGCAGCGCCTCTTACCAAGGCGTTGACAGTATCTTTTTACCGTCTCTGATCGCCTTTGAAGGACACCTGTGTGGACACCCTTAAAAGCAAGATCCAGGCTGAAGGCCAAGTTCTTTCCGACCAAGTACTGAAAGTCGATGCCTTTCTAAACCATCAGATCGATCCGAGCCTGATGGGTGAAATTGGCGACGAGTTTGCCCGCCGGTTCGCCGATGCAGGCGTGACCAAGATCGTTACGATCGAGGCCTCCGGCATCGCGCCCGCCATCATGACTGGTCTGAAGATGGGTGTGCCGGTGATTTTCGCTCGCAAGCATCAGTCCCTGACGCTTACCGACAACCTGCTGACCTCCACGGTCTACTCGTTCACCAAGCGTGTCGAGAGCACCATCGCGATCTCCATGACGCATCTGTCCAGCGACGACCACGTCCTGATCATTGATGATTTCCTGGCTAACGGTAAGGCGGCCCAGGCACTGATCTCCATCATCCAGCAGGCTGGCGCCAGCATCGCCGGACTGGGCATCGTGATCGAGAAGTCCTTCCAGGTCGGCCGTCAGGAGCTTGAGAAACAAGGGTATCGTGTCGAGTCCCTGGCTCGGGTGAAATCGCTGGAAGGCGGACAGGTCACGTTCGTCGAGTAGTTCTGGCCTCGATAGCGACGCGCGAAGCCGTTAGCACGAAAACAGCCGTCTTTTGCCATAAACGGTTGTGATCCTTCACGATTGATCGACAGTCGGTTCCCGGCACAAGGAACCTCACTGAATGCCTGACCTTCTACTGATGTGAATGCCCGACACAGCCAGCGGCTGTGCTCGGTTTCTTTTCCTCACAGAAAGGAGGACACATGAACGTCAGGCTTAAACCGCTCAACGAGCAAGTGATCGTTATTACCGGTGCCTCCAGTGGTATCGGTCTTGCGACGGCCCGAATGGCTGCGCAGCAGGGTGCCCGTCTGGTTCTGACGGCACGCAATGAAGAAGCGCTGCAGGAAATCGAGCGCAGCCTTGGAGGCGGCGATACGGTAGTGACGGTTGTTGCCGATGTTGGCCAGCGTGACGAGCTGCAGAAGGTGGCCGACAAGGCACTGGAGCGCTTTGGTGGCTTCGATACGTGGATCAACAACGCGGCGACCTCCGTCTGGGGCACGGTTGAGGAGGTCAGCGACGAGGACTGCCGCCAACTGTTCGAGACCAATTTCTGGGGTACCGTGTATGGCTCAAAAATCGCGGCGGCCCACCTGCGTGAGCGTGGCGGTTCGATCATTAACATCGGTAGCCTCGAGTCCGCTGCACCGCTTCCCTACCACTCCATGTACAGCGCCAGCAAACACGCTATCAAGGCGATGACGGATGTATTGCGGGTCGAACTGCGCAAGGAGAAGGCACCTGTATCGGTGACGCTGGTCCGTCCAGCCTCCATCGACACGCTGTTCAACGACCACGCCAAGAACTACCTGTCCAGTGCGCCTGTGCTTCCCCCGCCCATCTATACCCCGGAAACCGTCGCCAGAGCCATCCTGAAGGCAGCCGTTCACCCGCAACGCGATGTGTTTGTCGGCAGCCCCGCCAAGACCATGACCAAGATCGCTCAAAACTTCCCGCAGCTGTATGACCTCATCAGCGAGAAGCTCCTGGCTAATGTCATTCCCAGCGGACGCCCCGACAATAACCGTGAGGGCGAGATGTATTCGGCCGATTACACCCCAGGCAATTACGGTCAGGCCAGCGGCCGCAATCCCGGTCCCAAGATGCAGCACAGCCTATACACCCAGGCCTCCCAGCATCCAATTGCCAGCACAGCCCTGGCTGTTCTGGGCGGTCTCGTCATTGGTGCGCTGGTAAAAGGACGCCGACACTGACGCTGCCTACCCTGCCGGCCGCTTAGCACCCGCGCAGGCAGGGCTTGCACCGCGCGATAAAAGCGACGGATCGCCGTATGTGATCGATCAATCGGCGAGCAAACGCTCGTCAGGCCCGGTATGATCCGCGCCCCGCTTCTCCTGCTGATTGATCCATGAAAAAACCGCAACTGGTCGCCGCGGCCGAACTCGACCGTCTTGATACCTGGGCCAAATACTACAAAGGGCTGTGCCGTGATTGCATGGCTACCTGCTGCACGCTTCCCGTAGAGGTCCGCATCAAGGACCTGATCCGGATTGGTGTAGTGGATGAGTTCGAAGCGGGCGAGCCGCCCAAGAATGTCGCCAAGCGCCTCATGAAGGAAGGCATTGTCGAACGCTTCAACCAGAAAAGCGGCATCTTTACCCTGACCCGCCTGGCCAATAACGACTGCCTCTATCTGGATCGCAAGAGCCGCCTGTGCACCATCTACGACAAGCGCCCCGATACGTGCCGCAACCACCCGCAGATTGGGCCGCGTCCGGGCTATTGCGCCTACAAGCCCAAGGGCTAAGGCTTCAGCACACCATTTTTCGATATCAGAAAGCAAAAAACCCAGCGGTTAGGCTGGGTTTTTTGTGTGCCGTGATTCCGCCGAAGCGGTCACGAAAGACAGGATCAATTACTTGATCTTGGCTTCCTTGTACATCACGTGCTTACGCACAACCGGATCGAACTTTTTGATTTCGATCTTTTCGGGCTTGGTGCGCTTGTTCTTGTCGGTGGTGTAGAAGTGACCGGTACCGGCACTGGACACCAAACGGATCAATTCACGCATGATGAAGCTCCTTAGAATTTTTCGCCGCGAGTGCGCAGCTCGGACAGTACGGTATCAATACCGCGCTTGTCGATGATACGCATGCCCTTGGCAGAAACGCGCAGACGCACGAAACGCTTCTCGGACTCAACCCAGAAACGATGGTAGTGCAGATTCGGCAGGAAACGACGACGGGTTTTGTTGTTAGCGTGGGAAACATTGTTCCCAGTAACCGGACCCTTACCGGTCACTTGACAGACTCTAGACATGCCTCAGCCCTCATAAACCACATGCCAAACCCGGCATGGGTTGGCCGCTTGAATCGTTTGAAAATTCCGTTTAGTCGGGGCGGTGTCGGCTTTTCTGCAACACTCACAGAGCCATGCCCCGAAAAAAGAGCGCTGTTTTATACCAGAAGAGCCTTGATACATCAAGGACATAACCTATTGGGCCGACCAGGTGAGACCCGCATGGATACTGCGCTGCAGAGGGGCTTCCCAAAACAATTCGACCATTCGTCGTGAAATTGAATTGAGATGAACGGTGCAGTGGTCTAGCGTAGACCCTTGGCACCATGAGCTCCATGGACGGCCACCTACCTATTCAGAAGGAGCACCCCATGCGCTTTGCCGCTTTGCCACTGCTGTTCGCGCCGCTGCTGGCCCAGGCCGCCACATTGAGCGTCTGTACCGAAGCAAGCCCTGACGGCTTTGATGTGGTGCAGTATAACTCGCTGACCACGACGAATGCTTCAGCAGATGTGTTAATGAACCGACTGGTGGAGTTCGAACCGACGCGTGGAGAGCTGGTCCCGAGCCTTGCTGAGCGGTGGCAGGTCTCCCAGGACGGTCTAACCTATGATTTCACGCTGCGCCCGGATGTGAAATTTCACCAGACCGACTACTTCAAGCCCAGTCGGGACCTCAATGCGGACGATGTGGTGTTCAGCTTCGAGCGTATGCTCGATCCCAAGCATCCCTGGCACGGGGTCGCCAAGGGTGGCTATCCTCATGCGCAATCCATGCAGTGGCCTGACCTGATCAAGTCAGTGGAAAAGGTTGGCGACCATCAGGTGCGTATCGTCCTGAACCGTCCGGATGCGACATTCCTGCCCACGCTGAGCATGGGGTTCGCCTCGATCTATTCCGCCGAGTACGCCGATCAGCTGCTCAAGGCAGGCAAGCCCGAACAGCTCAACAGCGAGCCCATCGGCACCGGCCCGTTTGTGTTTCACCGCTTTCAGAAAGATGCAGCCATCCGTTATGAGGCCAATGCCAATTATTTTGGCGGCAAGCCCAAGGTCGATAACCTGATCTATGCCATCACGCCCGATGCCGCTGTGCGCATGCAGCGTCTCAAGCGTGGCGAGTGTCAGGTTGCACTCTCGCCCAAACCGCAGGATGTCACCGATGCTCAGAAAGATTCGACCCTGAAGGTTGTTCAGACGCCGGCATTCATGACCGCCTTCGTAGGGATCAATACCCAGCATGCTCCCCTTGATAATCCCAAGGTCCGGCAGGCCATCAACCTGGCGTTCGACAAGAAGAACTATGTGAAGGCTGTATTTGAAAACAGCGCCACTCCGGCTGACGGCATCTACCCACCCACTACCTGGGGCTATGCCAAGGACATCACGCCGTATGCCTACGATCCGGAAAAAGCCAAGGCGCTGCTGGCCGACGCAGGGCAGAAAGAGGGTTTCAGTACCACCATCTGGACACGCCCCAGCGGCAGCCTGTTGAACCCCAATCCCAGCCTGGGCGCCCAGATGCTGCAGGCGGACCTGGCCAAGATTGGCGTCAAAGCAGACATCCGCGTGATTGAATGGGGTGAGCTGATCCGCCGCGCCAAGAATGGCGAGCACGACCTCCTGTTCATGGGTTGGGCAGGCGATAACGGCGATCCGGATAACTACCTGACACCGCAGTTCTCCTGTGCTTCGGTCAAATCCGGCCTTAACTTCGCCCGTTATTGCGATCAGACGCTCGACACGGCCATACGCGAGGGCAAGGCAGTATCCAATCAGGCGGAACGCACCAAGCGTTATCACACGGCTCAGCAGATCATTCACGATCAGGCCCTATGGCTACCGCTGGCTCATCCCACCGTCTCGGTTCTGACCCGTCAGGGTGTTGAGGGTTATCAGGCCAACCCCTTCGGTCGCCAGGACTTCTCCAAGGCCAGCGTCAGTCGATGAGGCGAGGGCGGCAGGCTTGCGTCATGCAATAGCCTGTCGCCTGACTGCTCTTACAGCCAACCATATTCAGCCATGGACAATGGCTCGCCTTCGCCCACGATGAAGTGATCGAGCACCCGCACATCGATCAGCGAAAGCGCTTCCTTGAGCCGCTGGGTGAGAATGCGATCCGACTGGCTGGGCTCTGCGATGCCGGAAGGGTGATTATGGGTGAGGATCAGGGCTGCCGCGTTATGGGCCAGGGCGCGCTTGACGACCTGCCGTGGGTAGACGCTAGCGCCATCGATGGTGCCGTGAAACAGCGCTTCGAACGCCAGAACACGGTGTTTGGCGTCCAGGAACAGGCAGCCGAAGATCTCATGGGGCTCATGACGCAGGCGGGCCTTCAGGTAGTCCTTGACGGCTTGCGGACTTTCTAGCGCGGAATCACGCCGCAGACGCTCTGCCAAGTGGCGGCGGCCCATTTCCAGAACGGCCTGCAGCTGGGTGAACTTGGCCGGCCCAAGCCCTAGATGCGCGCTGAACGAGGCCAGATCAGCCTCCAGAAGCGCCCGCAGGCTGCCGAATTCCTGCAACAGGTGGCGCGCCAGGTCTACCGCGCTCTTTCCGGTCACACCGGTACGCAGAAAGATAGCCAGCAGCTCGGCATCGGTCAGGGCAGCCGCGCCCTGTTCCAGCAACTTCTCACGGGGCCGCTCGTTGGCAGGCCAGTCACGAATACTCATCGAACGCTCCTTGTCGATATCGGCCCGCTACTCCATGGCGGGCGCTGTGCTATCTTAGCCGCACTTTTTGCCTGGCGAACGGCTTATCTACCGCCGTTCGTGCAGACGCGATATCCGTCATAAAAAGCTCCTGTAACCGGCCTCCGGGCCAGTCAGGCTCAACATAAGGCAGGCTCATGCAACGGCTTTATCGTAAACGCATCGTGCTTGGCGTCGGCGGCGGAATCGCCGCATACAAGAGTGCCGAGCTGGTGCGTCGCTTGCGCACCTGTGGCGCGGAAGTCCGGGTCGTCATGACTCAGGGCGGCCGTGAATTCATCACTCCCCTGACCCTTCAGGCCCTATCGGGCCACCCGGTGCATCTTGATCTGCTCGATCCGGCAGCCGAAGCGGCGATGGGGCATATCGAGCTGGCCCGCTGGGCGGACCTCGTCCTGATCGCGCCGGCTACAGCCGATCTGATGGCCCGCCTGAGCCAGGGCATCGCCAATGACCTGTTGACCACAGTCGTGCTGGCAACCGATGCGCCTGTGGCGCTGGCCCCGGCCATGAACCAGGCCATGTGGCGTGACCCGGCGACCCTGGCCAACACCGAACTGCTGAAAAGCCGTGGCTTCAAGCTCTTCGGCCCCGCCTCGGGCAGCCAGGCCTGCGGAGATGTGGGCATGGGTCGCATGCTCGAACCGGATGATCTGGCGCAACTTGCCGCTGACTGTTTCGCCCGGCAGAGCCTGACGGGTCAGCACATGCTGATCACTGCAGGCCCCACGCAGGAAAACATCGACCCGGTGCGCTACATCACCAATCACAGCTCTGGGAAAATGGGCTTTGCCCTGGCCGAGGCAGCCGTGGAAGCAGGGGCTCGCGTCACCCTGGTAACGGGCCCCGTCCACCTGCCGACGCCCGATCGCGTCAGCCGTGTGGATGTCGTCAGTGCCCGCGACATGCTGGCCGCCTGTGAGGCGGCCATGCCATGTGATGTGTTGATCGCCGCAGCCGCCGTGGCTGACTTTCGCCCAGAAGTCGTCGCGCCACACAAGCTCAAGAAAGATCCCGCCAGCGGCGAGGGCATGCTGCTTCAGATGGTGCGCAACCCAGATATCCTGGCCACCCTGGCGCGCCGCCCGGATCGGCCGTTCAGCGTAGGTTTTGCCGCCGAGACGGAGCACCTGCTCGACTACGCCTCGCGCAAGCTGGTGGACAAGAATCTCGACCTCATCGTCGCCAACGACGTAGCCAACCCGGCCATTGGCTTCAACAGCGAAGACAATGCCGTCAGCGTCATTGACCGCGACCTGCACGAAACCCGCTTCGCCCAGACCAGCAAGGGCAAGATCGCCCGCCAGCTGATCGACTTTATCGCCAACCGACTCAGACAAACACAGACTCATGCATAGCCTTCAAGCCAAGATTCTCGATCCCCGCCTCGGTACTGATTTTCCGTTGCCAGCCTACGCAACGTCCGGCTCTGCCGGGCTCGACTTACGTGCCATGCTCAAGGACGACATAACCCTGGAGCCGGGCCAGACGGTTCTGATTCCAACCGGCCTGTCCATCTACATTGCCGATCCGGGCCTGGCGGCGCTTGTTCTGCCGCGCTCGGGCCTGGGCCATAAGCACGGCATCGTGCTGGGCAATCTGGTTGGTCTGATCGACTCGGACTATCAGGGCGAACTGATGGTCTCATGCTGGAACCGTGGTCAAACCACTTTCACCATTACTGTGGGTGAACGCATCGCCCAGCTCATGCTGGTACCGGTCGTTCAGGCGCATTTCAAACTGGTGGACGAGTTCGAGCAAACCGAGCGAGGCGCAGGCGGTTTCGGACACTCCGGTACCCGCTGACCGCCGAGCCTGCCTCCCAGGGACAGAAACGAGGTGCTGCATTGAAAAACACCAAGCGCAAGGCCACGCCCAAAGGCCCCGCTCAAGAAAAGAACAAGAACGTCTCTCTGCTACCCGGTCTTCTACCTGCCCTGGCGGGCTCCTTCCTGGGACTGGGCCTGCTGTGGGGTCTCGCCATCGAGCCGCTGCAGCGGGACTCCCAGACACAATTGACCCAGGCCTGGGGACAAGGGCAGGCCGCTGCTGTGAGCCAGGCGCTGAGCCAGCTGGAAAATCGCGCCCGCATGACTGCTGCCGAGCCCATGGTGGTCCAGGCACTGACCCAGTCCAACGAGGACTTGCGCTCATCAGCTGAGCAGATTCTTCAGCACGGCGGCCTGATCGATGCCCATCTGGTTCGTCAGAACAGCAGCCAGCCCAACGAGACAAGGCCGGGGCCCTTGAACTTCGCCGCTCTGGATCTGGCACGTCGTGTCAGCTCAGGGCAGCCTGCCGGATCAGAAGCCTACCGGGTCGGCCAGAAATGGCTGGTTTATACCGCAGCCCCCGTTACTGCAAGCGACAGCCGGGTCGTTGGCACCGTCCTGCTGGTACAGGACCTGCGCGTCCTGCTAAGCGGCCTGAAAGGCATGCCCATCGAGGCGGGCCACTGGCAGCTGACCCAGCGCTTCAACCAGGCTGCGCCTCAACGGTTGGCAGAGGGCGGCATACCGGTCACTGCCGATACGCATACCTTCAAGACCAATAACCCTCTCTGGACGCTGGAAGTAATACCGGCCACCTCGTTCAGTGCTGGCTGGCCGTTATGGACGTTGCCAGCGGCGCTCATCCTGTCGCTGGCTGGGGCCGGGGCCGGGCTTTTGCTGCTGCGCAGGCACCTGCAACGGCGTCTCGTTGACGATGTGTGCAGTCTCTCCCGTTTTCATCAGGAACTTGTTAGCGGTCTTGTGGCCCAACGGCCTGTTTTGCGGTTCTCACAACTCGAACCCCTGACACAGGCACTGGTCGGGCCACCGCCGAAATCCACCGAAGCAGCCGCTTCGGTCACGGCGCCTGTAGAGGCGACCGTAACGGCATTGGCCAAGCAAGGCAGCGCGTCGTATACAGACCCGATGTTTCCAAGCAGTGACGACATACTTGATATCGATATCCTCGACGAAGACCAGGATCTCCTGGGATTGGAGAAACCCCTAATGAGCAACACCGTTCAAGCCCCGAAACTCAATACCAGCATTTTCCGCGCCTACGACATCCGTGGCGTAGTGGGCGACTCCCTGACGCCGGAAACCGCGTACTGGATCGGTCGCGCCATCGGCTCCGAAAGTCTGGCCCGTAACGAGCCCAACGTGGCCGTAGGCCGTGATGGCCGCTTGTCCGGCCCGGAACTGGTCGAGCAGCTGATCAAGGGGATCGCTGATACCGGCGCAACCGTCAGCGACATCGGCATGGTGCCAACACCCGTTCTGTACTACGCAGCCAACGTTCTGGCTGGCAAGTCCGGTGTGATGCTCACAGGTAGCCACAATCCGCCGGATTACAACGGTTTCAAGATCGTGATCGCTGGCGAGACCCTGGCCAACGAAAGCATTCAGCGCCTACGCGAGCGCATCGAGACCGGCGACGTTGCAACCGGTCAGGGTACCGTTGAAAAGATCAACGTACTGGATCGCTATTTCGACCAGATCAAGAACGACATCGTCCTGGCCAAGAAGCTGAAAGTCGTGGTCGACTGCGGCAACGGTGTGGCCGGTGTGGTTGCACCCCAGCTGATCGAAGCCCTGGGCTGCACGGTTATTCCGCTGTTCTGCGACGTTGACGGCAACTTCCCGAACCACCATCCGGATCCGGGCAAGCCCGAGAACCTGGAAGACCTGATCGCCAAGGTCAAGGAAACCGGCGCCGACCTCGGCCTGGCCTTTGACGGCGACGGCGACCGCGTAGGCGTCGTGACCAACGAAGGCAACATCATTTATCCAGACCAGCTGCTAATGCTGTTCGCCAAGGATGTGGTATCCCGCAACCCGGGCGCCGATATCATCTTTGACGTCAAGTGCACCCGCCGCCTGAACAACCTCATCGCCGGCTACGGCGGTCGTCCGATCATGTGGAAGACCGGTCACTCCCTCATCAAGAAGAAGATGAAGGAAACCGGTGCTCTGCTGGCGGGCGAGATGAGCGGTCATGTGTTCTTCAAAGAGCGCTGGTATGGCTTTGACGATGGCATCTACAGCGCCGTGCGTCTGCTCGAGATCCTGAGCCAGGAGAAGGGCACCGCCCAGCAAGTATTTGATACCTTCCCGGTGGATATTTCCACACCCGAGATCAATATCCAGGTGACCGAAGAAGGCAAGTTCGGCATCATCGATGCCCTGCAGCGCGATGCCAAATGGGGTGATGCACAGATCACCACATTGGACGGCGTGCGTGTCGACTATCAAGAAGGCTGGGGTCTGGTCCGTGCGTCCAACACCACGCCGGTACTGGTGCTGCGCTTCGAGGCTGAAACCCAAGAAGAGCTGGACCGTATCAAGGATGTCTTCCGCAAGCAGCTGCTTGCCGTTCAGCCTGACCTGAACCTGCCGTTCTAACATTCGAACCGCAGAATAAAGGGCGCCCAGGCGCCCTTTATTTTTATCGACCTGAGGAGTACGCCATGACCCTGAGCCGCGATGATGCCTCGCATGTCGCCCAAGTGCTTTCCGAAGCGCTGCCCTATATTCGCCGTTTCGTCGGCAAGACGCTGGTAATCAAGTACGGCGGCAACGCCATGGAAAGCGATGAGCTCAAGGCCGGCTTCGCCCGTGACATCGTGTTGATGAAGGCCGTGGGGATCAACCCGGTCGTGGTTCATGGTGGCGGCCCCCAGATCGGTGATCTGCTCAAGCGCCTGAGCATCGAAAGTAATTTCATCGACGGCATGCGCGTCACCGACAGTCAGACCATGGACGTCGTGGAAATGGTACTGGGCGGTCAGGTGAACAAGGACATCGTCAACCTGATCAACCGTCATGGCGGTCGTGCCATTGGCCTGACCGGCAAGGACGCCAACCTGATTCGAGCGACCAAGCTCACTGTCAGCCGTCAGACACCGGAGATGACCAAGCCGGAAATCATCGATATCGGTCAGGTCGGAGAGGTCAGCGGTGTAAACACCGAACTTCTGAATATGCTGGTATCGGGTGATTTCATTCCCGTCATTGCACCCATCGGCGTGGGCGCAAACGGGGAGTCCTACAACATCAACGCGGACCTGGTGGCAGGGAAGGTAGCCGAAGCCCTCAAGGCTGAAAAGTTGATGCTTCTCACAAATATCGCCGGTTTGATGGACAAAGAAGGGCAGGTTCTGACCGGATTGACCACTGAGCAGGTAAACGGCCTGATTGCCGACGGCACCATTTACGGGGGCATGCTGCCCAAGATTCGCTGTGCCTTGGAAGCGGTACAGGGCGGAGTACAAAGCGCCCACATTATTGATGGCCGCGTCCCTAATGCTGTACTGCTGGAGATCTTCACCGATATCGGTGTGGGCACATTGATTACCAATCAGCAGCTGTAAGCCTAAAAACGGGGCTCAGGCCCCGTTTTCAGTGGAATCGCTTACTCACCCAGAAGCTGTACGATCCGGGCGCGATCCGCATTGAAGTTGGCCTCTGCCGTCTGGCGATCCTTGATATACCGGTCCAGCTCGCTCTGCAGGCGATGCTCTTCCCCCTTGAGCGCCTCGATCCGCTGAAGCAGATCGTCCGGCACAGCCTGACCACCACGCTGATAACTGGCCGCCTGGCTCATGAGCGTGTCGCGCTGCTGGTTGAGCGCCTGAAGATTCCCGCGCTTGACGGCCGCCAAGCCGTCCAGCTCGTTCAGTTTACGCACCTTGGCACGGTCGACATCCGCCACACTGCTGTACAGCCTGAGCAGATTTGCGTCCGCCTGGGCCTGCTGCTTGGCTGCCGCCCGTCGGAGAATTTCTTCAGCAGGCGGGGCAGGGGGCACGACCTTCATGACGCGCCCCTGCTCGTTAAGAATATCGTATCCCTTGCCTGCATATTCGGCCGGCACGCCCTGCCGATCGATCACGGTCACACCGTTGCGATCCACATAGCGATACAGCTGGATGGGGGTGGACTCAGCAGCCAGAACACTACTTGTCAGTAAAATCAGGGCGCTCCCAAGCACCGCCTTTTTTCTTCTCGCCACCGCCATCTCGCCTCATGCGTCAGTTCAGATACCGTAATTCGCGCGGTAGGCTTCAACAGCCGGCAGATGCTGCTTCAGCTCAGTGTCACCGGCCAGATACTCCAGTACCTGATCCAGGGCCACGATACTGACGACTGGCATTCCAAAGTCCCGCTCGACCTCTTGAATGGCCGACAGCTCGCCTTTACCACGCTCCTGGCGATTCAATGCAATCAATACGCCAGCAGGCGTGGCACCTTGTGCCTGGATGATCTGCATGACCTCGCGGATTGCAGTACCGGCCGTGATGACATCGTCGATAATCAGGACGCGACCCGCCAGCGGAGCCCCCACCAACATGCCGCCTTCACCGTGATCCTTGGCCTCTTTTCGGTTGAAGCACCAAGGCAGGTCACGACCATGTTCTTCGGCCAGCGCAACGGCTGTAGCGGCAGCCAGCGGAATCCCTTTATAGGCCGGACCGAACAATACGTCGAAATTAAGGCCTGAGTCTGTGACCGCAGCGGCGTAGAAACGTCCTAGCTGAGCCAAGGCGTTTCCGCTGTTGAACAAACCGGCATTGAAGAAATACGGACTAACACGTCCGGACTTCAATGTGAATTCACCGAAGCGCAGAACTCCGCGCTCGATAGCAAAACGAATGAAATTGCGTTGATACGCCTGCATTACGAAAATCCCGGGCGGCATGAATTTAGCTAAAGCGTTTGAGCTCGGGTATCATACATCCACGATTTTTTGGGGGCCATTTATGCGGATCATTAGTATGAACGTGAATGGTATTCAGGCTGCCGTTGAGCGAGGGTTGCTCAATTGGCTTCAAGGCCAGAATGCCGACGTGATCTGCTTGCAGGACACCCGCGCCTCCGCCTTCGATCTGGAAGATCCTGCCTACCAACTGGATGGCTACTTCCTCTATGCCTGCGACGCCGAGGTACCCAGCCAGGGCGGTGTTGCGCTGTATAGCAAGCTCCAGCCCAAAGCGGTCATCAGCGGCCTGGGTTTTGAGACTGCAGATCGTTACGGACGCTACCTGCAAGCTGATTTTGACAAGGTGAGTATTGCCACACTGCTTTTGCCTTCTGGCATGGGCGGTGATGATGAACTGAACCACAAGTTCAAGTTCATGGACGACTTCACCAATTACCTGAACAAGCAGCGCCGCAAGCGCCGCGAGTACATCTATTGCGGTTCGCTCTACGTCGCACATCAGAAGATCGATGTGAAGAACTGGCGCGAATGCCAGCAGATGCCGGGCTTCCTGGCACCTGAGCGGGCCTGGATGGACGAAGTGATCGGCAATATGGGCTATGTGGATGCCCTGCGCGAGATCAGCCGTGATGGCGACCAGTTCAGCTGGTGGCCGGACAGTGAGCAGGCCGAGCACCTGAACCTTGGCTGGCGCTTCGACTATCAGATCCTGACACCGGGCCTGCGCCGTTTCGTGCGTTCGGCACGTCTGCCTCGGCAGCCGCGCTTCTCACAGCATGCTCCGCTGATGATCGATTACGATTGGGCGCTCAGCATCTGAGAGTTGTTGGTAATAAATAAAAAACCGGCCCAGGGCCGGTTTTTTATTGTCTGACGCTCAGTCCACCGGTCGCCAGCAGAAGGGATACCGATAAGGGCGGCCCTTGTTGGCCTTGAGGCCCGCGATAACGGTCAGCACAAAGGCCCACACGCCTACGAGAACCATCAGGGGAAACCCGATCAGTACCCAGGCGAGCAGCCAGCAGAGCAGGGTGGCCACCGTGATGGTGAGCTGGAAGTTGAGTGCTTCCTTGCCCTGATCATCAATGAATGGATCAGCCTCCCGCTTGAACTGCCACACGACGAGCGGTCCGATGACATTGCCGATCATGGGCGCCACGAACCACAGAAACGCCGAATAATGGCAGAGCATGGCCCAACGGCGTGCATCTGCACTGGGGACTTGCTGTAGTTCGTTCATACGCCCTCGTCAGGTCATTCGGCCAAGGCGGCCTTTTGTATCTCGAACAGATCCTTGATGCCTTTCTGAGCCAGCGCCAGCATGGCGTTGAACTCTTCAGGCTGGAAGGGTGCACCTTCCGCCGTGCCCTGGACTTCGATGAAGCCGCCAGCATCGGTCATGATCACATTCAGATCGGTCTCGGCAGTGGAATCTTCAAGATAGTCCAGATCCAGTACCGGTGCGCCCTGATAGATACCCACAGAGACGGCTGCAACCATCTGCTTGAGCGGGTTGCCCTTGAGCCCGCTACGCTTCTTGAGCGCCGCCAGCGCATCGACCAGCGCCACACAGGCTCCGGTCACAGAGGCCGTACGGGTACCGCCATCGGCCTGGATCACGTCGCAGTCGATGTACAGGGTGTTCTCGCCCAGCTTGGTCAGATCTACCGCTGCACGCAGCGAGCGACCGATCAGGCGCTGGATTTCCAGGGTACGGCCACCCTGCTTGCCACGGGAGGCTTCACGCTGGGTACGTTCGCCGGTCGCACGTGGCAGCATGCCGTATTCGGCCGTCAGCCAACCTTGACCCTTGCCCTTCAGGAAGCGTGGCACTCCGGCCTCGACGCTGACCGTGCAGATCACTTTGGTGTCACCGAACTCCACCAGAACCGAACCTTCGGCATGCTTGGTGTAGTGACGGGTGATGCGGATCTCGCGTAACTGGTCGGCAGCGCGACCACTCGGACGATTCATGTAGGGATACCTGTTGCAGGAGAAAACTGGTCGTCATTATAGGCCCCATAGAGGATCATGCGACATCACTACGTTGGGCCCACCGTCAGGCTGGGGTAGACTTACCTCTTTTTTGCGGACCGCTCTGCAGCGAAAACGCTTCCGTGATCGTTGCCGGGTACTCCCGCACTGCTTAAGCGAGGACATTCCATGGTGCATAGCATGACGGCCTTCGCCCGCGTTGAACGCGCGGGTGTGTACGGTACGCTGAGCTGGGAGTTGCGCTCGGTCAATCATCGCTATCTGGAGCCGCACCTGCGTTTGCCTGAAGCGTTTCGCGACCTTGAAGGCAGTGTCCGCGAGGCGCTGCGCCAGGGCCTGTCACGTGGCAAGGTGGAATGCACCCTGCGTTTCAGCGAAGAGAATGCCGCACCCAGCCTACAGATTGATGAACAGCGCGCCGGTCAGCTGATTGCAGCAGCCGAACGCCTGGCGTCGATGATCCAACAGCCCGCCCTGATCGATCCGATGACCGTCCTGAGCTGGCCGGGTGTGCTGATCTCCCAGAGCGCCGATCCACAGGCCCTGAATGCCGAGGCAAAAGCCCTGTTTGCAGCCGCACTGGATGAACTCAAGGCCGGCCGCAATCGTGAGGGAGCGGAGCTGGCCCGCCTGATCGAGGAGCGCCTGCAAGCCATTCTGGTCGAAGTGGCCGCGCTTCGTGAGCTGATTCCCGAGATGCTCGCCGCCCAGCGCCAGAAGATTCTCGACCGCTTTGCCGAGCTAAGCCTTGAGGCCGATCCACAGCGGCTCGAACAGGAGCTGGTCATGCTGGCCCAGAAAAGCGACGTGGCAGAAGAGCTGGACCGTCTGACGACGCACGTAGGCGAGGTGAGCCGTGTGCTCAAGGCCGGAGGCGCCGCCGGCCGTCGCCTGGACTTCCTCATGCAGGAACTCAACCGCGAAGCCAACACCCTAGGCTCAAAGGCCTTTGACCCGCGCTCCACCCAGGCGGCGGTCAATCTCAAAGTATTGATAGAACAAATGCGCGAACAAGTGCAGAACATCGAATAGGCCATTCACTATGACAGCCCTCCCTGGCACCCTTTACATCGTTTCGGCGCCTTCGGGTGCAGGCAAGACCAGCCTGGTCAAGGCCCTGCTCGATGCCCTGCCTGAAGTCCGTGTATCCGTCTCCCACACCACACGCGCCATGCGCCCGGGCGAGGTTGATGGGGTCAACTATCACTTCGTGGATGTCTCGACCTTCCAGGGCCTGCTGGAGCATGGCGATTTCCTGGAGCACGCCGAAGTGTTCGGCAATTATTACGGCACGTCCCAGCGCCAGCTGGAGCAGACCCTCGCCGAAGGTCACGACCTGATCCTCGAGATCGATTGGCAGGGTGCCCAACAGGTACGTCGCAAGATGCCTCATGCTCAGTCCATCTTTATCCTGCCGCCCAGCCAGGAAGCCCTGCGCCAGCGACTGAACAACCGCGGGCAGGATAGCCATGAGGTGATCGAGCGACGCATGCACGAAGCGGTCAGCGAGATGAGCCACTATGTCGAATATGACTATTTGATCATCAATGATGACTTCGCCTCGGCACTGGAAGATCTGAAGTCCGTCTTCCGAGCCAGGCAACTGCGTCTGGACCGCCAGCAACGCCGACACAACGAATTGCTCGAAAAGCTCCTGATCCAGCGGTCATGAGCCAAACGGCACTTCCCTTAGCACTGCCGATTTTTTAGACTACACAGTCCTCCCGCTTCGGGATCACATTACCACCGAGGAACACCATGGCCCGCGTCACCGTTGAAGACTGCCTGGATAACGTCGATAACCGTTTCGAACTGGTCATGCTCGCCACCAAGCGCTCGCGTCAGCTCGCAACCGGCGGCAAAGAGCCCAAAGTACCGTGGGATAATGACAAGCCGACCGTAGTGGCCCTGCGTGAAATCGCTGAAGGCCTTGTCGATGACGAAGTGGTTCGTCAGGAAGATATCGTTGAAGAAGAGCCGCTGTTCGCTGCTTTCGAAGAAAACAACGAGGCCGATAGCGAGGCGCTGTAAGATGCCGGACCGACGAGCCGTTACGTGGGCCGGCAGGAGATAAGCCATCCATGCCAGCCATAGACACGTTCTCCGAACGGCTCGCGTCCTATTTGGGCCCTGATCAGGTCAACCTGGTCCGCCGCGCCTATTACTACGCCGAGCAAGCTCACGATGGGCAGCGCCGCCGCAGCGGTGAGCCCTACGTGACCCACCCGCTTGCGGTCGCCAATATCCTGGCCGATATGCACATGGACCATCAGAGCCTGATGGCCGCCATGCTGCACGACGTCATCGAGGATACCGGCATTGCCAAAGAGGCGCTCATGGCGCAGTTCGGCGAAACCGTGGCCGAACTGGTGGACGGGGTCAGCAAACTGACCCAGATGCAATTCGAGACCAAGGCCGAAGCCCAGGCGGAAAACTTCCAGAAAATGGCCATGGCCATGGCGCGTGACATTCGCGTCATTCTGGTCAAGCTGGCCGACCGGCTGCACAACATGCGTACCCTTGATGCCATGCCGCCGGACAAGAGCCGCCGCATCGCCAAGGAAACCCTGGAAATCTACGCGCCGATCGCCAACCGACTGGGCATGCATAACATGTATGCCGAATTCGAGGATCTGGGTTTTCGGGCCATGCATCCCATGCGCGCCGAGCGTATCCGGCGTGCAGTCAAGGCCGCCCGGGGCAATCGCCGCGAGATCGTCAGCAAGATCCAGGAGTCGCTGACCAGCTGTCTTCAGCGTGAAGGGCTGCCGGGCGAGGTGATCGGTCGCGAAAAGCACCTCTACAGCATCTACCAGAAGATGCGGGGCAAGCGTAAGTCGTTCAATGAAATCATGGACGTCTATGCCTTCCGCCTCATCGTCGACAAGGTCGACACCTGCTACCGCGTCCTGGGTGCGGTGCACAGCCTGTACAAGCCGATTCCGGGCCGCTTCAAGGATTACATCGCCATTCCCAAGGCCAACGGTTACCAATCCCTACATACGACCCTGTTCGGCATGCATGGCGTACCGATTGAAATCCAGATTCGCACCCGCGAAATGGAAGATATGGCTAACAACGGCATTGCAGCGCACTGGCTCTACAAGTCAGGTGAAGAGGAGCCAAAGGGCTCACACGCCCGTGCTCGCCAATGGGTAAAGGGCATCCTTGAACTCCAGCAACGCGCCGGCAACTCCCTTGAATTCATTGAGAACGTGAAGATTGACCTGTTCCCGGACGAGGTTTATGTCTTCACGCCAAAAGGTCGGATCATGGAGCTGCCCAAGGGCTCCACGCCGGTCGACTTTGCCTATGCGGTACACACCGATGTGGGCAACAGCTGCATTGCCTGCCGCATCAACCGCCGTCTGGCACCGCTGTCGCAGCCGCTCAACAGTGGTGAGACGGTAGAGATCATTACTGCACCCGGCACACGGCCCAATCCGGCCTGGCTGAATTTTGTCGTGACCGGCAAGGCACGGACAAATATCCGCCATGCACTCAAGCAGCAGCGCCGATCCGAATCGATCAGCCTGGGCGAGCGTCTGCTCAACAAGGCGCTGGCCAACTTCAATACCCAGCTCTCCAAGATTTCCCTGCCGCGTATCCTGCCGGTTCTGGCGGAATACAAGGTAGTGGTACTCGAAGACCTGCTGGAAGAGATCGGTCTGGGCAACCAGATGGCCTACGTGGTCGCCCGTCGCCTGGTATCGGCCGATGCCGAAAGCCAGGAAGACAAGGCGCAGACCGAAGGCCCGCTCGCAATTCGGGGTACCGAAGGGCTTGTCCTCAGCTATGCCAAGTGCTGTACGCCGATTCCAGGCGACCCGATCGTTGGGCACCTGTCGGCGGGCAAGGGCATGGTCGTCCATCTGGACACCTGCAAGAACATCGCCGAGATTCGCCAGAATCCCGAGAAATGCATCCCGCTCACCTGGGCAAAGGATGTGGTTGGCGAATTCAATGTAGAGCTACGCGTTCAACTGGAGCATCAGCGCGGCCTGATCGCCATGCTGGCGACCAGCGTAACGGCAGTGGATGCCAACGTTGAAAAGATCAGCATGAACGAGCGCGACGGCCGCATCAGCGTGGTTCAGCTGGTGGTCAGCGTGCATGACCGTGTGCACCTGGCTCGGGTCATTCGAAAACTGCGTACGCTTTCCGGCGTCGCCAGCATCACGCGCGTTCGCAGTTAACGAGCCTTTCCACCTATCCCTGATGCCTGCTAGCCTGTCGGTTCTATCGACAGGCTTTTTGTCATCTGGATAAAGGAGCGACTCCATGAGCAAGACCGTGATCCATACCGAGAATGCACCGGCCGCCATCGGCACCTACTCCCAGGCGATCAAGGTTGGGAATACGGTTTACCTGTCCGGGCAGATCCCGCTGGATCCCAAGACCATGGAGCTGGTAGAAGGCTTCGAGGCGCAGACCGTACAGGTATTCGAGAACCTGAAAGCCGTTGCGGAAGCCGCGGGCGGTTCGCTGGCCGATATCGCCAAGCTGAACATCTTCCTGACCGACCTCAGTCACTTTGCCAAGGTGAACGAGATCATGGGTCGTTACTTCCAGCAGCCCTATCCGGCGCGTGCCGCCATTGGCGTAGCAGCGCTGCCCAAGGGTGCCCAGGTGGAAATGGACGGTATCCTGGTTCTGGAATAAACACGACAGGGCGCAGCCCCACGGCTGCGCCTGCTTGTCCTAGACATTCAGGATAGCGGAATAGCCTTCGCGAAAGCTGGGGTATTGCGGCGTCCACCCCAAGGCTCGGGCGCGCGTATTGCGGCAGCGCTTGCTACCGGCCCGGCGTACGGCAGATTCCTCCGCCCAATGGGTAACGCCCAGTTGCTCACGCAGCCACATGACGACATCGTGGAGCGGAGCGGGCTCGTCATCCACCCCCAGGTAAACAGACTCCAGCGCAACGCCCTGTTGATCTGCACTCAACAGATGAGCGAGCAGCGCGGCAGCATCGTCAACGTGAATACGATTGCCATACAGCGGTGGCTCACTGGCGGCGCGATACCCCTGGCGAACCTGATTGAGCAGCCATTCGCGACCAGGGCCGTAAATACCGCTCAAGCGTACAGCTGTAGCAGGCAGGCCGCTTGCCTGTGCCACCTGCTCGGCCTCCAGCAGGATCTTTCCGGAATAACCTTCGGGCTCGGTCGCTGAGGTCTCGTCCACCCACTCGCCGTTTTTCTGCCCGTATACGCCAGAGCTGGAAATAAAGACCAGCCGACGCGGCGTTTGCTGGTGCTGTTCAAGCCACGCCAGCACATGCTGAAGGCCCTCGACATAGGCAGTACGGTAACCGACCTCATCGTGCTGCGTCGCCGCAGCGGCGTATACAACGTAATCCAACGGCCCGGTCGGCCATTGCGCTGGCGCCTCCGCGGCGGTCAGGTCGCCTGCGACCGGTAGAATAGCCTTGGGCAGTTGCTCCACCGAGCGGCGCAGCCCATGCACCGTCCAGCCAGCTGCCTGCAGGCGTATACCCAGGCGGCTGCCAATGTCGCCACAGCCGGCAATCAGAACACGAGGGGAGACGGACATAGGAATACCTGCATCAATAGCGATCGAATGGAGTAGCTTGCCGAGTCACGTTTTAAGCCTCAAGCCTTGCAACACAGCTTGGTTCAAAAAAGAGCAGCCGTTATGCTTGCAGGTGATAGTATTTGTTAATTGGTCATTAGCTGACCCGTCTGGCGAACGACTCGGAACGGACGACCTTCAAGCGTCGCCGTCATTTCGGAATGGCGCCTTGCCTGACACCTCGCCGAGCCTCGTGCGCCGCTGTGTATGGAAAGGCTCTAAGGATTGATTCAATCATGACCCTCACTGAACTGCGCTATATCGTGACTCTTGCCCAAGAGCAGCATTTCGGCCGTGCCGCCGAACGTTGCCATGTCAGCCAGCCGACTCTGTCGGTCGGAGTGAAAAAGCTTGAGGACGAATTGGGCATCCTGATCTTTGAACGCAGCAAGAGTGCGGTTCGCCTGACACCCACGGGTGAAAGCATTGTGGCCCAGGCCCAAAAGGTGCTGGAACAGGCCCAGGGTATTCGCGAGCTGGCCCAGGCGGGCAAGAACCAGCTCAGCGCTCCGCTGAAGATCGGCGCCATCTATACGATTGGCCCTTATCTGTTTCCCCACCTGGTTCCCCAGCTTAACCGCGTGGCGCCGGAAATGCCGCTGTATATCGAAGAGAATTTCACGCACGTCCTGCGGGACAAGCTGCGCACCGGTGAACTCGACGCCATCATCATCGCGTTGCCGTTCAGCGAGCCGGACGTTCTGACCAAGCCCCTCTATGACGAGCCCTTCTACGTCATGATGCCGGCACGCCATCCCTGGACGGAGCTCAAGTCGATCGACAACTCCCAGCTCAGCGACAAGAGCCTGTTGCTGCTGGGTGAAGGGCACTGCTTCCGCGATCAGGTGCTTGAAGCCTGTCCGACGGTGCGCAAGCATGGGGATGAAGCCAAGCATACCCAGGTCGAGTCCTCGTCGCTGGAAACCATCCGCCACATGGTGGCCTCCGGGCTAGGCGTGTCTGTCCTGCCGTTCTCGGCAGTGGAAAGTCACCATTATGCACCGGGCGTGATCGAGGTTCGCCCGTTCACCGCGCCGGTGCCTTATCGTACGGTCGCCATTGCCTGGCGAGCCAGCTTCCCGCGTCCGCGCGCCATCGAGGTGCTGGCTGACTCGGTACGCCTGTGCTCCGTGGCCCGACCTGAAGCGGCAGGAGTCGTACAACCGGCATGACCGAACTGTCTGCGATCCCGGTCACCGCGCTGAAAGGCATCGGCGCGGCCATGGCAGAGAAGTTGGCCAGGGTAGGGCTCGAGAACCTGCAGGACGTCCTGTTCCATCTGCCTTTGCGCTACCAGGACCGTACCCGGGTCGTCCCGATCGGGGCCTTACGCCCTGGGCAGGACGCTGTTGTAGAAGGCGTCGTAGCCACCGCTGATGTCATCATGGGTCGCCGACGCAGCCTGCTGGTTCGCCTGCAGGACGGCAGTGGCACATTGAGCCTGCGCTTCTTTCATTTCAGCCAGGCCCAGAAGGATGGCATGAAGCGTGGCACGCACCTGCGCTGCTACGGTGAAGTACGGCCCGGTGCATCGGGGCTTGAAATCTATCATCCGGAATACCGGGCCCTGAAGGATGACGCGCCAGCGCCTGTCGAACAGACACTGACGCCGATCTATCCGACCACCGAAGGGCTGACCCAGCTGCGCCTGCGACAGTTGACCGAACAGGCACTGGAGCGACTGGGGCCGCATAGCCTGCCAGACTGGTTGCCGCCGGAAATGGCAAAACAGTACAAGCTTGGCCCTCTGGCCGAGGCCTTGCGCTATCTCCACCGCCCGCCGCCGGACGCCGATGTCGAGGAATTGGCAATAGGTCATCATTGGGCACAGCGCCGGCTGGTTTTCGAGGAGCTGTTGACCCATCAGCTCTCCCTTCAACGCCTGCGTGAAACCATGCGCGCGCAGCAGGCACCGCCATTGCCACCTGCTAAAAAACTACCCAAACAATACCTGGCCAACCTGGGCTTCAAGCCTACCGGCGCCCAGCAGCGGGTCGGTGCAGAAATTGCCCATGATCTGGCCCAGCATGAGCCCATGCTGCGTCTGGTACAGGGTGACGTAGGGGCAGGCAAGACCGTGGTCGCGGCCATGGCTGCACTGCAGGCCATTGAGGCTGGGTATCAGGTCGCCCTGATGGCGCCGACAGAAATCCTGGCCGAGCAGCATTACCTGAATTTTCAACGCTGGTTCGAGCCTCTGGGGCTGGAGGTTGCCTGGCTGGCTGGCAAGCTCAAGGGCAAGGCGCGCGCCGCGTCACTGGAGCGCATTGCGGCCGGAACGCCCATGGTTGTCGGCACGCATGCTCTGTTTCAAAGTGAAGTCCACTTTGCCCGGCTGGCCCTGGTCATCATCGATGAGCAGCACCGCTTCGGTGTTCAGCAGCGGCTGGCCTTGAGGCAGAAAGGTGTAGAAGGGCGCCTGAGCCCTCATCAGCTTATCATGACCGCGACGCCCATTCCGCGCACACTAGCCATGAGCGCCTATGCGGATCTGGATACCTCGGTGCTGGACGAATTGCCCCCAGGCCGTACGCCGGTCAATACCGTCACCATTACCGATACCCGTCGCGAAGAAGTCGTGGAGCGTGTGCGCGCCGCCTGCCTGGAAGGCCGACAGGCCTATTGGGTGTGCACGCTGATCGAAGAATCCGAGGAACTGACCTGTCAGGCCGCGGAAACCACCTTCGAGGAATTGTCGCTGGCCCTGGGCGAGCTGCGGGTCGGCTTGATCCATGGCCGGATGAAGCCCGCCGAGAAAGCCGAGATCATGGCGCAGTTCAAGGCGGGCGAGTTGCAGCTGCTGGTAGCTACCACCGTGATCGAGGTTGGCGTGGACGTACCCAACGCGAGCCTCATGATCATCGAGAACCCCGAGCGGCTGGGCCTTGCCCAGTTGCACCAGTTGCGCGGCCGGGTAGGGCGGGGCAGTGCGGTCAGCCATTGTGTGCTGCTGTTTCATCCTCCGCTGTCGCATATTGGCCGTGAGCGGCTGGCGATCATGCGGGAGACGAACGACGGCTTCGTGATCGCCGAACGGGATCTGGAATTGCGTGGCCCGGGTGAAATGCTGGGTACCCGGCAAACCGGTCTCCTGCAATTCAAGGTCGCTGATCTGATGCGCGATGCCGATCTGCTCCCGGCGGTACGGGATGCCGCTCAGGAACTGCTGGCAAAATGGCCCGCCCATGTCAGTCCACTGTTGGAACGTTGGCTACGCCATGGTCAGCAATACGGTCAGGTCTAAATAAAAGTTTGCGACCTTTGGTCAGAGGCATTCCAGTGCGGCGCGAGGTAGTTATACTGGCTACATCTGGCCTAGCGGAAATACCATGACTGACGTAGCCCACACCTCCGAGCCAACCCCTCATGCACCAGCGCCCATCAAGGAGATGCTGGATAAGCTGGGGGTGTCCTATCGTGAAGTGAATTCCACGATGGGCCTCTCTTCCAATGCCCAACGCGTACAGGCCGTCCTGCTGGATGACTCGACTGGAGTTCTGATGGTTCTGTTTCCGCAGAACCAGCTGCTCGACCTTAACCGTCTGTCGGAATTAACCGGCCGCACGCTGACCGTCATGAAGCCTGAACGGCTGTCCCAGGCGCTGCACAAGCACGAACTCAAGGTGCTGCCGGGCTTGCCTACGTTGAGTAGTTCGCCCTGCCTGTATGACGAACGCCTGCTCAAGGAGCCCAACCTGCTGTTGGAGTCTGGCGAGGAAGATGTCTTGCTGGAAGTCTCCGTGGATGATTTCCGTCGCTTGCTGGCCGAGGCCAACCCGGGCCGTTTCGGCGAGCCGCTGCTGGACATTCAACCCAATCAGACGCGCCCGGAAGCGGACGATGCGGAAATCACCCGCGCCGTCACGCATTTCACGGCGCGCCGTATCAAGCAGCGCCTCGATGAGACGCTGGAAATCCCGCCGCTGTCCAAGACAGCTGAGAAAATCATCAAGCTGCGCGTCAATCCCGAAGCAACGGTCGATGATCTGGCCGGCGTGGTGGAAACCGACCCGGCGTTAGCCGCCCAGGTCATGAGTTGGGCATCTTCTCCGTATTACGCGGCGCCCGGCAAGATTCGCTCCGTGGAAGATGCAATCGTCCGGGTTCTGGGTTTCGACCTGGTCATTAACCTGGCGTTGGGCCTGACACTCGGCAAGACGATCACGTTGCCCAAGGACAAGCCGCAAAGCGCAACGCCGTACTGGAAACAGTCCATCTTTACCGCCGCCGTCATCGAAGGGCTGGCACGCGCCATGCCACGCAAGGTTCGTCCTGAGATGGGCATTGCCTACCTGTGCGGGCTGTTGCATAACTTTGGCTATCTGGTGCTGGCTCACGTATTCCCACCGCATTTCTCACTGATCTGCCGTCACGTGGAAGCCAACCCGCATCTGGACAGCAGCCTGATTGAGCGCCACCTGATCGGCATCACCCGTGAGCAGATCGGCGCCTGGCTGATGCGTAACTGGGAAATGCCGGAAGAGCTGGTAGCCGCGCTTCGCTTCCAAGCCTATCCGGCCTATGACGGGCCCAACGCCATCTATGCCAACCTGACCTTCATGGCCGTGCAACTGCTGCGCGCCGAAGGCATTGGCAGCGGTCCGGCACGCCCCATTCCGCCTGAGCTGTATGAGCGCCTGGGGCTGACTCCTGAAAAGGCGCAGGAATGCCTGAGCCGCATCATGGGTGCCGAGGCGGCCCTGCGCGAACTGGCGTCTCAACTGCCTCAGTAAAAACTGCAGGCTAGACGGCTTTCTTCATGAACAGTCGTCCAGCCTGAGGAACTTCACCCCTCGCTTGCTTGCCGACAGAAATAAGGGTCAGGCTTTTCGCCTACCCATCGAATGGAGGACAAGCAACATGCCAAGTGCAGAGGGCAAGATCCGTTATGCGGTTGTCGCGGGTGGCTGGATTTCCCAGGGTGCGTTCATGCCGGGTGTCGGCCAGACCAGCAATTCGGTCATGACGGCGTTGGTGACAGGCGATCCGGTCAAGGCCGACGAACTGGCCAAACGGTACAACCTCAAGAGCTATCGCTACGAGGACTTTCCGGCACTGCTGTCCTCCGGTGAGATCGACGCCATTTACTTGGCTACACCCAACTTCCGCCACCGCGAATTTGCCGTACCGGCACTTGAGGCAGGTATCCACGTGCTGCTGGAAAAGCCCATGGCCACCAGCGAGGAGGACTGCAAGGCCATTATCGAGGCGTCCAAGAAGTCGGGTGCCAAGCTCATGATCGCTTACAGGCTGCACTGCGAGCCGGGGACGGTCGAGATGGTCGAGCGCATTCGCAAGGGCGACATTGGCGACCCACGTATCTTCACTTCCATGTTCGCCCAGCCTTTAGACCCGCAGAATCATCGCGCCCTGAATGGTTACTGGGCAGGACCGGTACCGGACATGGGGCCATATCCGCTCAATGCCGTTCGCAACCTGTTTGGTGACGAGCCGATCGAAGTGCATGCTGTAGGGGTCAATACACCCGGGCGTGACATCACGACCTATGACGCAGTGTCCGTCACCCTGCGCTTCCCTCAGGAGCGCCTGGCGCAGTTTACCGTTAGCTACAGCGCACCCAATACCGAGCGCTTCCAGGTAGTCGGCTCGAAAGGCGAAATCGAGGCGTCGCCCTGTTTCGGTTTTGGTGAAGGTGTAGCTATCACCTATCGTGCGACCATCGAGGGTGAAACGCAGGAACATGAACATCCTGTTGTCGACCAGTTTGGTGGCGAGACCGAGTATTTTTCCGACTGCATCCTGAATGATCGGGCACCTGAAATGGACGGCGATGAAGGCTGGCGGGACATTCGGGTGTTGGCTGCCATCGAGCGGGCGCTGGAAACCGGACAGACCCAGACGCTGGAGCCATTGCCGCCCCGCCAGGGTCCTACTCAGGCGCAGGTGCGTACACTGCCGCTCGCCAAGGTGCCGGACTACATCAATACCACCGAACCTACCACCTGATGATGTTACAGGCCCGCGAAGCGTCTTGAAACGCTTCGCGGGTCGATCCGGCCTGCTGACGGTGCGAGGCGGGCCTACATCCAGTACCCTGATGCACATTCCGTTGCTCAAGGTTGTCCGTCATGACCAATGCTCGCCGTCTCGTTCTTATTCTTGCCATCTTTCTTGCCGTGATTGCGGTGGCAGCTCTCGGCTACCGCGCCTATCGAACCGATGCGGCGCCAACACCTGCCGAGCTGATGGACGCGGGCATCGTCATGCTGCCTCAAGGCAAGGCACTTCCTGCACTCAACTTTACGAATCAGGACAAGGAAGCGATTACGCTCGACTCGCTGAAAGGGCAGTGGCGATTGATGTTCTTCGGCTATACCTTCTGCCCGGACGTCTGTCCGGCGACCCTGGCGCAGCTCAAGCAACTGTTCACCAAACTGCCTGAAAAGGATCGCAATGCGCTGGGCGTAACGTTTGTAACCGTCGATCCTGCCCGGGACACACCGGAACGGCTGAAGCAATACGTGGCGTTCTTCAACCCCAGCTTCAAGGCTCTGGCAGGCGACATGGCCGACACCCAGACGCTGGCCAATACCGTCGGGATTCCCTTCATTCCGGCCGATACCACCCAGCAGAGCTACACCGTGGACCATGGCGCCAATCTGGTTCTGATCGACCCGAACGGCCGTGCTGTCGGTTATGTACGCCAGCCCATGCAGCTGGATCTGTTGGCCCAGCAATTGCCACGGCTGATGGAAGCCAAGCGCTAATGACTATACGCTTGCTGATCAATCTGGATGTCGACGACCTGGAGCGCGGCATCCAGTTTTATACGCAGGCGCTGGATCTGACGGTGCAGCGTAAGCTCTATGATGAACACGTCGTTGAGCTAGCCGGGGCAGATGTTCCGATCTATCTGCTACAAAAGCCAGCGGGTAGCGAAACCGCAGGACAGGTGCGCCAGTACGGCCAGCACTGGACACCTGTACATCTCGACGTTGTAGTCGATAATCTTGATGCTGCCCTGGCAAGGGTGTTAGCCGCCGGGGCTACATTGGAGGGTGACGTCCGGCGTTCGGCATTTCGAGACATGGCCGTGCTTCGTGATCCTTTTGGCCATGGCTTCTGCCTGCTGCGCTTTTATGGCGAACCCTATAGCGACGGCTAATAGCCTCACTTGGCGAATAGTTGATCGATGTCCTTGAACGCCTTGAACTCCAGCGCGTTACCGCAAGGGTCCAGCAGGAACATGGTGGCCTGTTCACCTACTTGTCCCTTGAAGCGCACGTAGGGCTCTATTACAAACGCTGTTTCACGTGCCTTCAGGCGATCCGCCAACGCTTCCCACTCAGCCCAACCCAATACGACACCAAAGTGCGGCACAGGCACATCATGGCCATCCACAGGATTGGTATGGGCATGTTCCTGCGCCGCGGTACGCGGGTGTTCGTGAATCACCAACTGATGGCCAAAAAAGTCGAAATCGACCCATTGCTCGCTGCTGCGACCTTCAGGGCAACCAAAAACGTCACCATAAAAATGCCGGGCGGCCGCCAGGTCGTACACAGGAATAGCCAGGTGGAAAGGGGAGAGCGCCATGAGAAACCTCATCATGTTGGGCAAGACCCTATTGTCAGCCACAAGCGTTTCGATGGAAAAACGAATATTCTTGCTGCCGAGCAGCAAATATTTTGAGGCTGACAGTGCTTCGGGAATTGAAGACCTTTATTGCAGTTGCACGACATGGCACCTTTTCAGCGGCTGGGCGACAGGTTGGCCTGACGCAGTCGGCAGTCAGTGCACAAATGCGCCAGTTGGAACGCGACCTGGGCGTACGGCTCTTTGACCGGACCGGCCGCGCGGCGCTGCTCAATGCTTCCGGCCAGCAAGCGCTTCCGCTGGCGGAGCAGATCCTCTCGCTGTACGAGCAGATGGCGGCCCCCACAGATGTCGCCCACTGGCAGGGTGAACTAAAGATCGGCGCAATCGCCACGGTTCAAACCGGCGTGCTGCCCGAGGCGCTGATGCACTTTCGCCAAGATGCTCCCCAGGTAGACCTCAAGCTGATTCCTGGTGTCTCGCTGCAGCTCCTGGGCCGTGTGGACGCTGGCGAGATCGATCTGGCGCTACTGATCAAACCGCCATTTGCCTTACCCAAGGAGCTGGATGAAATTCCGTTGGCCCAGGAGCCATTCGTGCTCATCACGCCCGCCACGTTGCCAGGCGACGATCCGCTGGCCTTATTGGCAACACAGCCCTTCGTTCGTTATGACCGAGGCTCCTTTGGTGGCCGACAGGTGAGCCGGTTCCTTCAGGAGCACCGGATTACCGTTCGCGAAGCGCTAGAGCTTGATGAGCTGGAAGCTATCGTCAGAATGGTCGAGTGTGGCCTGGGGGTGGCGTTGATTCCTCAGGCTGGTCTGCAGCTGGCTCAGGCGCGCGTGCGCACGCTTTCCCTAGGGCCGCTCACGTTTCACCGCGAGCTGGTCGCCATTTGCCGCCGGGGGCTGCGCAAGCAAGCGGCGCTGTCGTTCTTTCTGGAATGCGTAAAGGCGGCAAAAGGCTGATCAGAGCATACGCTCAAGGCCTACTGCACGCACGATCCAGGCGTTGAATCGGCGCCACAATCCGCCAGGCTCATGGTCCAGCTCATACAGTTTGCCGTCGCGTTCTTCCAGCCAGATCAGCTTGGTTGTTCCGTCGCGGTCGACCCGCTTCACCTGATAGCTGACACCCAAGGCCATACCATCGAGAATCAGCTGACGGACCCGGCCGGCAAGGGCAGGGCTGTCTACCATGATGCCAACCTCGGTATTCCACAGGATAGAACGCGGGTCGAAGTTGAAGGACCCGACAAAGGTATGCTCACGGTCAATCACCATGGCTTTGCTGTGCAGGCTGGAAGCCGACTGACCAAAGCTATAAGGCGAGGCATGCAGACCCTTTTCCGGGCGGTTGCGCATTTCATAGAGCTTGATGCCCTGCTTGAGCAGTTCGTCGCGGTACGGCGCGTATCCGCCATGAACAGCGGGAACGTCCGTTGCCTCCAGCGAGTTGGTCAGCACGCGAATATCTACCCCCTCGTGGGCTTTCTCACCCAAGTATTCCACTCCTGTCTGGGTTGGAACGAAATAGGCAGAGACCAGGAAAAGCTCCTTGTGAACGTCGTCAAGGCTGGGCATCAACTGAGTCGTCAGTAACAGATTTCGGTCCGGCTCGCCCTCTGCCAACACTTTACGTGGCGCGTCCCAGAGCGCCTTGCCATTGGCCCAGGTCAGCTCATGAAGCCAACCCTCCATTTGCGGTGCAGTGTCGTAACGGCGCAACCGGTTGTAGAGCGCCGAATCCTTTACCCGCTCGCTGTCCAGGTAGCGCTTGAGCCCCGTGCGCATTCGAGTCAGCGCGTGAGCCGTGGGCGGGCGGCGCAGAAAACCTGTAATGGGCTGGCTGATCTCGCTGTTCCAGTATTGGTCGAAGCTTACGCCGAGCTGATGGGCGACAGGACCCGCTCCAAGCAGGTCGAGGTCCGTGAAATTCATTTCGGGCTTGGCATCGAAATACTCATCCCCTAGGTTGCGACCGCCTACAATGGCTACGCTGTTATCGGCAAGCAATAGCTTGTTATGCATGCGGCGATGCTGCTGCGACAAGTGCAGGAAGCGCCCCATGTAACGCGTAACGCCGGTACTGCGACCGATATGCAGCGGGTTGAAGACGCGCACTTCGATGTTGGGATGGGCTGCCAGCGCCGCCAGGGCATAGTCATTACCATCGCTGCTGGTGTCGTCAAGCAGGAAGCGAATCCGTACACCACGATCAGCAGCGGCCAACAGCTCATTGACCAGCATGCGCGTGGTCACCCCATCGTGAACAATGTAGTACTGAATATCCAAACTGCGCTGGGCCATGCGGATCAGCTCGGCGCGAGCGGTAAAGGCGTCGGTGCTGGACTCCAGAAGGCGAAACCCTGATTGTCCGGGATGCTTGACGGCCTGCCGTTGAAGCACACTGTTGAGGTGCGTGCCGGCTGGCGCGAGCATGGAGGAGGGAGTTGGTGTTTGGACCTGAGCGCAACCCGTCAACAGGACGAAGGACAGCAGTAATAAACGGGCGTACACAGATTCCCTCCAGGTCGAATGCGTATCCCTTCGACGCTTGCGTTGCGGTTAAATTCAGAAGATCAGGGCAGAAGGCCATGATAAGGCCGGCCTGTGCCTGTCATTTCAGACCGTTGGCAGGCAGACCATTTGCTGGGAGTAATGCCCCTTTTCAGGCCCTTGCAGAACAAGGAGGCCTCTATGAGCCAAATCGCGGGCACGCCAGCCTAGAAAGGTATCCGTCGCGAAAAATCCTTCGCTGCGTATCATGACTTCGGCTATCACTCGTGCGAGCGGTTGCCATTCTGGCGTGCAATGCTGGAGGAGGATAGTGTCGACCGTTTCGTAGTCGCTGTACCAAAAACTACCGTCTAACCATCGCCTGATACCGGCCTTGGCTTCGACTGCCTCATGCCAGGCTTTAGCCAGATCCTGTTGCTGCTCGGGCAGGATGAGGACAGGGCTATACAGTTGCTTCAACAACTCAGGTGAGCATTGGCCAACCGCACGGCGAGTCTGTACATCGCTACGATGTGTTCCACATGGAACACTGTATAGCGCAACAGAAGAATCATGCAGAGCGGCAGCGATACGACAGAGCAAGAGTTGTTCGGAAGCACTGTCGCCGTGCCAGACAGTAATGGGGCGATTGCCTTGTGCTGCATGCTCAAGCCACGTGGCATCGTCCGCCAGTTGGCGGGAAAAGTCGGGAGCGGGAACATCGTCTGGCCAGACGGCCTCCCAGAATGCCGACCGAACCGGACAGGGCGGCTGATGTACATCCACCAGCGGCCCTACGGCCAGATCGTCACGCATTATCCGTAGCGATGAAGTGGCCTCGGTATCAATCACCTGACGGACACCTTCAGCCGCGACATCACCACAGACAACGTGCCACATCAGTCAGGCTTGTCCTTCTTGAGCTTGGGATTCGGAAAGAACTGAGCCACCTTGACCTGAGCCGTGGCAGGCTTTGGCTGCTTGGGCGCATTGACGCGCGTAGGCAATTCCTTGGGAACCGAATTGCCGCGCTCGTCCAGCGTATCCCCATAGCCACAGGAGGCGCACTCGCGATGCGGTACGCCATCCTCATTCCACATCTTCATCGTGTCTACCGATTGGCAGGCGGGGCACACGGCCCCGGCGATGAAGCGTTTTACCGGTCCGCTCATGCAGCCTCCTCGGTAAGACCGGAGTGGCGTAGCAGCGCGTCGATGCTGGGCTCACGGCCGCGGAAGTCCACGAACAGCACCATCGGCTCAAGCGAACCACCACGAGCCAGGACGGCCTCACGGAAGGCGCGGCCGGTTTCAGCATTGAACACGCCTTCCTCCTCGAACTTGGAGAAGGCATCGGCTGACAGGACTTCCGCCCACTTGTAGCTGTAGTACCCCGCGGCATAACCGCCAGCAAAGATGTGGGCAAAGCTATTGGCGAAGCGGTTGTAGGCCGGCGGACGCATAACCGAAACTTCATCGCGGATGGATTCCAGCACGTCGAGTACGCTACGGCCATCGCCGTGAGTGGCATGCAGCTCGAAGTCGAAGAGCGAGAACTCCAGCTGACGCACCATCATCAGTCCAGACTGGAAGTTTTTCGCAGCCAGCATTTTGTCCAGGAGTTCTTGAGGCAGTGGCTCGCCGGTCTCGTAATGGCCGGAGATCAATGCCAGACCTTCCGGCTCCCAGCACCAGTTTTCCATGAACTGGCTCGGCAGCTCGACCGCATCCCATGCCACACCGTTGATGCCGGAAACACCTGCATGCTCAATGCGGGTCAACAGATGATGCAGGCCATGACCGAACTCGTGGAACAGGGTGGTCACTTCATCATGGGTCAGCAGGGCAGGCTTGCCACCGCTGGCCGGGGTGAAGTTGCAGACCAGGTAAGCAATCGGGTTGATCAGCTCGCCCTGAGCATTGCGGCGCTTGTCACGGGCACCGTCCATCCATGCGCCGCCACGCTTGTTGGCACGGGCATAAAGGTCGAAGAAGAAGCGGCCAACGTGCTTGCCGTTCTCGGTAATCTCGAACAGACGAACATCGGGATGCCACTTATCAAAGCCCTCCTTGATTTCGCTGATCTCAATACCGTAGAGCTTTTGTACTACAGCGAATAGGCCGGAGAGAACCTTGTCGACGGGGAAGTAGGCACGGAGTTCTTCCTGCGACAGGGAGTAACGTGCTTGACGCAGCTTCTCGGCAAAGTAGCCCGTATCCCAGCTCTTGAGTTCAGCTACGCCATGCTCTGCAGCAAATGCCTTGAGCTGATCCAGGTCACGCTGGGCGAAGGGCTTGCTGCGCTGAGCCAGATCACGCAGGAAGCTCAGGACCTGTTCGCTGGACTCGGCCATCTTGGTCGCCAGGGACAGTTCGGCGTAGTTGGCATAGCCCAGCAGGCGCGCCAGCTCCTGACGCAGGTCAAGAATCTCTTCCATCACTGGGCCGTTGTTGAACTGGCCGGCATTGGGGCCTTGGTCGGAGGCACGGGTGCAGTAAGCCGCATAGACTTCCTCACGCAGGGCACGGTCGTCGGCGTAGGTCATCACGGCGTAGTAGCTGGGAAATTCCAGATTGATCAGCCAGCCGTCGAGCCCTTTGGCCTGGGCGGCAGCAGCCATCTGGGCCTTGGCGGAATCTGGTAGACCCGCCAAAGCAGATTCGTCAGTCACATGCTTGGTCCACGCCTGGGTAGCGTCCAACAATTGGTTGGAAAACTTGCTGGACAGCTCCGATTTGCGCGACTGGATCTCGCCGTAGCGCTTCTGCTGTTCAGGCGGCAGATCGATACCCGATAAGCGGAAATCACGCAGAGCGTTGTCGAGAATCTTCTTCTGAGCAGCGTCGAAGCCCTTGGCCTCTTCGCTTTCAGACAGTTTCCGGTAGGCCTCAAAAAGGTCCTTGTTCTGCCCGATCTCCGTGGAGTAAGCAGAAAGCTTGGGCAGGCAGGCCTCGTAAGCGGTACGCAGATCAGGGTTGTTACATACGGCATTCAGATGAGTAACCGGGCTCCATGCCTGGCCCAGACGGTCGTTCAGCTCGTCGAACGCCACGACCAGACCTTGCCAGGTTGGGTTTTCCTTTTGGGTCTTCAGCAACTCGGCAATGGCGGCGCGGTTGTCTGCCAGGATCTGATCAATGGCCGGCTCGACAAATTCAGGCTTGATCGCGGAATAGGGTGGCAGATCGTAGGGCTGTAACAGAGGATTGCTGGCGCTCACGGTGTTCCCCTCAAGGATATATACGGGTAGCTTGAGCCCCACGCCGACCGGGATACGGCTATGCTGCCTCAAAGGACGCATTGGCCGAGTCTGCCCAGTCAACGAAAGGCTCTCAAAGAAGACTATATGGAGCCCATCTTAACCAGACTCAAGGCTCGCCTGATTAGAAAAGGTATCTATCGTGACCATTCGCACTTACCAGAATAAAACGCCCGTGCTGGGCGAACGCGCTTTTGTCGATGCCACCGCTGTGGTCATTGGTGACGTGGAGCTGGGCGCAGATAGCTCCGTCTGGCCGCTGACCGTGATTCGCGGTGACATGCACCGCGTGCGCATCGGTGCCCGTACCAGCATTCAGGACGGCAGCGTGCTGCACATCACCCACGCCGGCCCATACAACCCGGACGGCTATCCTCTGATCGTAGGCGATGATGTGACGGTCGGCCACAAGGTCACCCTGCACGGCTGCACCATCGGCAATCAGGTCCTGGTGGGGATGGGCAGCATCGTCATGGACGGGGCCGTGGTGGAGAGTCAGGTGATCATCGGTGCCGGTAGTCTGGTGCCGCCCGGCAAGACACTGGAAAGCGGGTTCTTGTATGTGGGCAGCCCGGTCAAGCAGGCGCGCCCGCTCACGGAAAAGGAGCGTAGCTTCTTTGAATACAGCGCAGCCAACTACGTGAAATTGAAGGATCAACACCTTGCCGAAGGCTACGACCAACACGACGCCTGAGCCGCAGCGGCAATGAATTTACGGTTGGGAAGAGGAAGAGCGCTTTGCCGGAGCACAGCGCTCTTCTTCCTATCAGCCAAGCCCTCAGGCGTCGGGGCTTGGCTGGTTGCTGGGCAGATGGTTACCGTGTGGCAGGGGCGACCGATCCGTGGCAGCAGTCTCGCTTGGCATGACCAGATAGGTACGTGGGTCGGCAATGGTGATACCCAGCTCGCGGAAGCGCTTGAGGATGCGGCGGTTGGTTTCGCGCTGCACACCCCAGCGGCCCTTGTCGATACACCGCATCTGACCCAATACCGTCACCATAGAGCCGTCGACCGCGTCCACCCCCCAGACCTCCAGATCATTGATGATCAGATCCTTGAAGGCCGGGTCCTGTCGCATTTCTGCACCGATAGCTTTCAACTCGTCGAAGACCTGATCGATGTCGGTGTTGTAGCCCACATTGATACGAATGGACGCGTTGCCGATTCCACGGTTGATATTGTTGACCGTCGAGACTGAGCTGAACGGCACGATATGCAGCGAACCGTCACCGGCCCGGATACGTACCGTCCGAATCGACAGGTACTCTACCGTACCGGAGACGCCTGCCACGGTGACCCAGTCCCCCACCTGCATGGCGTTTTCCATCAGCAGGAAGATACCGGTAATGAAGTCCTGCACCAGTTTCTGCGAGCCGAAACCGACAGCCACACCGATAATACTGGCACCAGCCAGCAGCGGCGTGGTGTTGATACCGATCTGGCTGAGTGCTGTAAGGCCGACCACCAGCACGATAATGATGAGCAGGAAGCTGCGTAGCATGGGCAGGAGCGTACGCAGGCGCGCAGCCCGGACCAGATCCCCCTCGTTTGTCCACCGCGTCAGACGCCGCTGTACCGAGGCGTTGGCCGACTCCCAGACAACAATCGCCACAAGAGCCGCCACCAGGATCGTCAATACGGCAGAAAGCAGACTGCGCCCTATGGTGCCACTGGCAAACCAGCTCAGCGCGTCAAGGCCCCAGAGCTGAAACAGGACAATGACGGTGCACACGGTGATAGTCGCGGTGATCAACCGGCGGGCAAGCGGGTAATAACGATCAGCCAAGCGGCTGCGTACAGACGAGGCAGGCGTATTGCTCTCATCTGAAGGCGCGTCGGTCTTGGGTTGAAAAGCACGCCCTACTGCGCCCAGGACGAGGATCGCCAGCAGCCGCGCTGCAATGACCACCGCCCCCGATAGGGCAATAAAGTTGATCAGCTTGGGAAAGCCGTTCTCGACACCCAGCGCCCACACCACCCACAGCCCGATAACGAATGCTGCAGCAAAGAAGGCCCAGACGAGCGCCAGCCAGTTACGCAGGGCGGCCACCGGCCCGGTTGCCTCGGCAGGTGCTTCGATCAACGCACCGACCGGCTTGCGGACCTTGAAGATAAGCACGACCAGACAGAGGTGAACCAGCAGCGAGAACAGTTTGACGATTGCCAGATGGCCCGCCCGGCCTGCGCCCAGCGCCTCGACTGCCTCAGCCAGGGCGATACCGAACGCCGCCAGCACAACGGTGAACCGTATCCAGGTTTCCAGAGTCCGGGCGATATCGGTTCTGACGCGGATGATGCGCATCCCGTGGCCTATCGGCGAGATCAGCAGGCGAACCACGGCCATGCAGACGCGCACTGTAACGTAGGCGCCCACGAAGCCCTGAACAACCGTCATGACGCTCTGTTCATCACCCGACAGCGCCCGCATGATCAGTGCCGCTGCACCAAAGAATAACGCCAGCGGCAACAGATCAAAGATTAGCGAGCCCAATGCATAGGGCAGGTGACGCAGGGTACTCCAATGCTCGCCCGGCATGGCGGCATGCCGGGGTGAAGCAGCTGTATCATGGCTAACGGTATCAACAGTCGCCTGCTGTTGGGATTGGGCTGCGGAGTCGGAGGCGGTACTGGCAGGGCCACCCTTGGCGGCATTTGTCGCACCGACCGGTACGGCCTCGATCTGCTCGACGCCATCACGCGTCGTCTGTACCAGCGCCACTTCTTCGCTGGCCGGGCGAATACCGCCCACTTCGGCAGCGTTGGCAACAGCTGCCTGCTCGGCCTGTTCCCGCTCGGCCCGCGCCCTGGCCTGGGCCTGAGCCAATCGTTGCCTTTCATCCCGCTCGGCCTGCTCGAGTCGGGCGCGTTCATCTGCTTCTTCAGCATGCTGGATCAAGGCGCGGCGGGGTCTGCCCAACAGGTAGCGCAACCCCCATTCAAGGGCGAGGCCTACGCCGAAAACAATGGTCAGATCGACCAGCGCCTCGCTCAGGATATGCTTGCCCTGGCCACTGGCGGAATGGGTTCGTAACCACACCGGGAACGCCAGGACGGCCTGTTTGATCTGGTGAAGCTGATCTTCCAGCCCATCACCCCACCGACTGACCTGACGGAGCGTTCTGGCAATCAAACCGTTCGCTTCGATCGCCACGGCAGCAGGTGCTTCGGCAGGGGCCGCGGTATCGGCAGCAGTATCGTCCGCCAATTGATCATCGGACTTCGCTGCATCGGCGTCCTTGGCTGGGGCCGTGTCGGCAATCGCCTTGAGGGCCCGCACCGCCTCGGCGCGCTGCTGCTCATCCTGCAGTACGCTAACAGCGCGGCGAGCATCGCCTGGAGAAATGGTTTCATCACCCGTGGCGGATTGATCGGCCGCCAGGGCGTGGCCTAGAGAAAGGATTAAAAGGAACGCAAGGCACAGTCGCGAAATCTGTTTAGGCATGGCTCTTGAATCGGATGATGATATGTCTCGTACCCTGATCGTCATAGGACTGCTGATAGTTGCCGTCGGCCTGTTATGGCCCTGGATCGGACGGCTACCGCTGGGTCATTTACCGGGCGATATCGTGATCAAACGGGAGAACGTCTCGTTCTTTTTCCCTATCACCACCATGATTCTGATCAGTGCGGTGGTATCCGTTGTGCTGTGGCTGATCAATCGCTGAGCCCTGCCGGACCGCCAGGGCTCAGTTCACTTATACCGCGCCCACTCCGGCCGGTGAGGCCGGCTCGGACGGGACGTTGCGATCCTTCACCACGGCGATGACCTTGCGCAGCCGAATCGGAATGGATTTGGCGGCAGGCACTTTGCTGCGCTCCGCGTAATGCCAGAGCGGAATCAGCGGATTGCATTCGGGGTAGTAGCCACCGCAACAGCCCTCGGGGATGTCGTACGGGGTCACCCGGAGTGGGCCGACTTCCCGGTGTACGCCATCGTCCACCGCAGTAATAGCCTGGATCATGTCGCCTTCGGCCAGCCCGTGGCGGGCCATGTCACGACGGTTCATGAGGATGACCGCCCGCGTCCCATAGACGCCGCGGAAGCGGTCGCTGTAGCCATAAACGGTGGTGTTGAACTGATCATTACTGCGCAGCGTCATCAGTTGCAGCACGCCCTGCTTTTTGAGATCAGGCTCGATGTCATCATCGGGTGTGAGCTTGTCGGGAGTGATGAAGTTGGCCTTGCCGGTCTCGGTGGCCCACTTGCGCTCGGAGGCACCGAGTGGACGATGGAAACCGCCGGGCTCCAGCATCCGCACGTTGAAGTCATGGAAGATATCGGGATAGCTCTCGGCGATGGCGTCACGGATCAGACTGTAGTCGGCGACCCAGGCATCCCAGTCGAGCCGGGGATTGGGCTCCAGTGTTGCCTTGGCCAGTGCCGCCACGATGGCGGGCTCCGATAACAGATTAGGCGCCGCCGGCTTGGCAACGCCGCGCCAGGCCCGGATACACCCTGTGCTGTCCTCGGTGGTATGGCGCTGCTCACCGGTGGCCTGCACATCGATTTCCGTACGGCCCAGGCATGGCAGGATATAGGATTTCTCACCGTGCACCAGATGGTTACGGTTGAGCTTGGTGGAAATCTGCACGGTAAGCCTGAGCTTGCGCCAAGCCGGCTCCATCAGCAGTGTTTCCGGAACGGCCCGTACAAAGTTGCCGCCCAAACCGATAAAGGCCTTTACCTTACCGCTGACAATGCCTTCGCACGCCTCGACGGTGTTCACGCCGTCATCCTGGGGCGCCTCGAAGCCGAACTGCTTCTTGAGGTTTTCCGCCGGGACGTGGCTGGCCTTCTCGGTGATTCCAACTGTACGCTGCCCTTGCACGTTCGAATGACCACGAACGGGCAGGATACCGGCGCCTTCCTTGCCCATGTTGCCGCGCAGCAGCAGCAAATTGACAAGCATCTGGATGTTCATTACGCCCTGGCGGTGCTGGGTAAGCCCCATGCCATATACGCCAATGACGCGCTCGCAGCGGGCATAGACCATTGCCGCCAGCTCCATGGCACTGCGGGTAAGGCCGGAACGACGCTCCAGCTCTTCCCAGGTATAGCTGCGAATCTTCGCTTCGAAAGCCTCCAGGCCATGGGTATGCTGTTCGATAAAGTCCACATCCAACACGCGTGGTTTCCCGGCGGCACGCGCCTGGTCGTCCATCTCGAACAGCTTTTTGCACATCCCGGCCATGGCCGCAATATCACCCCCGATGGCGACCTGATTGTAATGGGTGCTGATGGTGATTTCCTTGCCGGTCGCCATCTCGGTCGGGGACTGCGGGTTAGTAAATTTCTCCAGCCCGCGCTCACGGATCGGGTTAAAGGTAACGATAGGCGCGCCGCGCTGACGCGCCTCTTCAAGCTGGTGAAGCATGCGCGGACTGCTGGTACCGACGTTCTGACCGAAGAAAAACAGGCCGTCGGTTTTTTCCATGTCGTTAAGCGTCACAGTGGCCACCGGCACACCAATGCTTTCCGGCAGGGCGATGGAGGTGCTCTCGTGACACATGTTGGAGCTGTCGGGCAGGTTGTTTGTCCCATACATACGGGCAAACAGCTGGAACATGTAGGAGGTTTCCAGCGCCGCCCGGCCCGAGGTGTAGAACACCACGTCGTTTGGGTCGGCCATGGCCCTCAGCTCATCGCCAATCTCGCGAAAGGCAACGTCCCAGCGAATCGGCTCGTATCTGTCCGTCTCGGCGTTCCAGCGCAGCGGGTGAGTAAGTCGGCCCTGTTGCTCTAGGTCGTAGTCACGCCAGTTGAGTAATTCCGTCACGGTATGCTGCGCGAAAAAATCAGGTCCGCAGCGGTTGCTGGTGTTTTCCCAGGCGGTGGCCTTGGCCCCGTTTTCGCAGAACTCAAAAGGGCGGGCCGGGTGGGGTTTGGCCCAGGCGCAGCTGACGCAGGCAAAGCCTTCGATCGGCTTGTTTTGCTTGAGTAAAAGAAGACCGGAGCCGACAGGCGACTTCTCACGGATCAGGATATTCGCGACTGAGAAAGCTGAACCCCAGCCACCAGAGGCTGATTTATAAGGCTTGAAACGAGGTTTGTTCACGCGTAGCTCCTTGCAGGCAGATGGCCGCTGACCTTGTCAGCTCACGGTTGGCCACATTCCAAAGCGAAAGGGCCCGGCGCCGGAGCGCCGGGGTACGGATGGATCAGGCCGCCATGCGCTCGCATTCTTCCGCGCAGCTCAGGCAAGCCTTGGCACAGGCCTGGCAGTGGTCCATGTCATGCTTGGCACACTCTTCACCGCAAGCACGGCAGGCCTTGGCGCACAGTGCACAAAACTCCTTGGCCAAAGGGCTCTCGCGCTGCATCAGCACCGCTGCCAGGGCGCACAGGTCGGCGCAGTCCCGGTCAAGCTGGATACAGCGTGCCATCATTTTCACGTCTTCTTCCCGTAGGCACGCCGATGCGCACATTTCGCAGACGAGGGCACAGTTGGAGCAGGCTTTGATGCAGGTGTCGTAAGCAGAAGTCGTCATGATCGTTCTCCGTTTGAAATAAGGGTTAATCGATGGGCTCAAACGGGCACGGCCTTGGGAGGTGGATCGGGCAGGGAGGGGTATACGGAGTGGTAGAAGGACGGCGCGTAAGGGTCCGAAGGAAGGGGCGCGCGGGCAAAGGTTAGTCGTACCGCAGCAGCCTGTGCCGGAACGCAGCAGCATGCCTTGACCATCAGGGTATTCTGAGAGGCAGGAGAGGGCGACGAGTGGCGAACGTCAATCTGTTCGGCCTGCATGAAGGGGCACAGAGATCCGGGCGCACGGCATGCCTGGGCGTAGCCACTTCCAAGGAAGAAGCCCAGCAACAGCACCAGAAAGGAGGCGCGCATACCCATGCCTGTCGTCACCTGCTTGTACACGATACAGGTATGAACCGCAGGAGCCGCCCAAGGTTTCATCCCTGGGCAGGAAAGCTGGCGCTATACCATCAAGGGTGCGCTGCGGCGCAGGATTGCCTCATGCGCCACGCCCAGAGGCAGCGTGCCATAGACATAACCGTGGCGCTCGCCCAACCGGCTGGCCAGAAAGGCATCGCTTACCTCATGGTTGCCCGCATCCAGCAACAGACGCGCCTGGAGGGCCAGGGCGATGCTCTCCGTGACCTGTCGGGCGCGGTACGGCAGATCATCCTGCTCAGCCAAGGCGGCCTTCAACCGCGCTACATGGGTTTGCAACCGCACATCTCCACGGCCTTCATCCAGATGTTGGAACAGGACGGCCGCCACATCCGGATCGCGCGACAGCGTACGAAGCACATCCAGACACTGCACATTGCCGGAGCCCTCCCAGATGGAGTTCACCGGCGCCTCGCGATATAACCGTGGCAGGAGGCTGTCCTCGATATAGCCCGCTCCGCCCAGGCACTCCTGCGCCTCGTTGATAAAGGCGGGAGCCCGCTTGCAGATCCAGTATTTGCCCACCGCTGTGGCCAACCGCGCGAAGGCCCGTTCGCCCGTATCGTCCGGCTGATCCAGCGCTTGCGCCAGACGCAGCGTAAGTGCCAGGGCGGCCTCGCTTTCCAGGGCCAGGTCAGCCAGAACATTTTGCATGAGCGGCTGCTCAATCAGCCGTTTGCCACTGACCTGCCGATGGGCGCAATGGTGCATGGCTTGCGTAAGCGCCTGCCGCATGAGCGAGCTGGAGCCAATCATGCAGTCGAAGCGGGTCATCCCCACCATGGTCAGAATATTCGCCACACCACGGCCTTCCTCGCCGATCAGCCAGGCCAGCGCACCGCGGTACTCCACCTCGCTGGACGCATTAGAGCGGTTACCCAGCTTGTCCTTGAGCCGCTGGATGTAGAATTGATTGCGGCTGCCGTCCGGCCGGAAGCGTGGCAGCAGGAAGCACGAGAGCCCTTGGGCGGTCTGTGCCAGCGTCAGGAAGGCATCACACATGGGCGCCGAGCAGAACCACTTGTGGCCAACCAGTTCATAGGCCTCGCCCGGGCCAGGGGAGCCCACAGGGTGAGCCTGAGTGGTGTTGGCGCGCACATCAGTGCCGCCTTGCTTCTCGGTCATGGCCATGCCAAGTGTCACACCGCCCTTGGTCTCCATCGGCGCATGGGACGGATCGTAGACACGCGCCGTGACCTTGGGAAGCCAGCGCGCAGCCAGCTCCGGCTGGTGCAACAGGGCCGGTACGCTGGCAAAGGTCATCGTCAGCGGGCAGCTCGTACCGGCTTCAGCCTGATTATGCAGGTACATGAGGCCTGCCCGTGCCACGTGCGCGCCAGGCTGCGGATCGGTCCACGGCAGGGAAGGGATACCGTGCTCGACGGCGGTACGCATCAGCTCGTGGTAGGCAGGGTGAAACTCGACTTGGTCGATACGATGACCGTACCGGTCATGGCTGTGAAATTCGGGGGGATACCGGTTCGCCAGAAAACCGGCCGCCATCAGAGGTCCTCCCGCCAGCGCCCCATAGACGCCAAGACGGTCATCCGCCCAACCACCGCGGTAGCGGTGTATCCACTCCTGAAGTGGCGTATCCAGCCGATAGAGATTGACTCCTTCCAACGGCGGGACCTGATTGAACACCTCGTGCGTTTCGGCGAACTGACTCCACAACATGGCGACCGCTCCCTGACTAAGGTGGGTTAGTTATAGCGCCATTGTCCGGGAGCGGGGAGTGCTATTTGCCGAGACCGATGAAACGCGGCGGCATCAGCCAGCCACCGCGTGCACCAGAATCACTGTTCGCTCGGCGCCAGCGCTGACATGGTGATAGCCGCCAGCGCGGTGTTCTGCATCAGCATGGCGAACTGCTCCGGAGTCATTTTCTGGCCGTTGAAGTCGACCATGTGGTCGGCATAGTTGAGCGTAGCGACAATGTCATCGCCTTCCACCCGAGCCATCTGCGACGACGCCGCCATGTCGCCTATTGCCTCACCTGCCGCCTTGGCCTCCTGGGCAGCGTCGGCAGCATCCTGGGACGGATCGCGCTTGAGCGAGAGCAGGTCGGCGATCATCGGCTTGGAAAGGCGAAGCTGCATATCCAGCCGGCTGATCATCTGCTGGTACACCTCGGCGGGCGACAGATGGCCGTATTCCGCCGGACGCGTCAGGTTGACCGCCATGTTGAAGCGGCTCTCGCCGTGAGCGGTCTTGAAGGACAACTCGTCCAGCGTGACCACGGGATTGGCCGCCAGCAACGTACTGCCAAAGGCCTGCATACGGGCCCGCTCTTCCGGCAGCATCGCGGGCATCTGCTGGGTTTCCGGATCGATTTGGACACGCTCGGCATACTGCGAATAGGTGGTCGCTATGCCTTGCAAGGCTGCCGCATCGATATCCCTGAAGCTCAGGGACATACGGCCACTTCCTACCTCCTTACCGTCAACCGTCATGCCACCCAGTGTGTAGTGGATGGTATCGGCGAGCCGCAGGCCGTGCTCCTGCAGATTGTCCTGGGCAGTGATATCGCGCATGACTACCGGTGGAAGGGTGTCTCCCTGGATCTGCATCGACTGAAGGCCCAGGTCCGAGCGGCCCGTATACAGCCCGCTCTGTCCCAGGCTGCGATCGGCGGTAACACGCATGCCTTTCAACGTCGTGCTGACCATCGCTCCGTTTTTGGTCGGCGAGGTCAGCACCAGGCTGTCCGCCGACAGGTCGAGCTGATAGCGTTTCAGCTCAAGGTCAGTCTTGAACCCAAGCGTTGCCCCAGCGAAGGCTACGTGTCGCTCATCCTCATTAAGCTCGAAGGGCTGCAGCGTCAGCGTGCCATTCACCTGCTGGTCGTAACCAATTACCGCTGTGCCGTACGCGGGTACCGCATTGTTGGCAGCCGTGAACCAAGCCTGCAGGCTGGGGCTGGATTCCAGCGCAAAATGGCTGCTGGCCATGACCGGCGCCAGCTTGAAGGAGGCCAGACGGGACGCAGGGAAAGGGCCGTGCTCCAGGTGGTCGACCATGAGCACTTCAATCGGCGTGTCCAATCCCAAGCCGCTACCCGGCAGAACGATGCGGTAATGGGCGGTACTCTTGAAGAGTCCCTTGTCCAGGCTGACCAGTTCCATATGCGCCGATTGATCAGGTAGCGTCTTGGCCCATTGTGCATTGGTCTGGTCAATGGCCTGGTTGAGCGCACCTTCCAGTTGGGTACTTGTATACCAGGCACCGCCCACAGCGACCGCTCCAACGACCAGGGCAATACCGACAGCAATTCCAGCTGCTTTTTTCATGAGAGAACTCGTATAAGGGGTGAAAATCCATTTTCAGCCGGTCGAGCGCCAGCGGCGCGGCCAGTCGAAAGGTCCGGCTTGCGGCTTCAGGCCTGCAAGCCGGCGCGATTATGCCAATCGCCTTGGGTATCGGCTATGTTGATACGCGATCAGGCACGGCTCAACGGCAGATAGATACGAAACTGTGCGCCGCCACGCGCCGACTCACCGGCCTCGATGCGGCCACCCTGCAGCACCGTGAGCGTCTTGACGATGGCAAGGCCCAGGCCGGTTCCCCCACTGGCCCGATTGCGCGAGGCATCCGCGCGTTGAAAGCGTTTGAACAGATTGGCCTTGATGACATCAGGCAGGCCGGGACCGGCATCGCTCAGCACGATTACGGCCTGTTCGGCATGGGTACTCAGGCGAAGCTCCAGCCAGCCGCCTTCCCGTGCATAGCGCAGCGCATTTTCGATCAGGTTGTTAAGGATCTGTCGCAGCCGATCCTCGTCGGCCTTGACCGTGAGGTCCGGGGCCTCCACCGCCAGCTCGGCCTCAATCCCATAACTGTCCAGACGGCTGGCATATTTGCCCAGGGTGTCCCGCGCCACTTCAGCCAGATCCACCGTGACCATATGGAGCGACAAACGCCCGGCATCGGCTACCGACAGGGTATGCAGATCATCCACCAGCCGCCCCAGGTGTTCAGCCTGTTCGAGTAGCTTTTGAAATTCCAGCGGCTCAGCCGGAATAACGCCATCGCACAAGGCATGTAACCGAGCCTGCAGGATAGCGATAGGTGTGCGCAGCTCATGGGAGATAGCAGCCGCAGTGGCCTTGCGCTCATGCTCTAAAGATTCCAGGGAATCGGTCATGTGGTTGAAATCGCGTACTAGATCCGCCAGCTCGCCACGCTGGCTCTTGCTGTGCGCCCGCACGCTGAAATCGCCCAGGGCGATCCGGTTGGCCGCCTCGGCAATGGACCCCACCGGCAAGGTCACGAGTCGCGACGTCCAGAGCCCGGCGATCAGACCGAACGGCAGACAGAACACCAGCCCCAGGACAAGCGCCAGCTGCTCGCCGTCCCAGGGATCGCCCCGCCAGTACTGGCTGTAGATCTCAATCATCCGAGGACTGTTGTCCTGATCCTGCGCCTCGAGCTGATCCATCTCCTGCCGGACGTTGACGGGCAGGTTGTTGTAGAAGCGGTCGTACTCGTACTGTGTGTAGATGAAGATGGTGGCCCAGAGCAGGCCGATGGTCACAAAGACCGTGGCAACAATATTCAGCCCGAAGCGGACCCATATACGGTCTAGGACTCGGGCCATAGTCGATACCCAATGCCGCGTACAGTTTCGATCAGATCATCACAGCCAGCATCCTGAAGCTTGCGCCGCAGCTTGCTCAAATGCGAGTCGATGACCCGGTCCAGCGCGTCGCTTTCCGGCAGGCAGGACTCGATCAGCTCGCTGCGCGAAAAACAGCGGCGAGGCTGGTTGGCCAGCGTGCTCAACAAACGAAATTCGGTCAGGGTCAGTGGCAGGACCTGAGCTTCGCCGCCTTCGCTGTATGCCCGGGCCATGTAGGCCTGCTGATCGATTTCCAGACGACCTACGCGCAGCGGGGCAGACGTATGTGTCTGCGCCTGGACAGCGCTGGTGCGGCGCAGTACCGCCCGGACACGGGCCACAACCTCGGCCGGGTTATACGGCTTGACCACATAGTCGTCGGCCCCCAGGCGGAGGCTGAGCATCTTGTCGAGATCGTCGGCCAGGGCGCTGACCATGATGACCGGCGTCTCGCTTTCGTTGCGGATGGTCTTGAGGATGTCTACACCATCCATGCCGGGCAGGCGGATATCGAGCAGCACGATATCCGGACGCAGGCGACGGAACAGCTGGAGGGCTTCGAGCCCGTCCGCCGTATGCACGGTACGCAAGCCGTCACGTTGCAGATAAGCCACCAGAATATCCGAGATGCTCGGCTCATCCTCCACGAACAGGACGAGAGGACCTGATGGCCGGGGGTCGTTACTCATACATAGCGCCTCTGAGTTCAATCCGAAGCAGTATACGGACCTGCTCACACCTCTACGAGGGTAGCTCCGCGGACTACCAAACTAGCGCAAACCAAGCGTATCGACTTGGACTTCATACCTGTACGTTCATTCATCCGCACCGGACGTTCGCGTCTCCATCGTTCCTCCACAAAACCTGCAAAGCCACGCAAGTTTGACTTTGCACAATTCCCTCACGCCGTAGCCTCGGGCTACACAAACCTCTTTCGATTGGATACTCGCTGTCCAGGGTTCGCTGTCGTATGGTTCGCTTTCCGGTCACGTTTCGCTCTACCTGCAGCCTGGCACTCACGGTGCTGGCGGGCTGCTCGCAGATCGATGCACCGGCGCTGCCCCAGACGCTGCCGGGCCAGTGGCAGCAACAGGTTGCCCAGCCTGCATCGGCAGCGCCGACCGTTGATCTGCACGGCTGGTGGAAGTCCTTCAACGATCCCGTACTGGATAAGCTGGTGGCACGTGCGGTATCCGATAACCTGACGCTGGCCCAAGCCTCGAGCCGTCTGAAGCAGGCCCGCGCGCTGACACGCCAGACTGACGCCAATTATCTACCCCAACTGTCACTGGCAACCCGCAGCAGCGAAGAAGTCTCGGCCACGGATACTTTTTTCCAGATCAGCCTGGACGCGGTCTGGGACCTGGGATTGTTTGGCGCGCGTGAAGGTGCTGAAAAGCAGGCCAAAGCCAGGATAAAGCAGGCCAAAGCCGAGCAGCAGGCCGCCCAGGTCACTGTAGTTTCGGAAGTGGTGCGCCAGTACCTCGAACTGCGCGCCGCCCAGCAACAGATCCAGACGCTCGAAGCCCTGGCTGCGTTGGACCAGAAGGCCCTGGCCCTGCTGGATATCCGTATTCCCAGCCATCTGGCGTCGCCCGATCAGCGCCTGCAACTCCAGGCCCAACGAGCCGAGACCCTGGCACGCCTGGCGCAACCCCACCAGGTCCAGGCACGAGCCCTGCAATCCCTGGCCGCCCTGCTGGGACAGACCTCGCCAGATGCCTCTTGGAATACGGTACAGCCGCTGCCGCGCATCGAGCAGGTCTCGGTGCAGCAGGTGCCCAGTGACCTCTTGCGTACGCGCCCCGATATCCAAAGGGCAGAAGCCGACGTCCTGCAGGCAGCCGGTGAGCTGGGTCTGGCCCATGCCAATCTCTATCCTCACGTCGCGCTGGGCACTTCCTATCTGTATGCCTACAACATGACAATGCACGAAAAGGTCCGCTCAAACAGCGTTCCCATGGTAGGTCCGATTATTGACCTGCCTATCTTCAATTGGGGCCAGCGCAAAGCCGCAGAGAAAGCCCAGAAGTACGCTATGAAGGCCGCCTTGCAGGGTTACCGCCAGGTCTTGCTCGACAGCGTTGCCCAGACCGAAGCGGCCCTGGCAGCCTTTAGCCAGGAGCAGGAGCGGGTCGAGCACCTGCAGCAGGCAGAAGCGGCACTGGACAAACGGGCGCAGCACGGCCTGACCCTGACTCAACTAGGCCTGACCAGCCAATGGGAGCAGCTAGACGCCCAGCGTGACCAGTTGCAGGCCTCGCTTCAACTTACCACGGCCCAGGCTCGTCGAAGCCTGGCATTCGTGGCGCTCTATAAGGCGCTGGGCGGCGCACCGCTTCCTGCCGGAGCCGGGGAGAAGCACACATGATTGCCCTGGCCCGCAAGACGCTGTTCCACGAATGGCGCCGCTTTCTGCCAGCCATTCTGGCCATTGGCTTTTCCGGTGTGCTGCTGACGGTGCAGGCTGCACTGGTGCTGGGTATCTTTGGCAGCGCGGCGGTGTATGTCTCGTCTTCATCCGCCGATTTATGGGCGGGCTATCCAGGCACCCAGAGCGTCAACTTTGGTCGGACGATCAGTCCTGACGTGGAAATGCGCCTGCGCATGGACCCGGATGTTACCGATGTAGAACCCTATATCTGGGTGGAAGGCGACTGGCATGGCACCCATGAGAAAAGCGGTGGCGTCTCGGTCTTTGTATCGGGGATCAATCCGGGCCGCCAGGGCATGATGTTTTCCAGCCTACTCTCCTCAGGACTGCGCCAGCGCCTGGAAGAGCCCAACGCCGTCATCGTCGACCGCTCGGAACTGAATCAGCTGGGCGTCAGCCTGGATCAATCCGCATGGATCAATGGCCATCGCGTTCATGTCGTCGCGGCCATTGCCGGTCTGCGCGGCCTGGGTGGCGTCAACGTGCTGGCCTCACTGGACACGGCCCGCCTGCTGCAGGGGGATGACAATCCTGGCAGCGGACCGACCTATTACGTTGCCAAGGTGCGCAAGCCCAGCCATGTCGAGGCGGCCCAGGCCCGCCTGGTCGCCAACCCATCTTTCGGTCCCTTCGAGGTCTGGACAGCCAAGCAGTTTGCCTGGCGCTCCCAGCTCTACTGGATGTTCGATACCGGCGCGGGGGTAGCCGTACTGTTCATGGCAGGCATTGTCTGTCTGGTCGGCGGGGTGATCACCAGCCAGTCGCTGATGGCTATGGTAGCCGCCTCTGCCCGCGAATATGCGGTGCTCAACGCCTTGGGCGCCAGCTTTCGGTCGCTAAGTCAGGTGGTGCTTGAACAGTCCTGTTGGGTCGGCGGGCTTGGCCTGCTTGTCACCGGGATTACCAGCACGGTTCTGCTCAGCGTCGCCGCCCGCCATGACGTCCCCGTGGCCATGAATACCCCGATCGCGCTGATTTGCGCCGCCCTGGTCCTGGGCCTTGCGCTCGTGTCCGGGCTCATTGCCATGCGCGGCCTGCTGCGCGCTGACCCTGCACTGCTGTTGAGGTAATGACATGACTCCTGTGAAGCGTCCTGCTCCCAGCCTGGAAGCCGATGAGGTCAGCAAATCCTTCCTCATGGGCATGGTTCGCCTGCACGTATTGCAACGGCTGTCCGTCTCCATCTATCCGGGTGAGCTGACCCTGATTTCAGGGCCTTCGGGCTGTGGCAAGAGCACCTTGCTGTCGCTGCTCAGTGGGTTGCAGGCGCCGGACGAAGGTGAGACCCGCGCTCTGGGCCAGAAGCTAGGTGGACTGGCCAAGCGTGCCCTTGAGCGCTTCCGCCTCAAGCACACCGGCTTTGTCTTTCAGGGCTTCAATCTGTTTCCGGCGCTAACCGCTACCGAGCAGGTGGCATTGCCGCTGGGCTATCTGGGCTTTTCCAACCAGGACGCCCTGGAGCGCGCCCGGCAGGTGCTCAAGGAAGTGGGGCTGGCTCACCGGCTCGACCTGCGCCCGGCTTCGCTGTCTGGCGGCGAGCGGCAGCGTGTGGCACTTGCCCGCGCCTTGGCCAAGCGCCCCCAACTGCTGTTTGCCGATGAGCCCACCAGTGCCCTGGATGCCGAAAACGGACAAAACGTCGCCCGGATGCTGCAACGCATCGCCCATGAGCAAGGTTCGACCGTGCTGTGCGTCAGCCACGATCCGCGCCTGATCCGTCATGCCGACCGGGTACTGGAGATGGAGGACGGACAGATTCAACGTGACTGGCGTCCCTCCGAACAGGGCAGCCACGCCCGCAGGGAGTTTGCCTGATGAACATGCGTATTACCCACAGTCTGCTGGCCGCCTTGATGATAGCGTCGGTCGTAGGCTGCTCGGACAAGAAACCTCCGCGACCGGCGAAACCGGCTGCGATCGAAGCCGCAAAATATGTAGCCATGGCGAGGGGCAAGGTAGAGGTGCAGGGTGGGCTGCTGGAGCTTAAATCCCTGCAGGCCGGCCGACTTGCACGCCTTACCGTGGCCGAAGGCGACACGGTCCAGCGCGGCGCCGAACTGGCAGCGCTGGACGACCGAAGCGCCCGTACCGAACTCAAGGCCTATGAAGCAGAGCTGGCGCAGGCGCAGGCCCGGCAGAAAGCGGCGGAGCAGCGTCTGCCGCCAGCACGCCAGCGCGCGCAGCAATTGCAGAAGGCCGCCCGTCAGGGTGCAGTGGACCCGCAACAGGCAACCGAGGCCCGGCAACAGGTTCAGCAGCTGGAATCGGCACAGGCCGTTGCCAAGGCAGGGGTCGAGATTGCCCGCCAGCATGTCGCGCTGGCCAAGGATCGGCTGGCCGAGCGCGTTCTACACGCACCGCAGGCCGGGACGGTAGTGCGCGTCAACGCCACCCAGGGTTCGCTCGTTTCGCCAGAGGATGCCAGGCCGCTGCTGGTGATCCTGCCGGAGCGCCCGCTGCAAATCCGCGCCGAACTCAATGAAAGCTTTGTGCATCGTGTGAAGCCGGGCATGACAGCAGACGTTGTGCTGGAAGCCGAGCCCGGCCAGCCGCCCCTGAAGGCGCACGTCACGCGCCTGGGCGATCTCTTTGGCAGCAGCCACCTGGACGACGACAGCCAGGGACATCCCAACGTGCGAGTGGTCGACTGCCTGCTCGCGTTCGATCAGCCGCCGACGCTTCGTATCGGCCAGAATGTACGGGTGAATTTCCATGAATAATCTTTCACACTCCGTGCTCGACGAATCGCTCAGGCCCTATACGCCTGTCGTTCGCGAGGTTTTGCCGAACCCTTCGCAGCCCTGGATGATCCAGTGCGATTTCGACGGCACCATCAGCCAGGTCGATGTGATCGACTCCCTGCTCGAACGTTTTGGCCGCCCCGGCTGGCAAGAGCTGGAAGACGATTGGGAGGCCGGTCGGATCGGCTCACGGGACTGCATGCAGGGCCAGGTGGCACTGCTGGACATGTCACAGGAGGAGTTCCACACGCATCTCGACGGCATCGCCATCGATCCGGGCTTTCGTGCTTTTGTCGAGGCCGCTGGCGAGCGGGGGCTGCTGATTCAAGTCATCAGTGACGGGCTGGATTATGCGATCCGCTATATCCTGCGCCGCCACGGCCTGGGCGGGCTGCCCGTGCAGGCCAACTACCTGACCCAGACCGGCGAGCGCAGCTGGGAACTTGCCTCTCCCTTTGCCAGCCCGCACTGCCTTCGCGACAGCGGCACCTGCAAGTGCGAGCGGCTTGCCCTTCAGCACCAGCGCCAGCAACGCGTGTTATTCATTGGCGACAGCACTTCGGACTTCTGCGTCTCGGGCCGTGCCGACTTTGTGCTGGCCAAGTACAAGTTGATCGATCATTGCCGCCAGCGCGGCTATCCCTTCGCACCGATTTCCACTTTCAACGACGCCCTGTCCTGGCTGGACGAGCTCGTTCCTCAAGAGCAACCCTCTCGATGACTGAACATGAATTTCTTCTGGAAGGCGGCCGCACCGGCGTCCTTCTGATCCACGGCCTGACCGGAACTCCCAACGAGATGCGCCTGTTCGGCCGTGGGCTGAACAAGGCTGGCTTCACAGTCTATGGTGTTCAACTGGCCGGCCACTGCGGCACAGCCGATGATCTGGTCGAAACACGCTGGCAGGACTGGTATGCCAGTGTTTGCGCTGCAGCGGACAAGCTGCGCGAGCAGGTCGATCATGTCTTCGTGGCGGGCCTGTCCATGGGCGCGCTACTGGCACTCAAGCTGGCAGCCGATCAGCCGGACCGGATTGCCGGCGTAGCCGCGCTGGCTACCATGTTCCGCCACGACGGCTGGAGTATGCCGTTCTACACCCGTTTCTGCTTCATCCTTCCGATCTGCAAGGCGCTGGGCATCGGTCGCAAGACCATGTTCATCGAGCAGCCGCCCTATGGCATCAAGGATGAAATGCTGCGCACCTACATCGTCGACCAGATGAATTCCGGCGACAGCGCCGCAGCAGGCTTGCCGGGCAACCCCTGGTGGGCTGTGGCAGAGATGTATGCCCTGGCTACCCAGGTACGCAAACAGCTTGGCGACATCACCTCCCCCTGTCTCGTGATGCACGCGACCCAGGACGACATTGCCAGCCTCGACTACAACGCGCGACTGGTAGAGCGCTCGGTCAAGGGACCGGTGACAACGGTCTGGCTGGAAGACAGCTATCACATGATCACAGTGGACCGTGAGCGGCGCAAGGTGGCCTCCGAAACGGTTGCGTTCATCAAGAGCGCGCTGGGCGAGCAGGCAGTATCGCCTGTGGCGGACAGGGTCACGGCATGACGGCCGAAACCTTTCCGGGGCTCGTCATCGTGCTGTGGATCGCCAATGTGGTGATCGACAGTGTCGGCCAGCTGGCGTTCAAGGCTGCAGCGACCGAGTCGGCGGACAAGGACGGAATTGCGCACTGGATAGAGATGAGCCGTCGCCCGTGGCTGTGGCTGGGAATCGGCTGCTACGTGATGGAGTTTGTCGTGTGGCTGGCGTTTCTGTCGTTGGTGCCGCTGTCCCAGGGTGTACTGCTGGGCTCGATCAATATTGTGGCCATCATGCTGGCGGGGCGCTTTTTCTTCGCTGAAAAGCTCACGCCATTGCGGGTGCTGGGCATCAGCCTCATTTCCATTGGCGTTGCCGTAGTGGGGATACAGGCATGAAGCGTTTCTACCTGATTGGTTTTCTGCTACTCATGGCGTTCGATACGCTGGCGCAGCTGAGCTTCAAATACGCCGCCATGCAGGCCGAACCCCTGTCGATGACCACCGAGTGGCTGTGGCGGGTATTCGGCCATCCATGGATCTACGGTGCGTTCGTAGGCTACATCGGCGCCTTTTTCTGCTGGATGACCCTGCTCAAGCACGTGCCGGTCGGCCCGGCCTTTGCGGCCTCGCACCTGGAGATCGTCTCCGTGATGCTGCTGTCCGTGTGGCTGTTCAACGAGCATCTGGGCTGGCCACAACTGCTGGCTGCCGGTTTGATCATCCTGGGCATCGTTTGCCTGGCCCTGAGTGAACACCGTGAAGCCGCTTCCTCGTAAAGCCTACTTCGACGCACCGCCCACAGCGGGCCTGCCCTTGCGGTTGCGCGACCTGCTGCCCGGCGGCGAGCGTAACCTGAGCACCGCCCTGGCGCGTTTTCTGGGCGTAGAGCATGTTCAGTTGGAAAGCTCTGGCACCGCGGCAATGGTCATTGCGCTTACAGCGCTGAAAAGCCTGTCACCTGTGCGTACGACCGTTATCGTTCCGGCCTATACCTGCCCGCTGGTGGCGCTGGCGGTTGTCCAATGCGGGCTTGAGTTGCAACTCTGCGACCTCAAGCCGGACAGCCTCGACCTTGATCCATTAATGCTCGAGACTTTGTGCAACGAGCAGACCCTGGCCGTCGTTCCAACCCACCTGTGCGGCCGGGTCAGCGATATCGACCCAGCGCTTGAATGCGCCCGGGCGGTAGGCGCCTGGGTGATCGAGGATGCCGCCCAGGGCTTGGGCAGCCGTGTCGGTGGTCATAGCATCGGCACACGCAGCGATATTGCCTTTTTCAGCCTGGCAGTGGGCAAGGGGCTTACGATTTTTGAAGGCGGCGCCCTTATCGCCCGCGAGGAGACGATTCGTCAGGCCTTGCGTCATGCCAGTCAGGCGCTGGCGCAGCCAAAACCCTGGCTGGAATTCAAGCGCAGTGTCGAGTTGTTGGGCTATGCCGCCCTCTATCGGCCTGCGGGTCTGCGGCTCGCTTACGGCCTGCCACTGCGGCGTGCGCTGAAGAAAGGGGATTGGGTGGCCGCTGCCGATGAATATTTTTCTCTGCCCATTACGTTGCATCAGGTCGGGTCCTGGCGGCAGGCCGTTGGCGTTCGCGCCCTGAAGCGCCTGCCCGATTTCCTCGCACAACAGCGCATGCAGGCCGAACGCAGGCTCAAGCGCCTGCGCACCCTTTCTGGGCTGGTTCCCCTTGTAGGTCATGAGGGCGAGGGGAGCTGGCCCGTTTTATTAGTGCTCATGCCCAGCCGTACGTCCCGCGATACGGTGCTAGAGGCTGCCTGGGGCAGTGGCTACGGCTTGAGCATTCCCTTCGTGCATGCCTTGCCGGATTACCACTATCTGAACACGACGCTTACCTACAAGTCGCCCGTTGAATGCCAGGAAGCCCGCCGGCTGGCGGGTCGAATCCTGGCTATCAGTAATAGCCCCTGGTTAAGCGAGGCTGATTTTGATGTGGTCTATGGGGTGATTGAAGAGGCTTGTCACGCCGAGCGCATGACGCGCTCATAGCCCTGCGCCGTGTTCAGCCGGCTAACCAAACGCTGATTGAGCACATGCTGCTCCACCTGCCAGGATTGTAAGGTCAAATCAGGTATTTCCAGCGTCTGGCCATCGCCGGCGCTTAGCCAGCGCTTCCAGGCGCTGGGGTGCCGATAGACCGAGACATCACCGGTGATATCACTGCCCAAGAGCTGCCCCTTCAAGGCCTCAATCGCCTGCATGACATGATGCTCAAGCATGACACCCTGATCCCAGTTGGTGCGGACGACCGAAGGACTGAAAACATCCTTGTCGATGGATAAGTACGTGGGTTGCTGCTCACGAATCAGGAGCTCACTCAGGGTATCAGCCAGGGTGTCGGCATCGGCAAAGTTGCGAAAGGCCGACTGCACACCCAGCCAACGCGCCCACCCCGTGTCTACGCCCAGGCTCCAGTAGCTCAGCTTACCGCTGCGCAGTGGCGTCAGGTAATTCTCCCAGGCATGTCCACGGCCGATGTCTGGCGAGGTGATACCCACCACATGAACGTGGCTGACCTGCGGCAACAGGGCGACACGACGCACCCAGGAACCGCAATGGATACCAAACAGATAACGCATGTTGTCCGGGTGATTATCGAACACTACGACCCGAACGCCCCGTGTACGGGATGTCTGCCGGGCAATGAGCGGCCAGCTCAAATGATGAAAATCACCACTACCCATCAGTACAGGGCCGTGGTTAACGGGTAGGCGGGCCACCACATCACGGCCGAAGGCATCGAGAGTCGAGACGCGGCAGCCAAACCGCACCCGTGCCTGCCAGTCACGCAGGTCCAGGCGCAGGGCGTTGTCTACTGCACCGATAGAGCCATCAAGATCCAGAACGATAGGCTGGTTCACGGCTGTCACTCCATTGGCGGTCACTTTCAAAGTACCGGGAAAAGCGTCGCGCCAGGCCACGCAACGGGGTGTTGCGCACATAGACGGCGTGACAGGTGAAAGTAAAGGAAGCACCCAGGTAGGATTTGATTTCCGGGTCTGTCCAGCCGGCCACGTAATGGGTCAGACCACGGCTGAGGGCATAGTCCAGATTGATGAGCCAACTGATGAAGTACAGGTTGAACGACCGGGCTTCGGGATATTGCAGCCCGATGTACTTGTCGATCAGCTTGCCGTCATGCACGAAGCACACGTTATAGCCGATCAGACGATCTTCATGGCGATACTCGAATACCATTCCACCGTTGCCTGCATCTCGCAGCATCTGCTCGAAAAACCCTCGAGACAGACGATCGAAGTGAATCTCGCTCTGGTCGTACACATTCAGGTATAGCCGATAATACTCGTCGATCAGCTCGTCACACAGGAACTGCGCATCGCCTGTCGGCACCTCACGAATCGTCAACGCCTCGCGCTTGCGCCATTTACGGCGAATATCCTTGCGGCGGCTCGACGAAAGACGGCCCAGGTATTCCTCCACGGAGGCGAAATCGATGGGTACATAGGCCAGCGCCTGACCTTCCACCAGAACGAAACCCTCTGCCTTGCAGGCCTCAAGCAGCCGCTCCGCATACAGGTTGGCCGAGTCATCCAGCAGGGGGGAATGTTGGGGAATATCCTTGATGATCATCATCGGATAGCACCACCCCAGCGCCTTACGCAGACGCTTGACCAGCGAGCGGGCCGACCAGGCTGCCGGGAAGAGGGCATATTCGGAAACCGTCGTGCCGATGAAGGCCGTACGGATACGCAGCCATTTGGACCAATGGCGATAAAGGGGAAGTGATTCAATCCTGCGCTTGAGCGATCCGTCTACTGTAGTCAGCAGATCGAACTCCGCCTCGAAGCCCGGTGTGGCCTGGGGCAGGCGCAGCACCTGAAACCCGTCGGGCGGATGAGCGCTGAACTGATCGATCAGCGCCCCAGGCTCGAGCTGATTGCCGTACAGCGGCCCGGCAGAGCCGGGCCTTTGTTCGAGCCCCACCGCGTCAGGCCTGCTTGGCGCGAGTGATCAGCTGGTCAAGCAGTACCATCGCCTGATCGATCTCGGCGAAGGAGATTTCCAGCGACGGTGCAAACGTGATGACGTTCTTGTAGTAGCCGCCCACGTCCAGCACCAGACCGGTCTTCTTGCCCTGGTATTCGAGATCGCCAGCCAGGCCGATATCAACCATCTTGTCCAGCAGCTCGCGGTTCGGGGTAAAGCCGTCCTCGGTGCAGATCTCGGCGCGCAGGGCCAGACCCAGACCGTCGACATCACCGATTTCCTTGTGACGCTTCTGTAGGTCCTTCAGACCTTCCAGGAAGTACGCACCGCGATCCATCACGTGCTTTTCGTAGTCCACTTCCGAGGTCATGCGCAGGGTTTCGAGGCCCAGCGCCGTACCCAGCGGGTTAGACGCGAAGGTGGAGTGAGTGGAACCCGGCGGGAATACATCGGGGTTGATCAGCTCTTCACGGGCCCACACACCACCTAGCGGGTTCATGCCGTTAGTGAGCGCCTTGCCGAAGACGATGATGTCCGGCTTCACGCCAAAATGCTCGATCGACCACAGCTTGCCGGTACGGTAGAAGCCCATCTGGATCTCGTCGACCACCATCAGAATGCCGTGGTCGTCCAAGACCTTTTTCAGGCCGGTATAGTAGTTTTTCGGTGGAACGATATAGCCGCCGGTGCCCTGGATGGCCTCGACGTAGAAGGCCGCATATTCCGACTCCTTCGCCTTGGGATCCCACACTGCGTGGTATTCGTTCTCGAACTTACGGGCAAAGTCCTTCACCAGGTGCTCGCCGTACTCTTCGGCCGTCATGCCTTTCGGGCGGCGGAAGGGATAAGGGAACGGCACGAAGTTGGCGCGCTCGCCAAAGTGGCCGTAACGGCGACGGTAGCGGTAGCTGGAGGTAATGCTCGATGCGCCCAGCGTACGGCCATGGTAGCCGCCTTCGAAGGCAAACATCAGGCTCTTGCCGCCAGTAGCGTTACGGACGATCTTCAGGGAGTCTTCAACGGACTGAGAGCCGCCAACGTTGAAATGCACGCGGCCCGGCAAACCAAACTTGCGCTCGGCGTCCTGAGCGATGGTCTTGGCCAACTCGATCTTGGTGGGGTGTAGATACTGGCTGGCAACCTGGGGCAGGACATCCAGCTGCTTGCGCATCACGGCGTCGAGACGCGGGTTCTTGTAGCCGAAGTTGACGGCCGAGTACCACATCTGCAGGTCGAGGTAGGGTGTGCCCTCGGCGTCATACATGTAGCTGCCTTCGCAGCCAGTAAAAATCTTGGGCGGATTAACGTAGTGGACGGTGTCGCCAAAAGAACAGTATTTGGCTTCATCAGCCAGCAAGGCTTCGTTGTTCATGGATTGCTCCAGACTGCGATTGGGTGAGGATCACCGTGGTCTACAGCAGACGCGCGATGACAACTGCCATGCATTGTGCAAAGGCAACCTTGCGGGCCTGTCGAGGGATTGTGTGCAAAGTGTGGAGATGAAACAGAACGTTTCGCGAGACGACAAACGTAACGTTTTCAGGCGTGAGCTGGCATCATCAAAGCCAGAACGAACGCAGGAGTGCTCTTATGAATATTCGCCCCATTACCGCCGCCGATTTTGATCAGGTTTGGCCGATCATCCAGGCAGTCGTCCAAAGCCAGGAAACCTATGCGCTTGATCCGGCCATGGACCGTGACGCCGCCTGGAAGCTCTGGGTCGAGCTACCCAAGGCCACCTTTGTCGCGGAGCGAGACGGGCAGATTCTGGGTACTTATTACATCAAGCCTAATGCCGCCGGGCCAGGCAGCCATGTGTGCAACTGCGGCTACATGACTGCCGAAGCCGCACGTGGGCAGGGCGTTGCCAGTGCCTTGTGTACCCACTCACTGGAAACGGGCCGCGAGCTAGGCTTTCTGGCCATGCAGTTCAATTCGGTGGTCTCCACCAATCAGGTGGCGGTCGCCCTGTGGAAAAAGCATGGTTTCGAGATCGTCGGCACGCTGCCCAAGGCCTACCGTCACCGCACCCAAGGGCTGGTGGACTGCTACGTGATGTTCCGCGCGTTGTAACAGTTAGTCTGCCTAAGCGAACCGCCCACGAAACGGTTAACGTCTATTGGCCGTTTCGCTTCATACCAGATAATTGTAGGCCTCCAGCACTTTTTTGATGGCCTACAGCTTTGCCACCAATGGCCGATAAGTCTCACACTTCCTCCCCTTAACAAGCCGCAGCGCTTCTTGTTGCTCTTGCACATGCAGTCCTGAACAAATGCTCATTTTCTCCAGTTTACGTACTTGATTCGCGTTAATTGTGGCGCTTCTCATTATTTCTCTAAGCTGGATCTTTGGCGCGCTCATCGGAACCGCCTCGGTCAACCGCTTGAGGGATCAGATCGGACGCGAACTGGCCGAATCGGCGCTCGACATGGTCGATCATCTCGACCGGGACATGGATGGCCGCGCCCGAGAGCTGACTGTATTGAGCCAGCTCCAGGCACTGCGCGATCCTAGTCACAACAAAGAGGCGAAGCGGCTACTTAATCACCTGCAGGAGCAGTTCCCCAGCATTGCCTGGATTGGGCTCACAGATGCCCAAGGAAACGTCATGGCATCCAATGACGGTATTCTGGAAGGCGCCAGCATCGCCAAGCGTCCGGTTTACTTGAACGCGCTGCAAGAGCCTTTTATAGGAGACGTGCACGAAGCTGTACTGCTGGCCAAACTTTTGCCTAACCCTACTGGTGAGGCAATGAAATTTGTGGATATAAGCCTGCCCATCAAGGACGACAATGGAAAATTGATTGGGGTATTGGCGTCGCATCTCTCCTGGGGCTGGGCTGATGAGGTGAGGCAGTCTTTGCTCAAGCCCATTCAGCAACGCTTGCCAGGGCTTGAGTTCATGGTGGTCAGCAAAGACTACACCATCCTCTTAGGCCCGAAGGAGATGATTGGCCAACAGCTGAACTTCAAATGGGACGCTATTGAACAACAGTCTTGGTCGCTTCAACGTTGGCCGGATGGACAGGTTTACCTTACCGGCTTCGCAATGAGTGATGGGCACGGTGACTATCCCGGCCTGGGCTGGACTGTTGTAGCACGCCAACCACTGGACGCTGCATATGCCTCTGCTCATGACCTACAGACAGAAATACTCACAGGGGCATTGTGCTGGCTGTGATATTTGCCGTCATCGGCTGGCTGCTGGCGGGGTTCATTACCAAACCGCTCAATCAAATCGTAACGGCCGCCAGGCGTTTATCAGCCGGTGAAAACGTTGAGATTCCTGAATTGAAGGGAACTGTCGAAGTACACAGCTTGAGCCAGGCCATCCGTCAACTCGTTCAGAGCCTGAGCCATCAGGGAGACCAACTGGATGCGATGGAAAGCATTGCCTACCAGGACACATTGACTGGTTTAGCCAATAGAGCTGCGCTTGAACGCTATCTACCGCAGGTTCAACAACATATCCAACAGCAGGGCGGTAGCCTTGCTTTGCTATGCCTGGACCTTGATGGGTTCAAGCCCGTCAATGACCGTTTCGGCCATGGTACGGGAGACCTGCTTCTGCAAGGCGTTGCACAACGATTGCTCACATGTTTTCGAGAAAATGATCTCGTTGTACGGCTAGGCGGTGACGAATTTCTGATGCTTGTACCGTTCGCTATCACCGATACGAAAGAGGTTATCGATGCCATCGCCCTGCGCATCATCCGTTCCCTTGATAACCCCTTCTTCTTGGCCAACGAAAAAATCAAGGTAGGGTGCAGCATAGGCGTAGCCCTGTGGCCACAGGATGCGATGGACATCGAAGAGGCTATAACCTTGGCTGACCAAGCGCTGTATAGCGCCAAGCGCGCCGGTAAAGGCCGGGCTCACTTCCATGAGGCAGCTGCCACCCAAATCACCCAGGACACAGCGCTCATAAAAGCGTCGGCCCTTAAGGCCCCGACTGAGCAGGACCTTTCTTAAGGTCAAGCTCAGGCAGGGGTAGCCTTCGGCAGCTCTACATAACCCTTCAATGCCTGCATGCGGCGTAACCATTTTTGAACCGCTACAAACGGCGTCAGATCAATGCCACCTTCCGGCGCCATGGCGGTGTACGGGTAGCAGGCGATATCAGCAATCGTCGGGCCGCCGGCTTCCGGCACCAGCCATTCTTCGCCAGTTAGTTGCTTCTCCAGTACCTCTAGCCCAGCTAAACCCAAGGCCTGACAATCCGCCAGATTGCCGGTACGCGCAAAGACCGAGGTGTTGTTAAGGCTGATTGAACGGGCACGGCCCAGTCCATAGCGACCTTCGTTCTGTTCGAAGGCCAGCCATTGCATCACCTTGGCCATGGTGACCGGATCGGTAGGCAGCCATAAGCCTCGGCCATACTGGCGCGCCAGGTACACCAGAATCGATGTGGAATCCCACAGCGTTACCTCGTCATCAACCAGTACCGGAACCTGCCCGCGCGGGTTGATCGCCAGGAACTCCGGTTGCCGATTTTCGCCCGCGTTAAGGTCTACATTGACCCTCTGGTAATTCAGCTCAAGCACTGAAAGCAGCAGGCGAATCTTGTAGCAGTTACCGGATCGTTCCAGGTCATAAAGAATCAAGGCTGTAACCTCATACAGGAGTCAGGCCGCACGGCAGCAAAGGTCGTAATCTTACAGGGTTCGGGTCATAAACACGCTGTAAGGGTCTTTGATGTAGTCAGCAAATGGCCCGCACTCAATAAAGCCCATCGACGCGTATAACTGTCGGGCGGGCACAAACACCTCTAGCGAACCGGTCTCCAGGCTCAGGCGTGTATAGCCACGCTGCCTGGCCTCGTCAATAGCATGGGTTAGCAAGGCTCGTGCGACGCCTTTTCTCAAATGTGCCGAAGCCGTCCGCATGGACTTCAGCTCACCATGGGTCTTATCCAGCGCCTTGAGCGCACCGCAGCCGAGCAGTTCGCGGCCTTCCCAGGCGGTCTAAAGCGTAATGCCCGGCTGGCGCAGTCCCTCAAGGTCAAGGGCGTGAATACTTTCAGGCGGGGAGTGCAGCGTCATGCTATGGAGGTGCTCACGCAAGAGGGCGTGAATGTCAGGGCTGGTAAGATCGTCTCGTTTGATCTGCATGGAGAGTCCTTTCAAGTAGGGAGGCAACCGCATGACGCCCAACATAAAGCGATATTAGCCGGATTTGTGCCCGGCTAAACTACCCGTACCCGGCATGTTTATAGGGCCTACTCCCCATTAGCTCTCGAAGAAATCGACTCGACCATCATCAAGATCGTAACGGGCCCCTACGATCTTAAGCTTGCCCTCACGAAGCGGATTGAGCAGCACCGGCTCCGACGTTCTCAGACGAGCCACAATACGCTGCACATTTTCCCGAACAGCGGCGTCCAGCAACTCATCATGATTAGTAGCGCAGTTGCAGTTAGCCTTGGCCTTCAGTACCGCCGGGATAATCGGCTCAATCATCTGCCCCAGACTGCCCGGATACGTTGCGTTCTTTTCCACTACAGATAGCGCAGCATCCACTGCACCGCATCGCTCATGCCCCAGCACAACAATCAAAGAAACGCCAAGGGCATACACAGCATATTCAATACTGCCCAGCGCAACCGTATCTACGGTATTACCTGCATTACGAACAATAAACAGCTCGCCCAACCCGCGCCCAAACAACAGCTCCGGCGGCACTCGGCTGTCTGAGCAGGACACCAGCACCGCGAACGGCGACTGGCTCCGCGCGATCTCCAGACGGCGTTCACTGCCTAGGGTGTTTGGAGTCGATTGCTTGTCTTGCAGAAAATTCTGATTGCCTTCCTTGAGTCGGTTCAGGGCTTCATCTGGACTGATGGCCACCTTTTTCTCTACATCCGCTGCAAAAACCTGAGGCAGCAGCGCACCACCTGCCACCCCAACCGCTCCTGCACAAGCACCACGGAAAAAGCTACGCCGAGATAAACCACTGTTCTGCATAGAACGCCCCATCGTCAGGCCATAAAAATGTCTAGGTGGCGGTCCTACGTGATGACTTTATTCGCCCAGGCTGTGCAGGAGAGGTATGTCAAAACACATCAGATACGCCACTTCTTGCAGCGTAGCCCATGGCAATAGTTCGTCTATGACCTGAATGGCCGAGCAATACCACGTGCTTAGGCCATAGCCATCGGAAGGGATAAGGCCCAAGCAGAATATAAACAACCGCACCGGCTCCTTCATATATCTGACAATCCGGCAGACAGCTGCCACATCGAATACTGAGCGATAGTCCAACGCTCGATTCTTGCTGGTACTCAAGAGCGGTTTATAAAGAAAGGGTTTCCAGCGAGCCCATTACCGCCAACAGTTATCAACAAGCTCGCGAAACCCTACCCGCCGACTGGCTTACTGCGTTGTGTAATCTGGAAGCTTCAACCTGGCAAGGGAAGTATGAGGTAAGGAGTTTTGAAGATGTTTCTGTCGACCAAACGGGCCAAGTATCGACAGATTATGGGGAGAGGAAAGGGAGCAGGACTGGCGGGGGTATCTGACGCATACGTGATTAACCTAATCGTAGCAGTACTTATAATTAATCAGAAAGAGACAAACCCTAATAAATTGCTTTGCCTTATTAGAAATTCATTCCCAACTCTCTTATGAAGCACTCAAAGTCATCACAATATCCTCAAACATTCTTATCAACTGACCAAACAAATAGCCTAAGATAAAGCAGCAAGCATTAAATAAATTAATAAATCGCCCTGAGATCTAAGCTTATAATTAAAAATCAATTAAAACTAAGCATAACAATGCTCACGATGATAGCTTAAAAATTCCTGATTTAAATCGTGACCTCTTACTAATCTAAGTTTTCCGTTAATACCAATAAGACTAAAGTCACTTGCTATCGTAAATCCCCCATTATCAAAAAGCACATGATGATTCGGACACAGGCATATTATATTACTTTCGATATCCAGCCCATTATGCGGTCTACCTAGCGGAACAATATGTGCAGCTTCGGCATAGAGACCAGCACTTGTCTTTATAACTATGTCACAGACCTGACAGCGATAATTATGCAAACTCTTAACTTTTTTTGCTAATGCAGTATCCCTTATTACACGCTGAATAATGGACTCCCGACGGCGGTTCTCCTTATATTCAGAGGTACTTTCTCTTACCTCATTCCCTGTCCGCGTATTAGACTCGCATGAAATAAGCTTATAGCGATATATATAAAATCCTGCCTGTCCTTTCTCACGCCAATAATCATCAACAATATATAACCCCGAATACTGGTAACCCTTTTCAGGAGAAAATTCACTCTTATGTTTATGTCCTCTTGTAACTCTAACCGGCAAACCTTCTATTTTATTTTTAGCTAGCGCCAAATTGGTTTTTTCTAGGATTTGATCTGAAATTTGTGTCTTATTATTTTGATCTCTTCCGCCTGAGCCTGTATAGATAATCTCGTCACCGTAGTCTTCATCATCTGCATAACCTCCAGATAACACTATAGAGTCAGCACCTTCTAAGGCAGCTCCACTAATACCTGCCTGAGTTGGTGGATGAATGCCCGATTTAGCTAACTCAATTCGATCCGCAAAAAATTGGTTTACAGACGTACCAGGTATATGACCAAAGACTCTTCTTTTATTCATAATTACTGCCTTATAAATTCAGTAGAGAACAGGCACTAACGAAAATCGAACCTAGATAAATGCCCTATGTAACTGATAAAGCTAACAGTTAACCCCGTCCCACATACGGCATCTTAGTCGCCATCACCGTCATAAACTGCACATTCGCTTCCAGCGGCAAACCGGCCATATAACGCACGGCGTCCGCTACATGTTGCACGTCCATTCGTGGCTCGATGGTTTTTTCGCCGTTGGCTTGCAGAATGCCTGTGCTCATGCGCTCGGTCATATCGGTGGCGGCGTTGCCGATGTCGATCTGGCTGCACGCAATGTCATAGGCGCGGCCGTCGAGGGAGAGGGATTTGGTAAGGCCGGTGATGGCATGTTTAGTCGCGGTGTAGGCTACGCTGAAAGGCCGTGGGGCGTGGGCGGAGATGGAGCCATTATTAATGATCCGACCGCCGCGGGGTGTCTGGTGGCGCATGAGGCGGAAGGCGGCGCGGCTGCACAGAAAGACGCCGGTCAGGTTGGTGTCGACCGTAGCACGCCAGGCACTGACGTCCAGCTCATCAATAGGTACGGCCTGGGCACCGATACCCGCATTGTTGAATAGGACGTCGAGCCGGCCATAAGTTGCGTTAATGCGCTCGAACAGGGCGTCTACGCTTTGCTCGTCCGTCACATCGCACACAACGGCTAGGGCCTCCTGACCTGCAGCCTTGGCTTCTTCCATAAACGCCTGCAACGGCGCTTCGCGGCGAGCAGCGACTACGACGCGATACCCATCATTCAATAGCGCTTGGGCAACGGCCTTGCCGATCCCTTGGGAGGCCCCGGTGACAAGCGCGACTTTACCGGCTGCGTTCATGCGTGAATCCTTCTTCTTATTAGGTAAGGCCTGAGCCTAAACCAGCCCGCGCGGTTAGGGTAGGCTCTGTTATCCACAGCCTTGATGAGAAGACTTTATGCCTTATGCCAATCTCCTGTTCGATCTGGACGGCACACTGACCGATCCCAAGCTCGGCATCACACTGTCCATCCAATATGCACTGGCTCAGATGGGTATCAATGAGCCCGATCCAGACACGCTTACTCATTTTATCGGCCCGCCGCTGCACAGCGCCTTTATGGCGTCTTATGGATTCGACGATGCCCAGGCCTGGCAAGCCGTGGAGCACTATCGGGTGCGCTTTAAAGAGAAGGGCCTGTATGAAAACACGCCGTACCCAGGCATCCGCGAGACGTTGGCAGCGCTCAAAGAGAAGGGGTACAGCCTGTATGTGGTGACGTCCAAGCCTTGGGTGTTTGCTAATGAAATCGCGCGCCACTTTGAGCTGACGGGGTATTTCAAGGCCATTTATGGCAGCGAGCTGGATGGCACGCGTACGGATAAGGGTGAGCTGATCAAACATGTGCTGGAGACGGAAAAGCTGCAGCCCGAGACCTGCCTGATGATTGGGGACCGCAAACACGACCTCATAGGTGCTCGACGCAACGGTGTAGATGCAGCCGGTGTGAGCTACGGTTATGGAGGCCGTGCAGAGCTGGAAGCGGAAGGGCCGCGGTTTGTGTTTGAGACACTGGAGGCGTTGAAAGAAGCGCTGGTGTGATGAGCAAGATGGGTTGAGCTGCGCGATACCCATCATCAAAACATTCATGCCACTGAATACAGAGAAAAGCAGCAAAATCGCTTCGCTCAACATGCTCCTTAACCGCCGATATTCCCTCCCTGTAGGCCGCGAAATCATGTGTAGCGCGCTCTAAAGCTCGCTACATGACCCGGTGAAGTTACTCATAACCGCCCCACTTCGTTAGCAATAGGTATGACTATTTATCTGGCGATTTCGCATAGTCTTTTAACTCATACGATGTCTGACGTATGACGTTTCATAAGTTTGTGAAATACAGGAAATAAGGGAGGTGTAGCCGATAAGGGACATTTTTTGTCCGCTGCACACGGTGCGATAAAGGCTATCGCCGTGTTGTGACAGCCTAGTGAATATGGCTATCGATAGGGGCTGGTTCAGCCTGTAGCTGCAGGGAAAACGGGTTAGTGATACATCCCGTTTTCCCTGCGCAATCATGTTCTACAACTTTGCCTTGACCGCGTCCAGACCGTCGCTACCGTCCTTGGTTTTCACCCCCTGCAGCCAGGGCTCAATGGCCTGTGGATTAGCCTTGAGCCAGTTCTGTACAGAGTCGGCATAACTGATCTTTTTCTCCACTACGTCGTTCATGATGGCGTTTTCCATATCCAGCGTGAACGCAAGGTTGGAGAGTAGCTTGCCTACGTTCGGGCACTGCTCGGCATACCCTTTACGTGTCAACGTATGAACTGTGCCCGCCTCGCCAAAGTATTTCTCACCGCCGGTGAGGTACTTCATCTCGTAATTGATGTTCATGGGGTGGGGCGTCCAGCCCAGGAAGACCACCCACTGGTTGCGCTTCACAGAGCGGCCTACCTGCGCCAGCATGGCCTGCTCACTCGATTCCACCAGTTGCCAGCCGCCCAGATCGAACTCGTTACCGTCGATCATCTTCTGGATCGACTGGTTACCCGGGGCACCCGAGCCGATGCCGTAGACTTTCTTGTTGAACTTGCCAGCATGCTTGGCCAGATCGCTAAAGTCTTTCACACCGGCGTCCCAGACATACTTGGGTACGGCCAGGGTGAATTCGGTCCCGTTCAGGTTTTCCCTGAGGTCGGTCACCTGGCCGCTTTTAACGAATTGATCGTAATACCCTTGCTGCGCAGGCATCCAGTTGCCCAGGAAGGCGTCGATCTTGCCATCCTTCAAGCCGCCAAACACGATGGGGACGGAAAGCGTGTCGACCGTGCTCTGGTAGCCCAGCGATTCGAGCAGAAAGCCGGCAACAGCGTTGGTAGTGGATATATCGCTCCAACCCGGATCAGCCATACGAACAGTGCCGCAAGCGGCATCTTCAGCGTGAACCTGCATACCAAACAGGGCGGCGCCAACCATCAAAAGCGTGGGTATTGGTTTCATGCGTGCGTCCTTCAGCGTGTGTTATCGGGTCTACAGTGGCCCGTCAGCATCCTTCGGGCAAGGATTGATTACAACGGCTGTGGATAACGGGCACGGCGCTCCAGATCATCCAGGTCGATGTGGTTGCGCATGTATTGCTGGCTCGCATCCACGAACGGCTGGTGATCCCATGCTGTACGTACGCCTTTATTCAGCGCCTCGGCGACAAAGCGGCGACGCCGCTGGCTGGCCAGCACATCGGCATGGATATGGGGTATGGACCATCGGGTACGGGCCTCCTGTACAAAGGTATCCAACACGCTCTGGTATTCACTGCTGGTTGCAAGGTTCTCCAGCTCCTGGGGATCATTGGAGAGATCAAACAGAAGCAGCGGGTCCTGCTCGGAGTAGATGAACTTGTAGCGGCCACGCCGGATCATCATCAGCGGGCTATGAGTACCTTCGGCCATGTATTCGCCGATCACTTCATCGTGGCCCTCACGGTTTTCCAGGTGCGGCAGCAGTGATCGACCATCCAGGGGCAGGCCGTCCTGCACACAGCCTCCGGCCAGCTCCACGAGGGTCGGCAAGAGGTCCATGGTGGAAACCGACGCACTGACGTGCCGCGCCGCAAACTGTTTGGGGGCGTGGATGAGCAGGGGTACGCGGGCAGACATCTCGAACCAGTGCATCTTGTACCAGAGGCCGCGCTCGCCCAGCATGTCGCCATGATCACCCGAGAAGACAATGATCGTATCCTCTGCAAGTCCGCATTCTTCCAGAGTCTTGAGCAACTTGCCTATATTGGCATCCACATAGCTGCATGCCCCATAGTAGGCGCGGCGCGCATCCCGAATCTTTTGCTCCGGCAACGGCTTATCCCACAGGTCGATGACCTTGAGCAGGCGCTGGCTGTGAGGGTCCTGTTCATCCTGGGACAGCGTCACCTGTGGCAACTCGATGTCCGTTTCCTCATACAGATCCCAGAATTCCTTGGTAATCGTGTAGGGGTCATGCGGGTGAGTCATGGAGACAGTCAGGCAAAAGGGCTGGTCATCCCCCCGACGGACATGGTCGTAGAGGTATTGCCTGGCCTTGAAGACCACTTCCTCATCGAAGTCCAGCTGATTGGTGCGGATGGAAGGCCCGGCCTGCAGCACGGATGACATGTTGTGATACCAGCTTGCACGCACATCCGGCTCGTCCCAGTTCACCGCCCAACCATAATCGGCAGGGTAAATGTCGCTGGTCAGACGCTCCTCGAAGCCGTGGAGCTGGTCCGGTCCGCAGAAATGCATCTTGCCGGAGAGGGCAGTGCGATAGCCCAGGCGGCGCAGGTAATGGGCATAAGTCGGAACGTCCGCAGGAAAGTCAGCGGCGTTGTCGTAGGCCCCGATTCTGGAAGGCAATTGCCCACTCATCAGGACAAAGCGAGAGGGCGCACACAACGGGCTGTTGCAGTATGCCGAATCGAACACCACGGCCTGCTGTGCCAGACGCTCAAGATTGGGAACCTTGATGGGCGAGTCGGCACGGTGGAGCGGCAGCAGCGGCGTAGCCATCTGGTCCGCCATGATGAAAAGGATGTTTGGCTTTTTCACATACCCTCCGACCTGTGTTGATGATTACGTACTCACACTTGTAATCATCATCAGACGAGGGCTCCTGATCGGTAAACCGCATAGGGAGGCATGACTTGGATAAGTACAGCTTATGCCATAACCGGGCTCCATCCGTGGAGCCGGATCCTGTACTTACAATTTGAACTGAGCAACCAACTCATTAAAGGAACCAGCAAGACGTGACAACTCTTGGCTGGAGGCACTGGTCTGGTGAGCGCCTGTGGCAGTCTGGGTAGATAGGTCGCGGATATTCAGCAGATTACGGTCTACCTCACGAGCAACCAGTGCTTGTTCTTCCGTTGCACTGGCAATCACCAGATTACGCTCGTTGATGCTAACGATCTTATCGGTGATCCGCTGCAGCGCCTGATCGGCCGACTGCGCCATTTGCTGAGTGTTGCGAGCCAGTGTCTGGCTATTTTCCATAGCGCGAACCGCTTCCTCGGCGCGCGCCTGCACACTAGCAATCATGGTTTCAATCTCACCCGTCGAAGCCTGGGTCCGGTGAGCAAGCGAGCGGACCTCATCTGCAACCACTGCAAAACCACGGCCCTGCTCACCGGCACGGGCGGCTTCAATGGCGGCATTAAGCGCGAGTAGATTAGTTTGTTCCGCTACCGTACGGATGACGTCCACAACCTTGCTGATATCGCGTACCTGCTCGGCCAGGTTTTCAACTGTTCCTGTCGAGACATCAAGCTCATTGACCATGCTGGTGATGGCTGTAGCCGCTTCCTGTACCTGCTGGCGACCCAAACGTGCTTCTTCAGTAGAGCTTTGCGACGCTTCGGATGTAGACACGGCGTTACGGGCTACCTCTTCAACGGCTGAAGTCATTTGATTGACGGCCGTTGCTGCCAGCTGGACTTCGTCATTCTGGCGAACCAGCCCTCTTGAGCTTTCCTCGGTTACAGCGCTCAGCTCTTCAGCAGCGGAAGCCAGTTGATCCGATGCGCTGGCAATCTGTTGGAGCGTACTCTTGAGGCTATCCTGCATATCCACCAAGGCCAGCAACATCTGGCCAGGCTCATCTTGACGAGTTGTCTCAATACGCTGAGTCAGATCACCCGCGGCGATACGCTTGGCACTGGCCACTGCCTCAGCGATAGGACGAGTAATCAGGCGAGTAATAAAGAGGCCCAGCCCAATTGCCAATACAAAGGCCAATGCAATACCACCAAACAGGGTCAGCATTGCGCTGGATTGCAATGCTTTAGATACTTTGGTGCTTTCTTCAACCTGGCGGTTATTAGAGGCAAGAATAGTTTTGAGGTCGCCAATCAGTTGCTCGAATTGAGGCTGGATCGTCGAGATCAGTAGTTCCCGGGCATGGCTGATATCACCCTGAGCCAGGTTGTTCAAATATTGGTCAACGCTGACCAAATAAGCAGGCCAGATACGTTCGAAATGATCACCCGCCTGCTTTTCATCCGGTGCCAGGTGTGTGTTCCGGTAGGTGGTAAAGGCATTTTCACCTGCCGCTTGTTCTGCCTTGAGGTTTTGCAGAATTTCAGCTTTTTCAGCTTCCGTCGCGCCGCCTACCGTGACAGCCAATAGACGATAAAGGTAGCGGTTTTGAGAGATGACGCTTCCCAACGCTTCGTTGGCCCGGCTCACCGAAACCAGATTATTGGTGGTTAATTCATCCATCATGCCTGCCAGGCGATTGATACCTTGCAGACCTAAAGCTCCTACGCCCAAAGTAATGAAAGCACACAGGATAAATGTCAGGGTCAACTTGTACGCGAGCTTTAACTGCATAAACCAGCTCATGGGATTAGCCTCGATAGTTGCTGCAAGGTGGCAATTTAATATCGCAAGCTTGGAGCTAAGAATTGTGAAACAGTTCGCATAGTTTTTCTTTATGGTTATTGATGATCCTCCCTATCAGAGAGAGCCATAGCCGATTCGCTCCTATGGATCACTGTCAAAGGGATTGCCATGATTAACGCCTCGCCCTCCTTGGATACATTAAGAATTTTCAGTGTTGCTGCACGCCTGCTCAGCTTTACGGCCGCAGCCTTGGAATTAGGAACAACCCAGCCAGCGGTCAGCCAGCAGATCAAGCGTTTGGAGCAAGACCTAGGCGTACGGCTTTTTGATCGAATCTACCGCGGCCTTGTTCTGACTGAAGCGGGTAAGTTGCTCCATCACCACGTGCAGATGGGAATGGAAAACATCGAAACGGGATTGGCTACGCTAAGGGAGCACCCTGCCCATGAGGTTTTGCAGGTGGCGACTGATTTTGCCTTTGCGTCCTACTGGCTGATGCCTCGTCTGCCGCGCTTTCATGCTACCCACCCCGAGCTGGATGTCAGCCTGATTACAAGCGACAGGATGATGAATCTGATGCGTGAAGATATCGATGTAGCTCTGACCTTTGGCGATGGTCGCTTCAAACATGGTGAGTCGCTGGCCTTGTTCCGAGAAGAGGTCTTCCCGGTCTGTAGTCCGCGCCTTGTTCAGAGCATGACACTGCCGCTCCCCAAACAAACGCTGGCCAGCCTGCCCATGCTACATTTGAAGCCGGAGCTGTCGAGCAAATGGTTCGACTGGAAAGAACTCTTCCAGGCGCTGGATATTCAGGCCCCGCCTATTCCGGCGGTGTTGAGCTTTGATAACTACACCCTCGTCATTCAGGCCGCTATCGCTGGCCAGGGCGTTGCGATTGGCTGGCGGCATCTGGTGGACAATCTGGTCGAGCAAGGGCTGCTATGTCGCCCGATCGCCGAGTGCGCCACGTCCGCCTATGGCTATCATGCACTGATTCCCGAGCGGAAGCGGCGGGGCAGGCTGGTCGAGCAGTTCGTCGGGTGGCTGCATAATGAGATCAACGGTGAAACCCTTGCGCTAGACAGGTTTCGACTCAGTGTATGAAAACTATTTTATTGCGATATGTAAAAAGCCTATCAAGCTAATAGCGCCCGGACCGATAGGACAAGCAAAGGCTTTTTGCCTATTGTTCCTGAGGATGGACTCATGGCGTTACGCACTCTGAAAATCGCCCCCCGCCTGGCCGTAGGCTTTGGCCTTATGGCACTCATCGTTCTAGGGCTCGGCCTGTTTTCAATGAGCCAGATGAGCAACATGCGTGAGCAATCACGGCAGGTTGATACGCATTGGTTACCGGCCATCAATGCGCTGGGCGAGATCAACATGGATATGATGCGTATCCGCGTCTTTACCTTGCGCCTGTTTACCGCGGACACGGCGCAGCGTCGCCAGGAAGATAGCCAGAAGGCAAGCGATATCAAGGCGAGTCTTCGCGATACTCAGGCTCGCTATGAAACGCTCCTGGTACTGGACTCTGAAAAAGAGGCCTACGCTCACTTCAAGCAGTGGCAGGACAAGTATTTTACCGATCAGGCTGAAGTGACACGCTTGGCGCTGGCGGGCGACATGCAATCAGCCTCGGCCATACTCAACAAGAGCCTGAACGAATACGCCAACCAGATGGCTACCCAGCTCAAGAAGCTGGCAGCGCTCAGCGCAGACGAATCCGGCAAGGCCGCCGACAAGGCGGAGGCAGCTTATAACGCTGGCAAGCTGGGCGTCGGCCTTGCCATCGCCCTGGCGTTTGCAATCACGGTATTGCTGGCCTGGGTCATGAGCCGCAGCATCGTACGTCCGCTGGGTCAGGCCGTGAGCAGTGCACGCGCCGTGGCATCCGGCAACCTGAGCGTGCCGGTTCAGGTAGAAGGCAAAGATGAAGTAGGGCAGCTGCTCGAATCCCTCGCCGTCATGCAGGGCAACCTGCGCGATGCGATCGAACAGATCTCCTCGTCCTCCACACAACTGGCCTCTGCGGCAGAGGAGCTGAATCTGGTTACGGAAAGCTCATCCATGAACCTGACCCAGCAGAACCACGAGATCGAGCAGGCTGCAACTGCCGTGACCCAGATGAGCACCGCTGTCGAGGAAGTGGCCCGTAACGCCGTGTCCACCTCCGAATCGTCCAAGCGCTCGGCGCAGGCCGCTCACGAAGGCCGCACCAAGGTGGACAACACGGTTACAGCCATTGAGCACATGGCCGGCGAGGTGGACAAGACGTCCACACTGGTCAGCGGACTGGCCGAACAGGCCCACGATATTGGCAAGGTGCTGGATGTAATTCGGGCCATTGCCGAGCAGACCAATCTGCTGGCCCTGAACGCGGCCATTGAGGCAGCACGGGCCGGTGAAGCGGGGCGCGGCTTTGCCGTGGTCGCGGATGAGGTGCGTGCCCTGGCCCACCGCACCCAGGAGTCCACCCGTGAAATCGAACAGATGATCAGCGCCATCCAGGGCGGTACGCAGGAAGCCGTAACATCCATGCAGGGCAGCGCCAGCCAAGCGCAAAACACGTTGGCGATCGCCCAGTCTGCCGGTGCGGCGCTTGAAGAAATCACCCAGCTCATTGCCGAGATCAACGAGCGCAACATCGTGATTGCCAGCGCGTCGGAAGAGCAGGCGCAGGTGTCTCGTGAAGTAGACCGTAACCTCGTCAACATCCGTGACCTGGCCTCCCAGTCCGCAACCGGCGCAGCCCAATGCAATGCTGCCAGTGCGGAACTGTCTCGCCTGGCGGTGGACCTGAACGGACTGGTGAAACGTTTCGAGATCTGACGCCTGTGTAAAACGAAAGGCAGCTCCAAGAGCTGCCTTTTTTATTGGCTGATGGCCTCGTCTTTAGCGCTCGTAGAGCTCAAGGGGCAGGTCGTCCGGATCGCTGAAAAAAGTGAAGCGTTTCTGCGTCAGCTCGTCTACCCGGATAGGCTCTACAGCAACGTCATGCTGCTTGAGATGCGCAATGGCAGCGTCCAGGTCTTCCACGGCAAAGGACAGATGACGCAGCCCTTGCGCTTCCGGCCGGGAAGGGCGCGGTGGCGCGTCCGGGAAGGAGAACAGCTCGAGCTGGGCGTGATCACCAACAGCCAGATCCAGCTTCCAGGACTGGCGCGCCTCACGAAAGGTTTCGGCTATCACCCTGAGCCCCAGCACCTCGATGTAAAAACGCTTGGACGTGGGGTAGTCGGAGCAGATCAGCGCCACATGGTGCAAACGGTCGAACATCAGGGCACCGCCACGAACTTCAGGTCGGACGGCATGGCTACGTCGACACTCTGCAGCTCTTCGCCCAGCTTGCCAGTCTGCGGATCACGCGCGAACACCTTCAGCTGGCTGCTGCCCTGGTTGGCGACCAGCAGATAACGACCGGTCGGGTCGATACTGAACTCGCGGGGCTCGCGACCGTTGACGGAGCGGCGATCAACAAAGGTTAGCGTTCCTTCCACCGGATCGACGGCAAACACATCGATGTGGTTGTCATCGCCTCGGTTGGCAGCGTAGAGGAAGCGGCCATCGTTGGAGAGATGGATGGCGCCTGCTCCTACCTTGCCGCTGAAACCTTCCGGCGCCAAGGTGTAGACCTGTAACTGTCGCAGTGCACCGTTTTCATGGGCGAACACCATGACCTGTCCGGTCAGCTCAAGAGTCAGGTAGGCGAAACGGCCATCACCGCTAAAGACGATATGGCGCGGGCCGCTGCCTGATGGAACGGGCGTGTAGGGGGTTTCAGCCGGAGATAGCGGACGTTCCTGTCGCGCAGGGTTGTAGCGATAGGCAAAAATCTTGTCAGCGCCGAGGTCTGGCGAGAACAGATACTGGCCGTCTGGCGTAAACGTCACCCCATGTACATGGCCGGACGTCTGCCGCTCCGGGTGATTATTACTGGCCTGGAAGAATTCGATCTGGGCAACCGGGCTCAGCACACCGTTGCTTTGCACCGGCAGCGCGGCAAGAGAGCCTTCGGGCTCGACGGAATAGTTGGCGACAAACAGGAACTGTCCGTCAGGGCTGAGCGTCGAGTGAGTTGGATGATCACCCAGGGTCTTGACCTGACTGATTTGTTGCAGCCGGCCGCTTTCTGGATCGAAGCGATAAGACGTGGCGCGGCCAATGTCATCGCCCTGGCTGCCACGACCATTCTCGTTGACGACAAATACGGTACGGCCGTCGCGCGCCAGCGTCAGATAGGACGGGTTGTGGGCTTTGACAACGCGCAGCGGTCCGGTGACCTGCCCGGCACGGCTGTCGAATCGGTAGACATAAAGCCCCTGGCTGCTGCCGTTGGTGTAGGTCCCTACCAGCAGGTTATACAGTCCCGGCTCAGCGCTGGCGGTGGTCGCGATGCCGGTCAGTGGCGCGAGCAGGAACAGTGGTAGCAAAGAGGGCAGCTTCATGGCGTTTACTCATTCTGATCAGTGAGGCACGGGCAAAAAAGTTAGCTAACAGACCTGAACCGGTGATATCAGTTCGCTTTGTGACACATTCTGTTGAGCTTCATCGTTTCCATGCGGTCCGACCCAAGTGTAACGGTTTGAACCTTTTTCTGTGGCGGCCCTGAGCCCGCTCATTTCTCAAACAGGAGAGTACGATGCGTTTCTATTGCCTGCCTAAAGCCGAATCCTATGCAGACCTGACCCTGCGCGAGCGTGATACACCCAAGCCGGGACGCGGCCAGGTTCTGGTCAAGATGAAGGCCGCCTCGCTGAACTACCGCGACCTCATGGTCGCAACCGGCCGTTACGCACGTGGCGGTCTGCCCAAGGATCTGGTACCCCTGTCCGACGGTGCAGGGGAAGTAGTGGAGATCGGAGATGACGTTGACCGCGTCAAAGTAGGCGATCGCGTGGCCGGTATCTTCATGCAGACTTGGATTGGCGGCCATCTGGACCCCACCCACGGCGCCTCCGCCCTGGGTGGCGCCGTGGGTGGGGTGCTGTCCGAATACGTACTGTTCGACCAGAACGGCGTGGTTACACTGCCGGAGCACCTGTCCTATGAGGCTGGCGCTACCTTGCCTTGCGCCGGTGTAACCGCCTGGCATGCACTGTTTGGCAGTGTTCAGCCATTGGTGGCTGGTCAGACCGTGCTGCTGCTGGGTACAGGCGGTGTGTCCATCTTTGGTCTCCAGTTCGCCCGTGCGGCCGGGGCGCGTACCATCATTACCTCATCCAGCGATGAGAAGCTGCAAAAGGCCAAGGCCTTGGGCGCTCACGAGACCGTGAATTACAAGCAGTATCCGGAGTGGCAGGAGCAGGTGCTAGGCCTGACCGAAGGGATCGGCGTTGACCATGTGGTAGAGGTCGGCGGCGCCGGTACGCTGCCTCGCTCGCTGCGCTCGACTCGTCCGGGCGGCGCCACCCACCTGATCGGTGTGCTGACGGGCGGAGAGATCAACCCGGCAGCGCTGATCCAGCGCTCTGTCGTACTGGAGGGTATCTATGTCGGCTCACGCGAGATGTTCGATGCCATGAACCGTGCCATCGCCCTGCATCGCATCGAGCCGGTGATCGACAAAGTCTTCAGCTTCGACGAGGCCGAAGCGGCGTATCGCTACATGGACGGACAGGGCCATGTGGGCAAAGTCGTCATTCGCTTTGAAGGGTAAGACATGACAGCGGCTATCCAGGGCTACCACGCCCATGTCTATTTTGACGCCACGACATTGGAGCAGGCCAGGGCACTGTGCGAAGAGGCTGCGCGCCGCTTTGCCGTGACGATGGGCCGGGTTCACCAGCGACCGGTCGGCCCTCACCCGGACTGGAGTTGTCAGCTGTCGTTTCGTCCAGAGGTATTTGCGGACGTGGTGCCCTGGCTGGCGCTCAACCGGAACGGGCTGGTGATCTTTCTCCATCCCGTGACCGGCCATGATCGTGCCGATCACCGCGACCATGCCCTCTGGATGGGTGCGGTAAGGCCGCTTGACCTCTCCGTGTTACCCGAAGAACCCGTGCAATACGACTTTCAGTAAGCCCGTGATGACGCACTGTGCGGCACCATGGATTGCTTTAGTCTAGGCAAAGGCGCACTAACGCAGGGTTACTGCGCCACCACCCAAAGAATTGACCAATCAATCCAGCACGTTGTGCAGGACCTCATACACGATGCCGGTCGTGATGGCGATCAGTACCATGTCCGTGCCCAAACGGCGCCATTCATAACCCTCATAGCGGGGTAGCTGCTTGGCGATGCCGGGTGGCAGCGGCTTGCCATACCCGTGGGGTAGCGGCTTGCCCTTGGCGATCACCAGCCCCGGCGGAAGCGGTGAGCCGCGGCCGATCTCGCCCTTGTGGGCCCGTATGGTTTCACGTACCGGGCTGAAATCCTGCGGAGGTAACCGCTTGCCATGGCCCTGGCTGGCCTGCGGACCGCCATGTCCTTGATTGCCCTGGTTACCCTTCGACTGGGCAGAACCGCCTTTATGGTCCTGGCCATGCGGCATCTGCGCGCCCTGACCGTGTCCCTTGCCGCCGCCCTGCGGCCCATTCATTTGATCCGGCGGCGCAGCCAGCGCAAGTGGCGATCCCACACACAACGTAACGCATACGCTGGCGATGGCTTTTTTCATGCGATTCATGGTGGTCTCCCACATGGCGATCCAGAGGATCCTGATTCAAAACAACCCGTTACCTACGGTATGGGCTGTTTTCAGTCTATCGTCATCCGCGTCGTCAGAGCGCTATGTCAGCAAACCTTTACCTTCGCGCCACGAAAAAACTTGGGTAAGGGGGTTCCATCGCCCGGGAGGGTGCCCTTTATACTGCCGCTGCGCCGGACTCGGGACCTGCCAGAGTGCCTTTCGAGACGCCAGACAGGTCGAGTCTGCTATTTACCTCTTCAGCCGGACGATATTCACGTGAAATATCTTTCTCTCGTATTGAGTGCTGTATTGATCGGGGGCAGCCTGGGGGCTGCAAATGTCAGTGCAGCCGAGGCCAAGGCCACTGTACCGATGCGGCAAGAACTGGCATCGGGCAGCGCCCTGCTGGTCGACATGCAAACGGGCCAGCCCTTGTATTCCAGCAACCCCGACGTCGTGGCTCCCATTGCATCCGTCACTAAGCTTATGACTGCCATGGTCACCCTGGATGCCAAGCAGCCCATGGATGAAATGCTGACCGTCAAGATTGACGATGTGCCGGAAATGCGCGGTGTGTATTCGCGTGTGCGTCTGGGCAGCGAGATCAGCCGTCATGACATGCTGTTGCTGGCGCTGATGTCCTCGGAAAACCGTGCTGCCACCAGTCTGGCCGAGCATTACCCGGGCGGTGTAAAGGCCTTTGTGGCCGCCATGAACGCCAAGGCGCGTGCGCTGGGCATGACCAATACCCACTATACCGAGCCGACAGGTCTGTCCCTGAACAACGTCTCGACCGCCCGTGACCTGGTCAAGCTGCTCCAGGCCACCCGCAATTACCCGCTGATTGGTCAGCTGAGCACCACGCAAGAGAAGACTGTGGCGTTCCGCAAGCCCAATTACACCCTGGGCTTCCACAACACCAATCACCTCGTGGGCAAGAGCGACTGGAATATTCAGGTCACCAAGACCGGCTTTACCAACGCAGCGGGTCATTGTCTGGTCATGCGCACGGTCATGAACAACCGCCCGGTTGCATTCGTGGTACTGGATGCCTTTGGCAAATACACCCACATGGCCGATGCGAGCCGCCTGCGCAAGTGGATAGAAACCGGCCAGGTCACCCCTATCCCGGAAGTGGCCAAGGCCTACAAGCAGCAGCGCCATATGGCTGCTCGTCAGGCAGTCGCCGCGCAGTAAGACGCGGTATGAGCGGGAATGAGGGGTATCGCCAAGCTCAACCCATCCTGCAAAACAAAAGCCGCTGCAAATGCAGCGGCTTTTGTTTGAGGCGAGTGCGTTACGCGCAGTACCGGCAGGGTATTAGCCCATAGGATAGATTGAGCGAAGCGATATCCATCACTCAGGCCACTTATCTATCATCGCCTCGCGCTGCGTACCGCTTCCGCCAGACTGCCACACAGGCTCAATACACCCTCGACGGCCTCGGTGCTGCTTTGCGCCTTGGCGATCTGGTCGACCAAGGCGGAGCCCACTACCACCCCATCCGCCAGCTGAGCAACCACTCTGGCCTGCTCGGGCGTCCGGATACCAAAGCCTACGCACAACGGAAGCTGAGTGAACTGCCGCAGCCGCTCGACCGCATGCTCGATGTGTTCGTTCGTGGCCGAACCCGCCCCTGTCACACCCGCCACCGAGACGTAATATACAAAGCCTGAGCTGCTGTTCAGCACACGCGGCAGGCGGTTATTGTCTGTAGTAGGTGTCGTCAGCCGGATAAAGTCGATGCCTACGGCCTGAGCCGGGTCACACAGCTCGGCGTCGTGCTCGGGCGGCAGGTCCACCACGATCAGGCCGTCTACACCGGCATCCCTGGCTTCGGTCAGGAAGCGTTCAACGCCATAACGGTGAATCGGATTGTAGTAACCCATCAGCACCAGGGGTGTTTCGGCTTCTTCCTGGCGAAACTCACGCACCATCTCCAGCGTTTTTGCCAGGGTCTGCCCGTTCTTCAACGCACGCAGGGCCGCAGCCTGGATGGCCGGGCCATCCGCCATGGGATCGGTGAAGGGCATGCCTAGCTCGATCACATCGGCACCCGCCTTGGGCAGGCCCTTGAGGATTGCCAGCGACGTAGCGTAATCCGGATCACCCCCGGTGGTATAGGTCACGAGCGCGGCGCGACCCTCTTGCTTTAACTGGGCGAAACGGGTTTCCAGACGACTCATAGCTTGTCTCCCAGATGGCTCATCACGGTTTGCATGTCCTTATCGCCGCGGCCGGAGAGGCAGACGATCATGATGTGATCCTTGGGCAGCGTAGGCGCGCGCTTGTAGGCTTCAGCCAGAGCGTGGGCGGATTCCAGCGCTGGAATGATGCCTTCCAGACGGCAGGTCTGGTGGAAAGCCGCCAGCGCCTCGTCGTCATTGATCGGCACATACTCCACGCGCTTCACATCATGCAACCAGGCGTGCTCCGGGCCGATGCCAGGATAGTCCAGGCCGGCGGAGATGGAATGCGCGTCGATGATCTGGCCGTCGTCGTCCTGTAGAAGAAACGTACGATTGCCATGCAGGACGCCAGGAACGCCACCGTTCAGGCTGGCGGCGTGCTTGTCGGTACTGACACCGTGGCCACCGGCTTCAACGCCAATGATCGCCACGTCCTTGTCGTCCACGAATTCATGGAACAGCCCCATAGCGTTTGATCCACCGCCCACACAGGCGATCAGGCTGTCAGGTAGACGACCCTCTTTCTCAAGAATCTGCGCCTTGGCCTCACGACCGATTACGGCCTGGAAATCACGAACCATGGCCGGGTAGGGGTGTGGACCGGCAACGGTGCCAATCAGGTAGAAGGTATCGGCGACATTGGTCACCCAATCACGTAGTGCCTCGTTCATCGCATCCTTGAGTGTGCCCGTACCGGCAGTGACCGGGATCACCGTCGCCCCCAGGAGCTTCATGCGAAAGACGTTGGCCTGTTGCCGGTCGATATCGGTGGTGCCCATGTAGATCACACAGGGCAGGCCGAAGCGGGCCGCTACGGTGGCAGTGGCCACGCCGTGCATGCCGGCGCCAGTCTCCGCAATGATGCGGGTCTTGCCCATACGCTTGGCCAGGAGAATCTGGCCGATGCAGTTGTTGATCTTGTGCGCGCCGGTGTGGTTTAGCTCTTCGCGCTTCAGATAGATCTTGGCGCCACCAAAATGCTCGGTCAGGCGCTCGGCGAAATACAGCGGATTGGGGCGGCCAATGTAGTCGCGCTGGAAATAGGCCAGCTCATCCAGAAACGCCTGATCCTTCATCGCGGCGGTGTACTCACGCTCGAGATCCAGAATCAGCGGCATCAGGGTTTCGGCCACGTAGCGGCCACCAAACTGGCCGAACATGCCCTGAGCATCAGGGCCTTGGCTGTAGGTCATGTCTGTCATGGGAGAGCTCCCTGTGAATATGGTTTTACACTAACCGGTTGCTGGACAGGAATAAATCGATAAGATCGCCTGTATCTGTCAGGAAAACTCACAGGTCGGATAATGAACGATCTTCCTCCTTTAAATGCTTTGCGTGCCTTTGAGGCAGCGGCACGCCTGGGAAGCGTCAGCAAGGCAGGAGCGGAGCTGTTCGTTACCCATGGCGCGGTAAGCCGTCAGATTCGTGCATTGGAGGAACAGCTGGGCGTGGTGCTGTTCGTCAGGGAAGGGCGGGGTCTTGCGCTAACCGAAGCGGGTCTTCGGCTGCGGGACGCCAGTGCCGAAGCGTTCGAGCGGCTGCGCAGCGTCTGCGCCGATCTCAAACGCGGCGCCAGCGATGCCCCCTTTGTTCTGGGGTGTTCGGGCAGCCTTCTGGCTCGCTGGTTCATTCCGCGGCTGGATCGACTCAACCGTGAATTGCCTGAACTACGGCTGAGCCTGTCTACCAGCGAGGGAGAGCTCGATCCCCGCCGTCCCGGCCTCAACGCCACACTTTTGTTTGCCGAGCCAACTGCACCGCCGGACATGCACGTACACGTACTGGCCCCTGAATGTATCGGCCCGGTCGTCAGTCCCCGGTATGCCAATGCGTCCCTGTTTCAGAACGCACCACCTACGGCATTACTGGGCGAGCCACTATTGCATACGGCTTCCCGCCCGCAGGCCTGGCCTGCGTGGGCGCAACGCCATGGTCTGCCAGCTGACAGCCTGACGGTTGGCGCAGGCTTCGAGCACCTGTATTACCTATTGGAAGCGGCAGTGGCCGGGTTAGGGGTCGCCATTGCGCCTAAACCCCTAGTGGCAGGAGATCTGGCGGCAGGACGGCTGATAGCACCGTGGGGATTCGTTGAGACCGAAGCGGTTTTGGCATTATGGGTGCCGGGGCGGCTGGCGGACCAGCGAGCACAGCGGCTTGCACAGTGGCTGCGAGCAGCGCTGGCAGAAGACTAGGAAGGATCATCGCCGCCCGGCAAGGCGAGCGGCGAAAAAGGCGACATTATTATTCGTCGCGCAACAGCCACCAGCCTGCCAGTACAGTCAGACCGGCCACCACGCCTACAGTAGCCCAAGGGTGCTTGCGCACACTTGTACCGGCTATTTTGCTGGCTTCTAGTGCCAGTACACGTGCTTCGTCATAAAAATCTTCCAGGCTCTCACCCGAGCGGTGCAGCGCGTGGCTGGTGGTGTCCTTGAACGACTTCAACGAATGACGGGACTCCGCCGAAGCACTGCGCTTCAAGGAGGAGAGAGAATCTTTCAGTGTCTGAATCTGGTCTTCAAGATTTTCAAGGGTTGCCTGATAGGAACTGTTACGAGCCATGGCGTGAACCTCCTGTTTCATTGGGTGTTCCGGGTCTGACTTCACCCGGCAGCGAAAGTGCGACACAAACTTGATCAACACTTGTACACACTGAACTAATCCACGTTTTGATGAGACTCATTAAACAAGCGGTTTTTTCCTTGGCCAGATGATTGGCCAACTACAACCAGGAGGTTTACATGTCTGATCATCACACGTACAAGAAGCTGGAAATTGTCGGCTCCTCCACCACCAGCGTCGAAGATGCCATCAACAACGCCCTGGCGGAGACCAGCAAGTCCATCAAGAACATGGAGTGGTTTGAAGTCGCCGAGACGCGCGGTCATATTCAAGACGGCAAGGTGGCGCACTACCAGGTAACGCTGAAAATCGGTTTTCGTATCGAAAACAGCTGATCTGATAAAAGAGATTTCGCAGTGAACCAATAAGCGGCGAAACGCTCTATTGCTGCGAGAACTTCCTGGAGCTGCCCGGCAGGTGATAGCGCAGCGGCCTTTGCGCCGATCCGCTATCAACCCCCGCGCAGCTCCGTAATCCCATTCCTCTGCATTTCCCCTCTCGTTATCCCATCTGCAACAAAAACCTAACGCCTGTTCCGGGCAGTTCCGTCTGCCAGATAATGAGCCTCGCTCAGTCTTACCTCAATGGGCAGTGGTTGCGATTTTCGTGACAACAGCGGAGGCGATTGGCCTGAACTCTTGCGGGGTCGCGCTATCCGTATTTATACGCACGCTTCGTCATCACGAAGCCATGACTGCCACCCATATTCAGGTATACAAACGGAGAGTTACACGCAATGTACATGACCCAGGGACTACGCTTGAGCTGGAAAATTGCGGTCTTCGCCGTGCTGGCTTCGCTCTTGAGCGGCTGCGGCATCAACACTATCCCTACCTACGATGAGCAGGTGAAGTCGGCTTGGGCGCAGGTGGAAAACCAGTATCAGCGCCGTGCCGATCTCATCCCGAATTTGGTTGAGACTGTAAAGGGTTACGCCAAGCAGGAGCAGGATACCCTCACCGCTGTGATCGAGGCCCGTGCCAAGGCGACCTCCATTCAGGTCGACGCGAGCACGCTTAACGATCCCCAGAAACTCCAGCAGTTCGATCAGGCCCAGCAGCAGCTGAGTGGTGCCCTGAGCCGGTTGATGGTGGTGTCCGAGCGTTATCCGGATCTGAAATCCAATCAAAACTTCATGGCCCTGCAATCCCAGCTGGAAGGTACTGAAAACCGTATCGCCGTGGCCCGCCGTGACTTCATCGCCTCGGTCGAGCGCTATAACACCGAAATCCGCACTTTCCCGGGCAGCATCTGGCACAAGATCTTCTACAGCGACCTGCCGGTTCGCGAGAACTTCAAAGCCACGACGCCCAACGCTGATCAGGCACCCAAGGTCAACTTCAATCAATGATTGATCGCCCGGTGTTTCGCGCCTTTGCGCTGTGGATCCTGTTCTGGGCCTGTGCAGAGGTGGCACAGGCCCAGCAGGCTCCTGCCTTCCCACCCTTGACCGGCCGGGTCGTTGATCAGGCCGGAATGCTGGATGTCCAGACCAAGGCCCGACTGGAGCAGATGCTCAAGGCCCATGAGCAGGCGACGAGCGAACAGGTGGTGGTCGCTACCATCCCCAGCCTGCAAGGCCGTTCCATTGAGGAGTATGGCTATCAGCTCGGTCGCCATTGGGGGATCGGGCAGAAAGGCAAAGACAATGGTGCGCTACTTCTTGTCTCGCGTGACGACCGCAAGGTCCGAATCGAAGTCGGCTATGGTCTAGAGGATCGTCTGACGGATGCACAGTCCTTCTTGATCATCAATCAGGTGATCGTTCCCGCGTTCCGGCAGGGTCAGTTTGCCCAAGGCATCAGCGAGGGAGCCAGTGCCATGCTCAAGGTGCTGGGCGGCGATCCGCTGGCACGCCCGGCACAGGATGATACATATCACGGCAGTGAAGATCGTCCTACCCCGATTCTGTTCATCGTCCTGTTCGTCATCATCCTGTTCATGATGAAAGGTGGCGGAGGCGGGCGTGGTGGACGTGGCGGGCGAGGCAACTCGGTGCTAACCGGCGCAATCCTTGGCAGTGTTCTCGGCGGTGGTGGCCGCTCGGGAGGAGGTGGCCTTGGAGGAGGTGGTTTTGGTGGGGGCGGCGGCAGCTTTGGCGGCGGCGGGGCTTCAGGTGATTGGTAAGGAGAGCGGACCTCTATGACATTACTCAACGAGCACGAGCAGCGACAGGTCGCTGAAGCCATCTCTCGCGTTGAACGCAATACCGATGCAGAGCTGGTCACGGTGCTGGCCGCACGGGCCGATGATTACACCTATATCCCGTTACTCTGGGCGAGCCTCATTGCATTGATCGTTCCAGGCGCAATCAATTACTACCCAGGTTGGTTGAGCCCCCATGAACTCCTGCTGGTCCAGTGGGGCACGTTAATTGTGCTGAGTCTGATCTTCCGTATTCCAGCCATCACGACGCGTCTGATTCCGCGCCAGGTGCGTTGCTGGCGCGCGTCCAACCTGGCACGCCGTCAGTTTCTCGAGCACAACCTTCACCACACACAGGCGGAAACTGGCATGCTGATCTTTGTATCGGAAGCCGAACGCTATGTGGAAATCCTGGTGGATCGGGGAATTTCACAAAAGCTGAGTGACGAAACCTGGCAGTCGATCATCGCAACCTTTACACAGCAGGTTCGTCGCGGCGAAACCTTGCAGGGCTTTCTGACCTGTATCGACGCATGCGGTGAGCACCTGAAGCAACACCTGCCGGCAACCCATACGCGTAACGAGCTACCGGACCGGCTGATCATCCTGCCCTGAGGGGTAGGCGTTTCCCTTGTTTGACGCGGGCCACTGTGGCCCGTGACAGGTTATTTCCTTGCAAACGACCACCACCTCTATTCCTCGCTATCCCGTGATGGTGCTGATCCTCGGCGCCCTGGCCTGTATCGGCCCCATGTCGATTGATGCCTACCTGCCGGCCTTTGGCGCCATCGGCCGAGATTTTCAGCTGACACCTGAAAAGACCCAACTGACACTCGGCCTGTATATGCTGGCGTTCGCATTCATGACGCTTCTGCATGGCACCCTGTCCGACTCGTTCGGCCGCCGGCGGGTCATTCTTTCGGCCCTGGCGGTGTACATCGCCGGCTCGCTGATCGCGGCGCTCGGCCCGAGCTTCGACTGGCTGCTGGCAGGCCGTGTCTGCCAGGGCCTGTCCGCTGGTGCAGGAATGGTAGTGGGACAGGCCATCGTGACGGACTGTTACAAGGGTCCGGTGGCCCAGAAAACCATGTCCTACATCATCATGGTCTTCAGCGTGTCCCCAGCCTTTGCGCCGATTATTGGCGGCTACCTGTCAGAACACACCGGTTGGCGCGGCGTATTCTTTTTCCTGGCGGCGCTTGCCGTCTTCAGCGCCTCGCTCTGCGCGTTCCTGATGCCCGAGACCCTGGCGCCAGAACGCAGACAAGCCTTCGATCTGAGCGTCCTGTCGCGCAATTACGGACGGGTCATGCGGGACGGGCAGTTCATGGCCCGCGCTGTGGTCTTTGGCGCCCTGTTTGGCGGCTTCGCCTTCCTGATCGGCGCCGCCCCCGATTTTGTCACCCAGGTACTGGGGCTGGCCGAAACTGACTTTGGCTATCTGTTTATTCCCATCGTAATCGGATTGACCAGCGGGTCCTTTCTGGCAGCACGGCTTTCCTCACAATTGCCTTCCGGTCGACTGATCGGCTTTGCCTACGCCATGCTTGGCCTGAGCTGCCTGATCAACCTGACCTATACAGGTCTGGCTACCGACCTGAACGTCTATGCGGCCGTCATCCCGCACGGGCTGTTCGTCTTCGGCCTGTCGCTGGGTATTCCTACCATGACACTACGCATCCTCGAGTGCGTACCGGAGCTGTCCGGCACCGCCGCGTCAGTCCTGGGGTTTGTCCAGATGATCTTCTTTTCCATCGTCAGCGGCTGGCTTGCACCGCTGGTGTACGGCAGCGCCTTCCGTCTGGCCGTGGCGCTGTCCATTGGAGTCGTGGTAAGTGGCTTGGGTTGGGCGCTGGTCACGCGCCTTTCCTCATCGGCCGAGCCCGCCTCAGCGCGGTAATGTCTTTCCGGGCTGGCCATTTAAATAGCCAGCCCGCGTCTTTGTTCATAGCCCCCTTGACCCTATCGTAACGTGAGGCCTCAGGATCAATTCCGCACGTGGAAGAAAGGAGTAATTCGATGCTATTGAAAGTGGGCGAACTGGCTAAGCAGTCGGGTCTTACGATTCGGGCTCTTCACCATTACGACAGCATCGGCCTGCTCACACCCTCCGCGCGCTCCGATGCCGGCTACCGACTGTACAACCGGGCCGATATTGCCCGGCTGCACCAGATCCAGGCCCTGCGTGGCATGGGCCTGTCGCTGGCCGAGATCGGAGCCCTTCTGGCGCGGCCAGACGTTGCGCTCCTGACCATCACCGAGCAGCAGATCCGCCTGCTGGACCGACAGATTACCCGGCAAACGAATCTGCGTAATCGCCTGGCAGACCTGCATCGCCAACTCAGTGAAGGAGAGGAGCCTGACCTGGCCGATTGGTTGAAGACCCTGGAATTGATGACCATGTACGAACAGCATTTCGCCCCTGAAGACCTGAATGATCTGCCTTTCTACACTCCCGCCAACCAGCAGGCTTGGCGCGCACTAGTGCAGGAAGCCCATCAGCTCCTCCAACAAGGGCTCCCCCCTGAGTCCGTTCAAGCACAGTCGCTGGCACGGCGCTGGATGACGCTCCTGGAGCGCAATACATCAACCAACCCGGCCCTGGCCGTACGGCTCAACGAGCTGTTCCGCCATGAGGCCCCGCTACAGGAACAGACGGGTGTCACCACCGAGATGACCCGCTTTATCCTGAAGGCCTTCACGGCCGGCAAGCTTGCGATCTATGAACGGTATCTCACACCCGAAGAGTTCGCCTTCATGCAGGCAAACTATGGCGAGCAGGTCCCGAAATGGCTACCGCTTCTGGCCGATCTACGCCGCATTATGGATAACGGACTGCCTCCCCACTCTCCAGAGGCGCTGCAGCTGGCGCAACGCTGGACCGCATTGTTTACCGCCTATGCAGGCACAAATCCCGAGACCCACCATAAACTGCGCCAGGCCCATGCCTGCGAACCGCAACTGGCTGAGGGCACCTGGATGACAGACGATATCCAGCGCTATCTCGGCCAGGCCATGGCAGCACTGCACACCTAGCCCTGCAAGCCCTGATCCTGTGATCAGGGCTTGGCAAATGAGAGAGACAGCGAGGGCAGCTCCAGCGGAGGCTTGGTCAACCAGGCCTCCTCTTCCGCCTGGGTCGGCACGAACCGGCCTCCTGTTGCCTCTTGTGGCACCTGACCGGCCAAGGCGAAGGAACCCATGCCGAGCGTACAGGCCGAACTTGGATAGTGACTGGAGATGGCATAGTCATCCGTCAGGGCATGGGCACTCATTGCGCCGTTCTGCGCGAGCACGGCCTCGACTACGGCCTGCTGCTGGTACTCGGTAAGCGTGACCGTCAGGACAGTCGAGTGCTGGGTAATGGCCTCGCGCGCGGGCTCATCATCGGCCAGGTCGAAAAGTGAACAGAAGAAATGGCTGATTCGTTCACCCAACGAACCTGTAGAAGAACCTGCCGTCTCATTTCGAGAGGCTGAAAGTGAGATATGCCGACCGGCTACACCTTTTGCGATCAACTCATGTCGGACATGCTCGGCTTCGCTTAGGCAGCCGAAGGCTGCTTTGAGAATGTGCTCCATCGCTACCACCCTTTTTAGTTATTGTGTCCACAGCCCGCTTAGCCGGGCCTGTCGCTAAAGGCAGACAGCGCCACCTGAAGGGAAAGGGCTCATCTGCCTGCCAAGGGATTCTGCAACAAGGTAAAAAGGGTGGGTGAGAGCATTTCGTCCGCCCGGCACATGCCGATGGGAAGCAATACGACTAGGACTGGACAGATCCAAAAGACCTCACTGACGGGGTCACTTTAAGCCGCTGCGCTGGAGTGCCTCTACTGAAACCATTCCAGCGAAACCGCTTCGATGGGCAGGGAGAAGAAGGCTCGTTTCGGAACGCGCCCGTAAGCGTTGAGTCACCTTATATGTTTTTAGACGAAAGGCTATGCCAGCATATCCTGGCGTACGGCAGGGACGAACAATACCGTGACTGACATTCTGACGCAGGGCTGCTCCAGCCAGGGCCACAAGATGTGATAAGACCAGAAACGATCGGCAGCCTGGAGGGTCCTATCTGTTCGAAAAGACAGTCCAGGCACTTGAGCTAATGGCCTATGGCTTTAGCACAAACCCATGCTTATTTACATGAACCTGCTCACAGCTCTGCACGGCAGCTCCCCATTTTCTTCGAAGCGCGCGTAGGATTTCAGGATGCAGTTAACCTGCCTGACTGCTTGAAAAGGAATTCAGCATGAAATGCCCCCACTGCAAACAAAGCATCAGCGCCTTCCACGCTGCAGTTTTCGGTCCGCCTGAGTCGGATGGAAGCCGATTATGTCCCGAATGCCACAAACCCTTTACCTTGAAGCTTGATGTGTTCAGAGCTATCCCAGCAGCAGCCAGCGGTGCCGCCGCCGCCCTGTTGATTGCCTTCAGAATTCCCTATGTCGGCTTTCTTCTGGGTGCCTTCGTCCTGGTATTTTCGCTATATCTGACCTCAATGCGCCTGACCAAACCTGCATCGGCTGAAGAAGAGGCGGTTTCACCATGAGCGTCCGGCTGCCACATCAGGCGGGCAGCCCAGAAAGGAGAGGGGGTACGTCAGGACTTGGGCATGCCTTCCAGCATGTACTTCTCAAGCTCGACCCGGCACGTAAGGCGGGTGCAGGCAAAAACCCGGTCATTCCAGTCGGCCAGTTCTGGATAGTCATTCTGTTCGAGCATATCCAGAAAGCCCTTGAGGCGGTATGCCTCGCTTGCGCCAAGGCGCATCAAATCAAAGCCGTGACTGATCGCAACGATCTGCAGCAGCTCGCTGACTCGCTCACCCCAAAAGACATGCTGCTCTTTGGGTACAAAACGTCCAATACTGGGCGCGGAGTGAAGATAGCTCATTCAGTGTTTCCTGAAGAATATTCATTCAAATCCCTTGTGTTGATAGCGTTAGCGCGAAAGCCGAATTTCCTGTGGCCTCTTTAATAAGTCGACACAGTAAAAGGAAACTTTAGGATCACAATGCTTTTTGCTTAACCGATTCTCCCATGTTCAGGAATGATTCAGATTTCCCTACAATACCGTGAATTAGTGCACACAAATATTTGGTTAACCTAATCGCCAATGCTTGACCTAGAGCCTTTTGCCATCATCGCATTTGTGTAAGTCATTAAAATGACCAGCGCTGTGCCGGTTAATTCTCCAAAGGCCGTATTGAAATGCTGAGATGGCCTACTTGCCTTACAACGGCGTACTAATACGGGTGACGATCGATAAACGCACATATGAAGCGTTTTGTGTCCGATTATCGGACACAACTACCTTTTTCAAGGGATGCAATCGCATATGCTCGGCGCATGCGGCTTACCTCCTCGGCTGGTGCATGAGCAACAGCGAGACCCTTGAATGAGGACATACAATGATCAACAAGATTGTCGAGAGCCTGAGCCAGGCGGTGGAAGACATCCACGATGGTGCCACCGTGATGATTGGCGGCTTCGGCCCATCCGGACAGCCTTCTGAGCTGATTGATGCGTTGATAGCGCACGGTGCGAAAGATCTCACCATCATCAACAACAATGCGGGCAATGGCGATGTAGGCCTGGCAGCCCTGCTCAAGGCAGGTCAGGTTCGCAAAATCATCTGTTCATTTCCACGCCAGACCGACTCCTATGTATTCGACGAGCTTTACCGTGCCGGCAAAATTGAACTTGAGTTAGTGCCGCAGGGCAATCTGGCCGAGCGTATCCGCGCTGCGGGTGCCGGTATCGGCGCCTTTTTCACGCCGACCAGCTACGGCACGATTCTGGCCGAAGGCGTGGAAGCACGCGAAATCAACGGCAAGCACTACGTTATCCAATATCCCATTCATGCCGACTTTGCCCTGATTCGCGCGGACCGTGCCGACCGTTGGGGCAACCTGACCTACCGCAAGGCTGCCCGCAATTTTGGTCCCATCATGGCGACAGCTGCAAAGACTACCATCGTGCAAACCCGTGAAATTGTGGAGCTGGGCGAGATCGATCCGGAAATCATCGTTACGCCAGGCATTTTTGTGCAACGTGTCGTTCGTGTTTCAGGAGATCAGGAATGAACAGACTCAACCGCAACCAGATCGCTGCCCGAGTCGCCCAGGACATCCCGGAAGGGGCCTACGTCAATCTGGGGATTGGACTGCCGACGCTAGTGGCCAACCACCTACCGGCTGACCGCGAAATTTTTCTGCACAGCGAGAACGGCATACTAGGCATGGGTCCGGCGCCAGAGGAGGGCAAGGAAGATTCTGATCTGATCAACGCTGGCAAGCAGCCTGTCACCCTGCTGCCAGGCGGTGCGTTTTTTCACCATGCGGATTCGTTTGCAATGATGCGCGGCGGCCATTTGGATATCTGCGTGCTCGGCGCTTTCCAGGTATCCGTCACAGGCGATCTGGCCAACTGGCATACCGGCGAGCCTGATGCGATTCCTGCCGTAGGGGGTGCCATGGACCTTGCAATAGGTGCCAAGCAGGTCTTTGTCATGATGGATCTCATGACCAAAGCCGGGCAAAGCAAGCTCGTCGAGCACTGTACCTACCCGCTGACGGGCGTAGGCTGCGTATCTCGTGTGTATACCGATCTGGCTATTTTCGATATTGCTAACGGCCGCGTGTATGCCAGCGAACTCGTCGAAGGCCTCACACTTGAAAGTCTTCGGGAAATGACTGGCCTTGCACTGGTACAAAAGCCGGTTTGACCCTTATCAAAGAAGAGCGGCCTTGCCATGGAACTCACAAGCCTCAAGGTACTAGGCCCGCTTCTTCTGCCAACTTCATGGCCTTTCAACAGCCTCTGTAAAGGTTTGTCTGTCTTGAAACAACTTTGCTGACAAACCGTCACAAAGGTGTGTTAGTGTTCGCCGACTAAGCACGCTGTTATTGGCACGTTTTATGACCACTCTCCTTTTCTGGCTGCCCACGCCGCCATAGCGCTCCGCCCCGCCTCTGGCCTTGCCCGTACAGGCAGGCACACTATCGCCCTGGTTTTTTATAAACTGCGGTGCTCTGTGTTTTTCGCTTTATTTAAAGTTTGCTTAACTTTTAAACGCGTTCAACATAGCGACCATCACATTGATTTACTGTTGGGCAATAATTGAGCATCAGTGGCTCATTATTAAACCAACCACTATCGGGTTCTTAATCAACTAGCTCACTGCTTTTTGGTTAATGCCGCTCGATCAGGCTGGAGAAATATGAAAATTTTAATTACAGGTCGAAGCGGTCAGGTCTCTCAAGCGCTGCAAAGAAGCCTTAAAACCGATCATGAACTTGTTGTTCTAGGTCGTGATGCCATGGATCTTGCAAATGAAGAGGCCATTCGAGAAACCGTTCGACGTGTGCAGCCAGACCTGATTATCAATGCTGCTGCGTATACGGCTGTGGACAAGGCCGAGACCGACGCCGAGATGGCTTTCAAGGTAAACGCAGAGGCACCGCGGATTCTGGCGGAGGAGGCCGTGGCACGGGCCATTCCGTTCATCCACTATTCGACCGACTATGTGTTTGATGGTGACAAGAATGAGCCCTACAGTGAAGAGGATGCCACCCACCCCACCAGCGTGTATGGCGAAAGCAAGCTGGCTGGCGAACAGGCGGTTCAGGCCGTAGGCGGGCAGTATCTGATTCTGCGAACCAGTTGGGTTTACTCCCAGGATGGTCACAACTTTGTTCGTACCATGCATCGCCTGCTGCAGGAAAAAGACGAATTGCGCGTTGTAGATGATCAGATCGGCATACCGACTTGGTCCGATACGATTGCCTCAGCCACTAGCCACATCGTAGATCGCATTACCATGGGCAACCCAGGCCCCTGGGGTATTTACCACCTTACCTCGACAGGCAAGACATCCTGGTTTGGCTTTACCGAAACGATCGCTCAGAAACTTGAAGAGCAAGGCCGTTTACGTGCCCGGCTTTATCCTATTGCCACGTATGAGTATCCCACTCCAGCGAAACGTCCAGCTAATTCACGAATGGATTGCTCACGTATTCAGACTAACTGGGGCGTGCAATTACCCGAGTGGAAAGAAGCCTTCGAACAGTTCTGGCAACAGAACTTTGCAGATAAATAGCCCGCTAATAAAGTAATATTAATTTAATAGCTTATTGATATCTCTTTAGAATGCGCTGATATCAGCATTATTAGTTTAACGTTATGAAAAAGGGCGCCATAGCGCCCTTTTTATATCAGCCTTTAAGTTCGGCCAGAATCTGATACGACCTGAGTCGATCAGCATGTTCATACACATCGCAGGTGAAAATCAATTCATCGGCGTCGGTCTTCTCAAGCAGCAAATCGACCCGCTCGCGTACCTTGTCCGGCCCACCAATAATCGCCATGCCCAGCATGTTCAGCACAGCGTCTTTTTCATGAGGCAACCATTCAGGACTCATGTTTCGAACCGGCGGGCGAAGCACCAGGCTTTGGCCACGCATCAATGCCAGGACGCGCTGATAAACCGTGCTTGCCAGGTAATTGGCTTCCTCGTCGCTGTCTGCTGCAACCAGCGGAACACCCAGCATGACATAGGGCTTGTCCAGCACCTCAGAAGGGCGGAAGTTTTCACGGTACAGACGAATCGCTTCATGCATATAGCGTGGCGCAAAATGGGATGCAAAGGCATACGGCAAACCTTTGGCAGCCGCCAGCTGAGCACTGAATAGGCTCGACCCCAATAGCCAGATCGGTATGTTGCTATCGACACCCGGCACGGCGATTACCCGCTGTTCTTCCTGTCGTGGACCCAGAAAGTACTGCAGCTCCTCTACGTCGGAAGGGAAGTCATCGGCGCTTCCCAAACGATCGCGACGCAGCGCATGGGCGGTCATCTGATCGGACCCGGGCGCACGGCCAAGCCCCAGATCGATACGGCCCGGATACAGAGCATCCAGCGTGCCGAATTGCTCGGCCACAACAAGAGGGGCATGGTTGGGCAGCATGATGCCACCGGAGCCGATGCGGATCGTGGATGTACCACCCGCTAGGTATCCGAGCAGAACGGCCGTGGCCGAGCTGGCGATACCGTCCATGTTGTGATGCTCAGCGACCCAGAATCGGTTATAGCCTAGCCGCTCCGCATGGCGAGCAAGGTCGAGTGAGTTGTGCAGAGCCTGGGCGGCGTTACCATCGTCCCGTACCGGCGCCAGGTCCAAAACGGAAATGGCAGTGTCTTTGAGTTGAGTCATGCAGAAGTCTCCTCGTTAGCCGCGGCAGGCTCTTCAATTTGCCGCTGCCGCACGGCCAGATCGTAGGTATCGCGCGCCTGCTGAATGATCGGCTGCGATTGAGCGGCCCAATCGGCCAAGGCTCTAATGGGAATGACCAGGCTTTGCCCGATCCCGGTCAGGGCGTATTCCACCTGGAGCGGCGTTGACGGAATGACCGTTCGGGTAATCAATCCATCGCGCTCCAGGTTGCGCAACGTGACGGTCAGCATTCGTTGGGAAATGCCATCGATCTGACGCTTGAGTTCATTGAAACGCAGTGGTCCGCTGTCCAGCTTGAAAACAGCCAGTACCGACCAGGCATCGCCTACACGGTCCAGCACATCACGGATAGGGCAGTCGTGGTTTTTCAGTCGGCGGCGCCCGGTAGCGGACTTGTTAAAATCGTCCATGGCAACCTCGCTGAGCGTGATTACATCAAGAAATTCACTCTACGCCTTTAAGGCAGTTATTAAAAGTAACCAGGCTCTTTTTAGTAACTATGAAACCGATAGGGTGAGGTAATGGCGCGGTAGGTCCGGTACGACAGGTGTCGTACCGGAAAGACCATGATCAGGCGAAACCGACCACACCATGAGGGACGTAAGGTTCCTCAAGGCGGGCGATCTCTTCGGCGGTCAGGTTGAGCGAGAGGGCGGCCACAGCGTCTTCGAGGTGCTGCGGTTTGGACGCACCAATGATGGGTGCACTGATGCCAGTTTTTTGCACAACCCAGGCCAGTGCCACCTGCGCACGCGGTACGCCACGCTCGTTGGCAATCTCGGCCACACGCTCAACCACACGGCGGTCGGCATCGGCCGTATTGGCATACAGGCTCTTGCCAAACTCGTCACTCTCAACGCGTGCGCTGCTGGTATCCCAATCTCGGGTCAGCCTTCCACGTGCCATGGGGCTCCAGGGAATGACCCCTATGCCTTCGTCACGGCAGAGCGGCAGCATTTCGCGCTCTTCTTCGCGATACAGCAGGTTCACATAATTCTGCATGGTGACGAAACGGGTCCAACCATTTCGATCCGCCACATGCAGAGCTTTGGCGAATTGCCAGGCGTACATGCTGGACGCACCGATATGCAGCGCCTTACCCGCCTTTACTACATCGTGCAGCGCTTCCATGGTTTCTTCGATGGGCGTTTCATAATCCCAGCGGTGGATCTGGTACAGGTCCACGTAGTCAGTGCCCAAGCGCTTGAGGCTGGCATCGATACTGGCAAAAATCGCCTTACGTGACAGGCCGCCCACGTTGGGCTTGTTGCGCATCGGAAAATAGACCTTGGTGGCCAGCACAATCTCGTCACGCTGGGCAAAATCCTTCAGCGCCCGACCGACGATTTCCTCACTGGTACCATCGGAATAGGCGTTGGCGGTATCAAAGAAGTTAATGCCCATGTCGAGGGCTTTCTTGAGTAGCGGGCGACTCTCTTCTTCGCCCATCGTCCATGGATGATTACCACGTTCAGGCACGCCGTAGGTCATACAGCCCAGGCACAGCGGAGAAATTTTCAGGCCCGTAGACCCGAGGTTCTTATAGTCCATGACGACTCCTTGAAATAAATCAGACCGGAGAAAAGGCAGGTCATAGGCTGACCACAACCCTGACCATTTGCTCCGGCCTTTTTACCTTACCCTGATGAACACCACCTGTACGCCTTACGTTTCGCCGCACCCTCCAACGAACTTTGCCCAGCATCCGATTTCACATATAACTCGAGTCATCCACAGGAGAGGAACCATGAAAAAGACAGCATCTGCTGTATGGCAAGGTGGTTTGAAGGACGGTAAAGGTACGATTTCCACAGGCAGCGGCGCGCTGAAGGAAAATCCCTACGGTTTCAACACTCGCTTCGAAGACCAGCCCGGCACTAACCCCGAGGAGCTGATTGGCGCAGCGCATGCGGGCTGCTTCTCCATGGCCTTTTCCATGATGCTGGGGATGGAGAACTTCACAGCCGAGCGTATCGAAACCAAGGCAGTGGTTACGCTTGATAAGGTCGGCGAAGGCTTCGAAATCACGACGATTGATTTGACCATGTCGGCCAAGATCCCAGGCATCGACAACGACCAATTCCAGGCCATCGCCAACAAGGCGAAAGAAGGCTGCCCAGTCTCCAAGGTACTGAACGCCAAGATCAGCCTAGATGCCACCTTGCTGAACTGATATTCAACTCAGTGCCTGGCTACGCTGCCGGGCACTGGTTGCCGCAAATACCTTCCAGCGTCATTCTTCAAGCGTATATAAAGACAACATGAAGCCTGTGGGTATCTCCTTAATTATGCACAGGAGTTGAATCTTATCCACATGCGCTATAGCAAACTCTATTGCTACTTCGTCTTAATACGCCTGTCTTTTGCCTTCAAGCCATAAATCCTGTTAGTCAAAACAGGGCTGCCACAATATCTATTTTCAGCATTGGATAATGTTCGGATCGTTTTGTACAGGCATTACTTATCCACATGCGTCAGTAGCAGGTCTCCTAATAAAGCTATCCAGAAGACGCAATGCTCTAATCAGGACGCCGCCAGCTGCTGTCTGAGTTCATGCAATACCGGGCCGCTCTCCGGCCGTATGCCGCGCCAGAGGTAAAATGCTTCGGCAGCCTGCTCAACCAGCATACCCAGACCATCCAGGGCTTGTACTGCGCCGTATGTGGTTGACCAACAACAGAAGGGCGTTGGCTCCTTGCTGTACATCATGTCGTAGGTAACAGTTACCCCAGCGCGGACCAGGGCAGGGGTGATAGGGGGAACATCGCCGGAAAGGCTGGCAGCAGTGCCATTGATGATCAGATCGAACGGCTCCGCCTCAAGGTTGAACGCTGCCGCCTCGATCATTCCCAGCGCTGAAAATTCACGCGCCAGCTGTATGGCCTTGCTCTCGGTCCGATTGGCAATGACCAGGGCCGCAGGCCGCTCCGCCAGAATGGGCTCCAACACGCCACGTACGGCACCACCAGCGCCCAGGATGAGGATACGCTTGCCAGTCAGGGACAGGCCTGCATTGACCGTCAGATCACGAACCAGTCCGGCACCGTCAGTGTTGTCGCCCAGAAAGGTCCCATCTTTCCGCTTCTTTAGCGTATTGACCGCACCGGCACGTCGGGCACGCTCAGTCAGCTCATCGGCAAATCGAAAGGCATCCTCTTTGAACGGGACCGTCACATTAGCGCCTGCCGCATTGGCAAAAAACTCACGCGCGCTGCGCTCGAACTCGCCAAGCGGCGCAAGCCAGGTGTCGTAGCGCATGGCCTGTCCTGTCTGCTCGGCAAAGCGGCTATGAATGGCAGGCGACTTGCTATGGGCGACAGGGTTGCCAATGACGGCATAACGGTCCATGAGATGTCCTTGAAGCAAAGATCAATGGGTCGGTATCAGGTATCAGCCAACCAGTCACGGTCGGTCAGGAAGTACTCGGTCAAACGAGCCTCTTCGCTACCGGGCGCCGGCTTCCAGTCATATCCCCAACGCACGATGGGTGGCAGGGACATCAGGATCGACTCGGTACGGCCTCCCGATTGCAGACCGAACAGGGTGCCGCGGTCATAGACCAGGTTGAACTCCACGTAGCGGCCGCGACGATAGGCCTGGAACTCGCGCTGTGCTTCGGTAAAAGGCTCGTTCCGACGACGCTGTACAATCGGCAGGTAGGCGTTCAGGTAGGCATCGCCAATAGCCCGCAGAAAGGCAAAGCTGGTCTCGAAGTCCCACTCGTTCAGATCATCGAAGAACAGGCCACCGATTCCACGCGGCTCGTTTCGATGCTTGATCTGGAAGTAACGATCACACCAGGCTTTGTAACGCGGGTAGACGTCTTCACCGAATGGTGCACAGGCATCCCGTGCCACCCGGTGCCAGTGGATACAGTCTTCCTCGTTACCATAATAAGGCGTCAGATCCAGACCGCCGCCAAACCACCAGACCGGTTCTTCACCGTCTTTTTCAGCGATGAAGAAACGCACATTGGTGTGGGAGGTGGGTACATTCGGGTTTTCAGGGTGGATCACCAGCGAGACGCCCATGGCCTCGAAACTACGACCTGCCAGCTCAGGACGATGGGCGCTGGCCGAAGGCGGCATGCTGTCGCCGTGGACATGAGAAAAGTTCACACCGCCTTTTTCGATGACGGCACCTTCACCAATCACACGCGTACGACCACCGCCGCCGGTAGGACGTGTCCAGGCCTCCTCCATGAACCGGGCATGACCATCCTCCGCTTCCAAGGACTGGCAGATGCGATCCTGTAGATCGAGCAGGTATGCCTTTACGGCTTCGATTCGGTCTTTCACGGTCATCACCTGGAGTAGGGCAGGGTAAAGAAAGTCCTGAATCATACCACCGGAGGGTGCTTTGCCGGTTGACGCAGGCCTCTGCAAGGGATTGGATTAAGGCTCAGCCACTATTCTTACAAGGAAATCCCCATGGCAAAACGTATCCAGTTCAGCCGCACCGGCGGCCCGGAAGTGCTCGAATATGTCGATTTCACACCTGCCGACCCAGGGCCGAACGAGGTACGTGTCCGCAATGAGGCCATCGGACTCAACTTTATCGATACCTACTACCGGGGCGGCCTGTATCCCCTTGGTACTTTGCCGTCCGGGCTGGGCAGTGAAGGCGCGGGGATCGTCGAGGCCATCGGCAGCAGCGTAACCCGCTTCAAGGTGGGTGACCGGGTTGCCTATGCCACCGGCCCGCTGGGCGCCTATGCCGAGGTCCACACCCTGCCGGAGCGTAATCTGGTTCACCTGCCTGCAAGCGTCAGCTTTGAGCAGGCGGCAGCGGTCATGCTCAAGGGGCTGACCGTCCAGTACCTGCTGCGCCAGACCTATCGTGTCGAAGCGGGCGAAACCATCCTGTTTCATGCCGCTGCGGGCGGTGTCGGCTCCCTGGCCTGTCAGTGGGCAAAATCGCTGGGCGTGCACGTGATCGGCACTGTGGGCTCTGCGGCCAAGGCCGAACATGCCCGTCGCCTGGGCGCCTGGGAGACAATCAATTACAAGGAAGAGGATATTGCCAAGCGAGTCCTTGAGCTGACCAATGGCAGGAAGTGTCCGGTCGTTTATGACAGTGTCGGCAAGGATACCTGGGAGGCGTCGCTGGATTGCATCTCACCGCGTGGCCTGATGGTCAGTTTTGGAAATTCGTCTGGCGCTGTGACAGGGGTCAACCTGGCGATCTTGAACCAGAAAGGCTCGCTGTTTGTCACACGTCCGTCCCTGGCAGGCTATGCCGATACGCCAGAGCGGCTGCAATCCATGGCAGACGAACTCTTCGGCCTGGTCGCCAACGGTACGCTCAAGATCGAGATCAACCAACGCTACCCGTTATCCGAAGCCGCCCAGGCGCAACGTGCTCTGGCAGGCCGTGAAACAACGGGGTCAACCGTTCTGATCCTGGAACGGTCATAATTGCAGGAAAGGAGGCAAGCCTGGCTTGCCTCCTCCGTAGTACCGCTGATTTGGAGCCTGTGTCGATCGTATGCCTCATCAAGCCCTCCTCGCTGCGATCCTCGACAGCGCTACGGATTACGCCATCATTACCACGGACCTGGACGGGCGACTGACCAGCTGGAATGCCGGTGCCCAGACGCTGTTCGGCTGGAGCGAGGCCGAGGTGGTCGGGAAGACCGTCGAGTTCCTGCTCAACGCCGAAGACCTCATCGGTCCCATTCTTCATCAGGAACGGCAAACGGCCCGAGCGAAAGGTCATGTGAACAGCCAGCGCTGGTATGTACGCCGCGACGGCACACAGTTCTGGGGAAGTACGCGAACCGTACCGCTCATGAAAGACGACCTTCATCTCGGCTTTCTGCTGACCCTGCGGGATCGAACCCAATCCCTGCATACCGAGCGCGACCGCGATCATCTGACTGACACGCTCAGCCGCCGCGTGACCCAGCTCAAGGCATTGGCCGAAGCAACACGAGCGATTACCTCGGCGCCCGATATGAAAACCACCGTGGACGCCATTACCGAGCAGGCCCGCCTGATCGTAGGGGCTCACCAATCCGTAGTCAGCATGACCCAGGGTGAAGACTGGAGCCAATCCATCACCAGCGTGTCGCTTTCCGAGAAATACGCGAAGTGGCGCCATCTCGACGCCCTGCCCAGCGGCGGCGGCATCTATGCCATGGTCTGCGAGACCAATCAGCCCGTACGCATGACCCAGGCCGAGTTGGAAGCGCATACGCGCTGGAAGAACTTTGGCACCTATGTCAATGAACATCCACCCATGCGTGGTTGGCTGGCGGTCCCGTTGATCAGCCATCAGGGCACCAATCTGGGCCTGATCCAGCTTTCGGATAAGTTCACGGGTGAGTTCGATGAGGCGGACGAAGCCATTGTGGTGCAGTTGGCGCAGTTCGCGTCGGTCGCCATCGAAAAGGCCAGGACACAGGATCAACTTCACCAAAGCCAAGCCCGGCTACAACTCGAAAGTGGCTTGCTGACCAGCGTCCTGGAGCAGGCCCCTCTGGGTATTTCCATCTCCGAAGCGGGCACCGGGCGCTCATTGATGCTGAACAAACAGATTCAGAACCAACTTGGCATTACACCGGGCGGGGAGAGTCTGCATCGCTACAAGCATCTGGGAGCGGTTCATTCTGATGGCCGACCCTACGCCATTGAGGACTACCCGACGGTACGGGCGCTTTCCTCTGGAAATCCCATCCCACCGGAACCCATGATCTATCGGCGCGCGGACGGGACCGTTCGCACATTTGAAGTTTCCAGCGCGCCCGTGCGTAATTCCGAAGGCGAGGTCATCGCCTCGGTGACTGTTTCCATCGATATCGAAGATCGGCTTCAGGCCGAAGCCACCCTGCAGGACCGTACCAACCGCCTGTTCACGTTGATCAACCAGGCTGCGGTCGGTATCTGCCAGACGGATCTCGACGGCACGATTGTGCTCGTTAATGCACGCTATTGCGATATTCTCGGGCGCTCCGAAGAAGCGTTGATCGGCAGCAATGTCGATGCACTGACGCATCCCTCAGATCGCCAGACCAGCAAGGTGCTGACCCAGCAGATGTTCAAGACGGGGGAGTCCTATCTGGTCGACAAGCGCTATATGCGGCCGGATGGCTCCCATGTCTGGACCAGCCTGCACGTCTCGCTGGCCCACGACGCAGAGGGCATACCTCAGTATGTCAGTGCCGTGGTTGTGGACATTACCCAGCGCAAGCAGGCCGAAGCGTCGCTGCACCTGTCCAACCAGCGATTCCGCGCCGCGGTCGATGCGGTTCAGGGGGTGCTGTGGACCAACAACGCCAAGGGCCGCATGATTGGAGAACAGCCCGCCTGGAGTGCTCTGACGGGCCAGACGTATGAGGAATATCAGGGCACGGGCTGGACCCGCGCGCTGCATCCCGAAGATGCGCCTCGCTCGCTCAAGCGGTGGCGTGCTGCTCTACGTGGACGCAAGACCTTTCACGACGAACAACGCGTGCGTTGCCAGAACGGCAAGTGGCGGATCTTTTCGGTCCGGGCGATCCCGGTCATTGAAGAGGGCGTCATTGTCGAATGGGTAGGCGTACACACAGACATCACCGAGATTCGCCAGGTCGAGCAGCGTTTGCGCCAGCTGAACGAAACTCTGGAGCAACGGGTTGCCGAACGAACCGCCGAACGCGACCGCACCTGGGCACTGTCTGACGATCTCTTGGGTGTGTTCGCTCGTGGGCGCTGGCAAAGCCTGAACCCGGCCTGGACGCGCCAGCTGGGCTGGTCCCAATCGGAGCTGCTGGCATTTGAGCCTTCCCGTCTCGAGTATCCCGACGATCCATCGCCCACACAGCATTTTCGACAGCTCCCGATCGGCGAGACGATCAATGGCCTTCGCAGCCGCTACCGAGCCCGCTCAGGCGAATGGCATTGGATCGATTGGAAGGCCACGGCCGATAAGGATGGACAGGTTTATGTCTTTGCGCGGGATGTCACAGCTGAAGTGGAGGCGGCGGTCATGCTCAAGCAGACCGAGGAAGCCCTACGCCAGTCGCAGAAGATGGAAGCGGTCGGGCAACTCACCGGCGGTATTGCCCATGACTTTAATAACCTGCTGACTGGCATTATTGGTTCGCTTGAAATCATGAAACGCCGAATTGGCAGCCAGCAGCTTCAAGGGCTGGAGCGCTACATGGAGGCCGCCAGTGTCTCGGCTCATCGTGCTGCCACATTGACGCAGCGCCTGCTGGCCTTTGCTCGTCGCCAGACACTCGATCCTCAGCCCATCGATCTGAATGCCCTCGTCACTTCGCTGGAAGATCTGGTCCGGCGAACCCTCGGCGAGCACATCGAAATCATCACCCAGCTGCATCCCCATCTCTGGCATGCCCTGTCGGATACCAACCAGCTGGAAAACGCCCTGTTGAACCTGGTCATCAACGCGCGCGACGCAATGCCTGACGGGGGCACTTTGGTACTCAAGACAGGTCATTTTTTCAATGAGGCAACCCATCCGCTGGAAGATCTGAATCCAGGTCACTACGTCACGCTAACAGTACGGGACAGCGGTACCGGTATGAGTCCGGAGGTCGTAGCCAAGGCCTTCGACCCGTTCTTTACTACCAAGCCCATCGGGCAGGGCACAGGCCTGGGTCTGTCGATGATCTATGGTTTCGTCAAACAGTCCGGCGGCCATGTCACCTTGCAAAGCGAAGTAGGGCAAGGCACAACGATTACCCTGTACTTCCCCCGTGCACTTCAAGCCGAGTCTCTGGATCAAGAGGAAGTCGAAGCAGTCGTAGCGCCAGGAAACGGCGAGTCCATTCTGGTCGTGGGTGATGACTCGGCCGTTCGCCTGCTCGTGGTCGAAGTACTCAATGAGTTGGGGTACGCGGCCCAGGATACTCACCATGCACATGAGGCCCTGGCTATCCTGGAATCCGACGCGCCGGTAGATCTACTGATTACCGATGTAGGGCTACCCGGCATGAGCGGTACGCAACTGGCCGAGCGGGCACGAGCGTCACGTCCGACATTGAAGATTCTCTTCATGACCGGCTATGCGGGCGAAGCCGTCCAGCCCAAGGGTAGTCTGACTGAAGGTACCGACATAATTGGCAAGCCTTTCCTGATCGATGAGCTGGCCAACCGGGTCCGTCATATGCTTGTTGACGAACCCCAGAGCTGACCATTTAGCCATAGAGGTCAGCTCTACTATCAGGGACGAAAGACCTGACCTGTTTCCAGATCGCGAATAACGCTGGGGCTTCTGCGACCACCCAGCGCACCGCCCAGCACGGCGTCCAGCTCTCCGGAAAAATACTGCTCAACCTTAAGCCGTGAACGGGCGGCCGGACGTCCCGCCGGGTTGGCGGAGGTAGAAATGATCGGGCCGCTCAAGGCACACAGTTCACGCACCAGAGGGTGGTCAGTCACACGCAACGCTACCGTTTGATGCACACCCGTCACCCAGCCCGGCAAGCGGTTCTGGTGCGGCACCAGCCAGGTATTGGGCCCCGGCCATGTGCTCGACAGTTTGTCCTTCCATTCCTTGGGCAGATCATGCAGCAGGAAATCGAACTGCCTGATGTTGTCGGCCACTACAATCAAACCCTTTTCCAGCGGGCGCTGCTTGATACGCAGCAACCGATAGACCGCAGCCGCATCCCAGGGATCACATCCCAGGCCCCAGACTGCCTCGGTCGGGTAGGCGATTACACCGCCGTGACGTATGACGTGAGCAGCATATTGAACGCGCCAGCAGCTGAGCATCGGTTCACTCCTGTCCATAAAAAGATCACGAGTTTAACCGAGACTGACCCGTCACGCTCGATAGACCCAAAGTCCATTTTCACGGGCCACACGGCCATCCAGCTCAAGCTCCGTCAGCTCGGCCAGCAAATGAGAAACCTCGTAACCGCTGAGCTGGGCAAGCGTCTCGCTGTTTTGGGGGGAAGCCCTCAGCACGTCCAGCAAAGGATGCGTTTCACGTGGAACATCTACTGGTTCGGGCTCATTCATCAAGGGCAGGGATGACTGTCCAAACGGTACTTGCCAGCCTCTGAGCGATTCCAGAATATGTTCGATACTCTCGACCAGTTGCGCCCCCTCACGGACCAGCTGATGGCAGCCACGTGCGCCGGGATGATGAATCGAGCCGGGAATGGCAAACACTTCGCGTCCTTGCTCTGCTGCCAGCCGCGCTGTGATCAGGGAGCCACTCGAAGGACTCGCCTCGACCACCAGTACACCGAGTGATAACCCGCTGATGATACGGTTACGCCGCGGAAAGTTGGCGGCGTTGGGTGCTGCATCCAAGGGTAACTCTGACACCAGCGCGCCACCGTGCTCGACGATACGACGAGCCAGGCTGATATGGCGACGAGGATAGAGTCGCTCAAGCCCTGTGCCCAATACGGCAATCGTAGCACCGCTGGCTTCCAGCGCACCTTCGTGAGCTGCACCATCGACGCCGAGCGCAAGGCCGCTGGTTACGCAGAAACCTGCCGCCGCAAGGCTCTTGGAAAACCGGCGAGCGTTATCAAGCCCATAGGCACTCGCCTGGCGGCTGCCGACCAGGGCGAGCTGGGGCCGCTCCAGCAGTTCCACGGCTCCCGCTACATAGAGCAGAGGTGGCGCCCCTTTGGTTTCGGCCAGTAATGCGGAATAGCGAGGATCATCCCAACACACCAAGTGGTGATGTTCACTTTCCAGCCAGGCGAGAGCATGGGCTGCACGTTCACGGGTTTCAACGGTACGGCGGGCGTCTGCGCAGACGCCCGGAATACCCAATGCCTGCCAGGCGGAAGCCGGCGCACTGAGCGCTGCCGAAGCACTGCCAAAGGCATGAATCAGATGGTGAAAGCGGCGCGGACCAATTTCAGGGAGGTTATGCAGACGCAGGCGGGCTTCAAGCTCCGCCGGGGAAGAAAACGACATACGATCATCCTTGATCGTGGCGCACCCCTTGAAAGGCTGCGCCAGTGTGACTATTTAGGGATTACGGACCTTGTCCAGAACCGAGAGCTGACGAGTCGCATTCAGGACCAGGCCATAGCTGAGCTTGTCATAGGTGCGAAAGATCATCAGTAGACCAGAGCGCTCGTCGGGCACCTTGACGTTATCACCCGTTACCCGGTCGCGTACGGTTTCGCCGGTCTTGTAGACAGCCAGTACGTTGCCTTCGACCAGCCCGTCACGCATACCCTTGTTGATGATGACCACATCGAACTGGCCGATCTGGGTAACACCACGCGGAACATCAAGAATGATTCCGTTGATGTCCCTGTCGGGTGCACTGGGCATAAAGGTCGAGTTGACGACACGCTGCTCGGTGGGGAACAGGCGATCGCCCAGGCGAACCTCTTCATTGGAGCGGCTGAGCACCAGCGTGGTCATGTCGCCTTCAGAGGTCACCTTGTCGCCGCTACCGATATAATCGGCGTTGATGCCCAGAAATTCTTCAGTCTGGGGATCTTTATACGCTTTTCCCTGCCGATAAATACTGTAGGCAGGCTGGTCCTCGGTGAAGTGGCCACGTGCGTAGACTCGATCACCGGCGCCACTGACAACACGCTCGGCATTGCCGGCCACGATATAGGGGGCGTTCCTGAATTGATTGGCATCATCGATCACACGGTTCGACAGCAGGAAGCTGTTGATGGCCTCCAGCGGAATCGTCGGTATCGCTTCGGCAATCGGTGTCGACCGGATGGTAGGCGACAGTTTGATCGTGCCGCGGGACTCGCCACGGTTGAGCATCAGCCGAGGCTGCCCGTCCACGTAGACAAGACTCAGTCTATCGCCGGGATAGATCAAATGCGGGTTTTCGACCTGTGGGTTGGCATGCCATATTTCTGGCCACTGCCAGGGCTTGCTCAAAAACTTGCCGGAAATATCCCAAAGGGTATCGCCGCGCACCACCGTGTAACTGTCTGGATGCCCCTGGCGCAGCTGTACGTCGGCCTGCACCCAACTGCTAGCCGCCACCAGCAACAGGGCGAACAACGATTTCCTCATCCGGTGAATCCCTTTACTATGTGCAATATGCAAAAAAACCCTGAGGGAATGCCCCAATCACTCCCTGGCGGGGCTGTTAAATCAACGCTGCTGCATCTTAGCAGTGCCTTTCGAATTTATTCCACACGTGCTTCACACACATCATGGCCCTTTTAAATATCCTAGAATTCCCTGATCCCCGCTTGCGTACTATCGCCAAGCCGGTTGCGGAGGTGGACGATGCCCTTCGTCAGGTGATCGATGACATGTTCGAAACCATGTACGAAGCACCTGGCATAGGATTGGCCGCCACTCAAGTCAATGTTCACAAGCAGCTGATCGTCATCGATATCAGTGAAGACAAAAGTCAGCCGCTCGTGTTCATCAACCCCAAACTGGAACCCCTGACCCAGGATCTGGGCGAGTACCAGGAAGGCTGCCTGTCCGTGCCGGGCTTCTACGAGAAAGTAGAGCGGCCCGAGCGCGTCAAGGTGAATGCCCTTGATCGTAACGGCGAGCCGTTCGAGATGATCTGTGAAGGTCTGCTGGCTGTGTGCATCCAGCATGAGGTCGACCACCTCAACGGTAAGCTGTTTGTGGATTATCTGTCCTCGCTCAAGCGTGACCGCATCAAGAAAAAGCTGGAAAAGCAGCACCGTATCCAGCAGAACGCCTGATTGCTCTGAAAAGGCCTGCAGCAGCAGGCCTTTTTCATTCTGGTGCCAAGACCTCTATCCTATGCAAGACTCGTCTTTATAGTAGCGAGCAGTTGCTGCCTTGTACTGATCCATGAGAGCCCCATGACTCAACCGTTACGTATTGTCTTTGCTGGTACACCAGAATTTGCCGCCCGCCATCTGCATGCCTTGTTAAGGGTAGGCTACTCGATAGCCGCCGTGTATACACAACCTGATCGTCCAGCCGGACGAGGGCAGAAACTGGCGATGAGTCCCGTCAAGCAGCTGGCGGAATCTCACAATATTCCGGTGTATCAACCTCAGACGCTACGCAACGCTGATGCACAGGCAGAGCTTGCAGCCCTTAAGCCTGATCTTCTGATCGTCGTAGCCTATGGGTTGATTCTGCCTCAAGCTGTCCTGGATATTCCGCGCCTGGGCTGCATTAACAGCCATGCCTCGCTGTTGCCTCGCTGGCGAGGGGCTGCGCCAATTCAACGTGCCATCGAAGCGGGCGATACCGAAACGGGCGTCACGGTCATGCGGATGGAAGCGGGCCTGGATACCGGTCCCATGCTGAGCAAGGTAAGCACACCGATTACCGCCGAGGACACTGGTGGCAGCTTACATGATCGTCTCGCCTTACTCGGCGCAGAAGCGGTTGTCGAAGCCATTCCTGCGCTGGCAGCCGGTACGTTGCCAGACAAGCTGCAAGATGATGCCTTGGCAACCTACGCTCATAAGCTTAATAAGGAAGAAGCCAAGCTGGACTGGAGTCGTCCTGCTGTCGATCTGGAACGGCTGATTCGTGCCTTCAATCCATGGCCGTTGTGCCACAGCACCTTGGCGGGAGAGGGCGTGAAAATCTACGCAGCAACAGTGGTAGACGGTAACGGACAGCCAGGTGAGATTCTGGAGGCCAGCCGTGAAGGCTTACGGGTTGCCTGTGGTGAAGGCGCGTTGCTGTTAACGCGTATACAGTTTCCTGGCGGTAAACCGCTTGCGTTTGCTGACTTGTTCAATGCCCGCCGTGAACGCTTTGCCGCAGGTCAGGTACTTGGCTTATGAGTCTTAATCCCCGTCTTGCTGCGGCTCGGGCACTGGCTGCCGTACTGGCAGGCCGCGCCTCGCTGGGTAGTAGCCTGCCAGCCCAACAGGATAAGGTTGATCCACGAGATCGGGCGCTGGTGCAGGAGTTGGCTTTTGGCACGGCGCGTTGGCAACCCCGGTTGGCTCTGCTAGCCGAGAAGCTGTTACAAAAACCGTTCAAGGCAGCTGATCGCGACGTGGAAGCGCTGCTGCTGGTTGGTCTGTATCAGCTTTTTTACACCCGCGTGCCTGCCCATGCAGCTTTAGGTGAAACAGTAGGCTGCGCGGACAAGCTTAAAAAGCCTTGGGCAAAAAGCCTGCTCAATGCAGTGCTGCGCCGTGCCCAGCGCGAAGGCGAAGAGCTGCTGGCAGGTCTTGAGCGTGACCCGGCGGCCCGGCTGTCGCATCCGCGCTGGCTACAGAAAGAACTCAAGGCCCGCTGGCCGGAGCAGTGGGAAGCGATCTGCCACGCCAACAACTTGCATCCGCCGCTTATGCTGCGGGTAAACCATCGCCTGGGAACGCGCGATGCCTACCTGGCTGAACTGGTCGCCGCAGGTATCGAGGCCGAAGCCTGCGCCTACAGCGAGGACGGTATTCGCCTGGTGGTCGCTCAGGACGTTAAAACCCTGCCGGGCTTTGCCGAGGGACGCGTCAGCGTTCAGGATGAAGCTGCGCAGCTGTCAGCCCTGCTGCTGGAGCTGGCCCCGGGTCAACGTGTCCTGGATGCCTGCTGCGCACCGGGCGGCAAGACGTGCCATATCCTTGAGCGAGAAGAGCGGCTGGCTGAGGTTGTAGCGATCGACGCAGAAGCGTCGCGCCTAGTGCGTGTGCGTGAAAACCTTAGCCGCCTCAATCTCTCTGCCAACCTGATCGCTGCCGATGGCCGTGCGGTGGACAGCTGGTGGGACGGCAAACCGTTCCAGCGCATCCTGTTGGATGCACCCTGTTCAGCCACCGGAGTTATCCGTCGTCATCCCGACATCAAGCTCACCCGCAAGCCCGAAGACATCCCAGCCCTGGCCCAACTGCAGGCCGAACTCCTGGATGCACTCTGGCCTACGCTGGAGGTGGGAGGCATTCTGCTGTACGCCACGTGCTCGGTAATGCCGGTCGAAAATACCGACAACATCAGCGCGTTTCTAGCCCGAACATCGGGTGCTCGAGAGCTGGATATTCCAGCCCCCTGGGGAATCAAACAGCCCCACGGCCGGCAGTTACTTCCCCAGGAAAATGGCCATGACGGGTTCTACTACGCCAAGCTGATCAAGATCGCCAAATAAGAGGAAATGCCCATGCTCGAATCATTGGAAAACATGCTAGCCAAAGGCATGGATAACCCCATGTTGCGTTTCGGGCTGGGCAAGGGCTATCTGGATGCCGGAAATGCCGCGCAGGCCGCTATACATCTTCAACGCTGCGTAGAGCAGGATGCCACTTATTCGGCCGCCTGGAAGCTGCTCGGCAAGGCCCTGGAACAGCAGGGAGACAGTAAAGGTGCCCGCGCGGCCTGGGAGTCAGGCCTGACTGCTGCGCAGACCAAGGGCGATAAGCAGTCGGAAAAGGAAATGACGGTTTTCCTGAAGCGTCTGGACAAGAAGAAGGGCTAAGCCAACGCAGGGTTTACCCTCGTAGAAAGCGAAAGCCTGCACCGAGCGCATCCACACGCATCAACTCCATGTCGACAACAGGTGCCTCGATGGGCAGGTCCAGCACCTGTCCCTGTACCCGCGTCCCCACAGGCCACTCCGTCAGCGTCTCGTGCTGCACATAGACGCCACCGTCGGAAAGGTCACGCGTCTGGCAGATCAGCTCGCCAAAGTCCGGGTGCGTAATGCGCAACCGGCACTTCATGGCTACACGGGGGTGGCGTCTCTGATTGATACCCATCAGGCTCTCCTACTTACTGCTTTTCCGTCTGTCATCAGAATAACCACTGCACCAGAAGCCACAGGTTGGCGAGACTGATGATACCGAACAGAAACCAGGCCAGCAGCTTGGTATAGGTGCGATTAGCAAAAGGGCCCATGAGTTTCGTATCGCTCGTCATGCGAATGAGCGGGTAGAGCGCAAAGGGAAGCTGCAGACTCAGGACAACCTGACTCAGCACCAATAGCTTGCCCACGGAACCCTCGCCCAACCACCACACGCCAATCAGCGCCGGGACCAGGGCCATGGCGCGTGTGGCCAATCGCTGCTGCCAGCAGGGAATCTTGAGTTGCAGATACCCTTCCAGAATGACCTGTCCGGCTACCGTCCCGGTAAAGGTCGAGCTTTGTCCCGAAGCCAGCAGCGCCACACCAAACAGAATGCTGGCGAGCGCACCGCCAACCAGCGGATCGAGCAGGTGGTATGCATCCTGGATCTCGACCACATCCGTATGGCCGGTACGGTGAAATGCCGAAGCGGCCAGAATCAGGATCGCCGCATTGATCAGCAAGGCCAGCGCCAGCGAGCCAATGGTATCGAAACGCGCCAGCCGAATGGCCTCTAGCCGGCTGGCCTGATCCTTCGCCACCAGACGTGTCTGTACCACCGAAGAGTGCAAATAGAGGTTGTGCGGCATGACGGTCGCGCCCAGGATGCCGATCGCCAGATACAAGGGCTCCTGATGAGCGATCGCCTCCCAGGACGGTACGAAGCCTTTCGCCACGTCGGGCCAGAATGGATTGACCAGCATCAGCTCGATAAAGAAGCAGATACCGATCGTGGCGGCCAGCCCCAGCATGATGGCTTCCAACTGACGGAACCCCCGACGCTGCAAGCTCAGGATCAACAAGGTATCGAAGGCCGTCAGGATGATCCCCGTGGTTAGCGAGCACCCAAGCAGCAGGTGAAATGCCAACGCGCATCCCAGCACCTCCGCCAGATCGGTGGCGATGATGGATATCTGTGCCAATGCCCAGTGCGTCTTGGCTGTCCGCGGGCTGTATCGCTCGCGAGAGAGCTGCGCCAGATCGCGGCCAGTGGCAAGCCCCAGACGCGCGCATAGGCACTGAACCACCATGCCGGCCAGGCTGGCCAGCAACACCACAAACAAGAGGCTGTAGCCAAAGCGGGAGCCTGCCTCGATGGCGGTCGCCCAGTTGCCAGGATCCATGTAACCGATCGAGACCAGAAGGCCCGGACCTGCAAACTGGAAAGCCTTGCGCCAGAAGGGGGCACCGGGCGTGACAGGCACCGACCCACTGACCTCGGAGGGACAGAAGGGTGCTGTAGCAATTTTGGGAATTGAGAATTTCACCTGCTGCTCTCGATCAGTAAGACGGTTTGCCTGTATCAAGGCCTGGTCTGAACCCGAACATACCAGGCATCACACTTGGCTGAATATCAATGATTGACCACACAAGTGCATGGAATACGCTCAGTACCAGCGAGGCTCGCCATCCGGGCGGTTCTTGAAGCGCTTCATGCTCCACATGTATTGCGTAGGATAGGTACTGACGTAACGCTCCAGCGCCTTGCTCATGGCGGCCACGGACACTTCCGGGTCCTTGTCATACATTTCCGGTGGAGCAGCCTCGAGAATCACCTTGTAGCCACTGCCATCCGGCAGGCGCACCGCATGGAAAAACACACCCCGCGCCTTACCCTTGGCCAACAGCGACGGCACAAATTTGCTGGTTAGCGCCGTAGTGCCGAGGAAGGGCACGAACAGCCCCGCACTTCGGCTAGGCTCGGGATCGGCCGGAATACCCACAGCGCCGCCCCGACGCACCTCCTTGATCACACTGATGATGCCTTCCGGGGTAGAAGGTGCCACACGGTTGCCCAGTTGAACCCGCTGTTTCTTCAGGAGCTCATCCACTGCTTTCAGCTTGGGCGGACGGTAGAAAATGATCGGCTTGGCATGGGAGCAATAAAAGTGATTGAGCAACTCCCAGTTACCCAGATGGCTGGTAATGCCCACCAGGCCATCGCCTGAAGCCAATGCCTCCTGCAGCACGTCCATGCCTTCCACTTCACGAATCAGCTTGAGCGAGCGCTCTGCTGGCCAGATCCAGGCACAGGCGCTTTCGGTCAGGGTCTTGCCGATACCAGCCAGGCACTCCTTGGAGAATTGCTCCAGCGCTTCGCCCTCAAGCTCTGGATAACAATGGGCCAGATTGATCCGGGTCACCTTGCCAGCACGTGTCGGCAGTTTCCACATGCACCAGCCAATGAAGGAACCCAGCCGCTGTACCATGGACCAGGGCAATAGGGCCAACAGACGCAAGAAGCCGACAATCAGCGCGCCTTTGAGCTTTTCCAAGAGCAACTCCCACAAGCATAAAATCCACTATTGTACTGCCGCACGCCGGGGCTGATCAGCCTTTCGGCATCTGATCACCACATAACACGGCGTAACGGTCGCAGTCCGTCGTGTGATCCATCACCAGCCCGGCGGCCTGCATATAGGCATAACAGATGGTCGGGCCGACAAACGTGAAGCCTGCCTTCCTGAGCGCCTTGCTCATCGCCTCAGCCTCAGGCGTGATGGCAGGGACCTCGCTGCGATCGCGGAAATGGTTGATCTTTGGCTCACCACCGACGAACGACCAGAGAAACGTCACCGGATCCTCCAGGCGCAGCCACGCCTGGGCGTTTTGCCGGGCAGCCTTGAGCTTCATCCGGTTGCGAATGATGCCTGCATCCTGCATGCGTATCTCAATCTCCTCATCGGTCATGGCCGCCAGTCGCCCAGGATCGAAACCGAACAGCACTTCCCGATAACGGGCGCGCTTTTTCAGAATGGTGATCCACGATAATCCCGCCTGGAAGCCTTCCAGCACCAGCAACTCGAACAGCCGCTGCGGATCTTTCAGCGGTATTCCCCACTCCTCATCGTGGTAGGCGATATACAGCGGATCGTCAGTACACCAGTAGCAACGCGGCATGAGGGCTCCCTAATGGTCAGAACAGGCCGTTCACCTAAATATCATCCGAGTCTAATCGGTTATACTGCCTGACTTTTACCGTCTCCAGCACAGGTGAACGCCGTGACTTCGACTCCACCCGCCGTGCGCACCTTCCAGGATCTGATCCTCGCCCTGCAAAACTACTGGGCGGAGCAGGGCTGCGTTGTTTTGCAGCCCTATGACATGGAAGTCGGCGCCGGTACGTTCCATACCGCCACGTTCCTTCGCGCCATCGGCCCGGAAACCTGGAACGCCGCCTACGTACAACCCAGCCGCCGTCCAACCGACGGTCGCTACGGCGAAAACCCCAACCGCCTGCAGCACTACTACCAATTCCAGGTAGTCCTGAAGCCCAACCCGGAAAACTTCCAGGAGCTTTACCTCGGCTCCCTGAAGGCCATCGGCCTTGACCCGCTCGTCCATGACATCCGCTTCGTGGAAGACAACTGGGAATCGCCCACCCTGGGTGCCTGGGGTCTGGGTTGGGAAGTCTGGCTGAACGGCATGGAAGTTACCCAATTCACGTACTTCCAGCAGGCCGGTGGCATCGAGTGCTATCCAGTGACCGGTGAGATTACCTATGGCCTGGAACGTCTGGCCATGTACCTGCAGGGCGTCGACTCGGTCTATGACCTGATCTGGACCGATGGTCCATTCGGTACCGTGACCTATGGCGACGTGTTCCATCAGAACGAAGTGGAGCAGTCCACCTACAACTTCGAGCATGCCAATGTGCCCAAGCTGTTCGAGCTGTTCGACTTTTACGAGTCGGAAGCCAACCGCCTGCTTGAGCTCGAATTGCCGTTGCCGACCTATGAAATGGTGCTGAAGGCCTCGCATACCTTCAACCTGCTGGATGCTCGCCGCGCCATTTCTGTAACCGAGCGCCAGCGCTATATTCTGCGCGTTCGTACCCTGGCCCGTGCTGTGGCGCACAGCTACCTGAAGGCCCGCGCACGCCTTGGCTTCCCCATGGCCACGTCCGAACTGCGTGACGAAGTACTCGCCAAACTCAAGGAGGCCGAACAATGAGCGCCCAGGATTTCCTCGTCGAGCTCGGTACTGAAGAGCTGCCACCCAAAGCCTTGAAAAGCTTGGGTGAGGCGTTTCTCGCCGGTATCGAAAAAGGCCTCAAGGCTGCCGGGCTGAACTATGGCGGTACCCGTTACTACGCTGCACCGCGCCGTTTAGCCGTGCTGATCAACCAACTGGATGAGCAGCAACCTGATCGCAGCGTCAATCTGGACGGCCCGCCGGTCAAAGCAGCCTTTGATGCCGACGGCAACCCTACACAGGCGGCGCTGGGTTTCGCCCGCAAGTGCGGCGTGGATATCAGCGAAATCGACCGTAGCGGTCCGAAGCTTCGTTTCTCCCAGACAATTCAGGGTCAACCAGCCGGCACCCTGTTGCCAGGGATTGTTGAAGCTTCCCTGGGTGAACTGCCTATTCCCAAGCGCATGCGCTGGGCCGCCCGTCGTGAAGAATTTGTTCGTCCGACCCAGTGGCTCGTCATGCTCTTTGGCAATGACGTACTGGATTGCGAAATCCTGGCCCAGAAAGCCGGCCGCGAATCTCGCGGTCACCGCTTCCATAGTCCAGGCAGCGTAAACATCACGGCTCCCGCCAACTATGCTGAAGACCTTCGCGCAGCTTATGTGCTGGCCGATTTTGCCGAACGTCGCGCGTTGATCGAGCGCCGCGTCAATGAGCTGGCTGCCGAGCAGCAGGGCAATGCCGTCGTGCCGGCAGGTCTGCTTGATGAAGTGACTGCACTCGTCGAATGGCCGGTACCACTGGTGTGCTCGTTTGAGGAACGTTTCCTCGAGGTTCCCCAGGAAGCCCTCATCGCCACCATGCAGGACAACCAGAAGTACTTCTGCCTGCTGGACGCCAACGGCAAGCTTCTGCCGCGCTTCATCACGGTGGCAAACGTCGAAAGCAAGGACCCAGCCCAGATCGTTTCTGGAAATGAGAAGGTTGTTCGCCCGCGTCTGACCGATGCCGAATTCTTTTTTAAACAGGATAAGAAGCAGCCACTGGAGCACTTCAACGAGCGATTGAAGAATGTGGTCTTCCAGGCTCAACTTGGCACTGTCTATGAGAAGTCCGAGCGTGTTTCCCAGCTGGCAGCATATATCGCCGAACAACTGGGCAGCGACGTAGAGAAAGCAGCACGTGCAGGCATCCTGGCCAAGTGCGATCTGGCTACCGAAATGGTAGGTGAATTCCCTGAAATGCAGGGCGTCGCCGGCTATTACTATGCACTGCATGGCGGTGAAGCCGAAGACGTTGCGCACGCGTTGAACGAACAATACATGCCCCGCGGTGCAGGAGCTGAATTGCCTCGTACCGCTACAGGCGCCGCTGTTGCATTGGCAGACAAGTTCGATACCCTGGTTGGTATCTTCGGCATCGGCATGCTGCCCACCGGTAGCAAGGACCCGTTCGCCCTGCGCCGTCAGGCCCTGGGTGTGCTACGCATCCTGATCGAAAAACAGCTGGACCTCAGTATTCCGGCTGCGATCGACAAGGCCATCGAACTGTACGGTGATAAGGTCAAAGCGGGCGATCTGGCTCAGCAGGTACAGGATTTCATCTTTGACCGCCTGCGCGCGCGCTATGAGGATGAAGGCGTTGCCGCTGAAGTCTATCTGTCTGTACGCGCCCTGAAACCCAACTCGGCACTGGACTTTGATCAGCGAGTGCAGGCCGTTCAGGCTTTCCGTGGCTTGCCGGAAGCCGCTTCGCTGGCAGCAGCCAACAAGCGTGTATCCAACCTTCTGGGCAAGGCCGAAGGCATGGTACTGGCCCAGGTCGATGCCAAGCTCTTCGAACACGACGCCGAGCGGGTATTGCTCGAAGCAATCACTGATGCCGAGCAGAACGTCGAGCCGCTGTCACTGGCACGTAACTACCGCGAAGCACTCAACCGCCTGGCAAGTCTACGTGAACCGGTCGATAGCTTCTTTGATCAGGTACTAGTAAACGCTGAAGACGAGCATATCCGCGCAAACCGCTACGCGCTCCTGGCACGTCTAAGGGCGCTGTTCCTGGGCATTGCCGATATCTCGTTGCTGGGTTGATCGATATGAAGCTGATCGTGCTGGACCGGGATGGCGTCATCAATCAGGATTCCGACGCGTTTGTTAAATCGGTCGAGGAATGGATTCCGATCCCGGGCAGTATCGAAGCCATGGCCCGATTGAGCCAAGCCGGCTGGAAGGTGGCGATTGCCACCAACCAGTCTGGTATTGCGCGCGGGCTGTTCGATGGCGAGACACTGGAGGCCATGCACGAAAAACTCAGGCAGCTGGTGAGCGGGCAGGGCGGCCATGTCGATCTGATCGTTCACTGCGCCCACGGCCCGGATGACGGCTGTGGCTGTCGCAAGCCAAGCCCGGGTATGTTCCGCCAGGTGGCACAGCATTACGGCATGACCGACCTGACCGGGGTTCCTGTGGTCGGCGACAGCCTGCGTGATCTGACCGCTGGTATTGCCGTGGGCTGTACGCCTTACCTTGTGAAAACAGGGAAGGGTGAGCGAACCTTGCAGAAGCCGCTCCCGGAAGGAACACAGGTCTTTCCCGATCTGGCGGCTGTTGTACAACATCTCCTACAGGACTAATCCATGCGCGTCCTGCGTACTGTGATCTTCTATATTCTCCTTGGCACCAGCGGCATCATCTGGTCGTGTGTATCCCTGCTGGTCGCTCCGCTGCTTTCCTATCGAGCGCGCTATCGCTTTATCGTCAAGGCCTGGACGGGTTTTGCCGTTTGGCTGGCCAAGGTGATTTGCGGTATCCGTTATGAGATTTCAGGGCTTGAGAATATTCCCAAGACACCCTGCATCATCATTGCCAACCACCAGAGCACCTGGGAAACCTTTTTCCTGTCTGCCCTGTTTGAACCCACCTCGCAGGTAATCAAGCGCGAGTTGCTCAAGGTACCGTTCTTCGGCTGGGCTTTTGCTTTGCTCAAGCCAATCGCTATCGATAGAAACAATGGCAAGGTTGCCCTTCAGCAGATTACCGAACAAGGCGGACGTTACATCAAGCAAGGCTGCTGGGTACTGATTTTTCCCCAAGGTACTCGTGTATCGCCGGGAGAGACTGGCAAGTTTTCTCGCGGTGGCGCTGCGCTGGCTTGTGCGTTGAACGTGCCGGTACTGCCTATCGCTCACAACGCCGGTGAATACTGGCCAAACAAGAGCTGGGTCAAGCGTCCCGGCACCATCAAAGTGATTATTGGTCCGGCCCTATCGCCCAATGGTTCTGATCCCCGTGCGATTGTAGACCTTAATACGCGTAGTCAGTCCTTTATCGATCAAGCGCTGGCCTCTATATCACCTGTGCATAACTCAGCGTTAACTGAGCCTCCAGTCAGGCCCGCCACTAATAGTTGATCAGGTCAAAAAACAAAACCCGGGATAACCGGGTTTTTTATGCACAGATGAAAACTATACAGAGGTCTGTTTCCATTCCTTTCGAAGCAAGCCATACATCATCACATCCTCGAATTGCTCTGCCTTGTGCATATCTTCGCGCCGGCACCCTTCATAGCTCATGCCTAGCTTTTCCAGCACTCTGATAGATGCGCGGTTTCGCTTGAAGCACTCGCCGAAGATCCGATTGAGTCCAAGCGTAGTAAAACCATATTCAATTACCACCCTTGCTGCCTCACTGCAGTAGCCCTGATTCCAGTAGGCTTTGCCTATCCAGTAAGCCAAGCCAGCTTTCCGATGAGGAGAGCCGAAACCGCTCAGGCTTATCGTTCCAATCAATGCAGCATGTTCTTGAAGCACAACGGCCAGATTAAGGCTTCGTCCTTCCATAAACCAACGTTCATGATTGGAGATCCAGTGCTCTGCCAGTTCAAGGGTATAAGGCGAGGGCAGCGTCCCGGTCATGGAAGCAATATCGGGATTGTCAGCCAGCAGATAATGAAAAGGCGCATCGGCAGGGACATACGGCCTTAGCTGCAAACGATGTGTTTTCAACAAGGGAAGAGAAGACATGTGTTAACTCGACTGTGTATAACTTTGAGATATACACAAGCTGTGTTACCAGCAGATTTCCAACACAGCTGTGGAAAATCAACGCATGGTATTGGTGCTGTTAAAGTTAACCACAATAAAAAAGGCCAACGTTTCCGTTGGCCTTTTGTTTGTTACGTAGCGGTCAGACGTCCAGGTTCGATACTGCCAGGGCATTGCTTTCAATAAAGTCGCGACGCGGCTCTACCTGATCGCCCATCAGGGTATTAAAGATCTGGTCAGCAGCAATAGCGTCTTCAATCGTGACACGCAACATGCGACGTACATTCGGATCCATTGTGGTTTCCCACAACTGATCCGGATTCATCTCGCCCAAGCCCTTATAGCGCTGGATGCTGTAGCGTTTCGCTGTCTCGCCCATTAGCCACTCAAGAGCTTCACGGAAAGTAGAGACTGCCTTGCGGCGCTCGCCACGCTTCACATAAGCGCTGTCTTCAAGCAGGTTGTTGATCTGAGCGCCCAGCGTCGTGATCTGACGATAGTCATTGCTACCGAAGAAATCCCGGTTGAAGGTGACATAACTTGAGAGCCCGTGCGCTTTGGTCTCAACCTCTGGCAGCCAAAGATGACGTTCGCGGTCTTCACGCAAGTTGACTTCGTAGGCAAGACCGGAGCGCTCATTGGTCTTCAGACGCGTACGCAGCATGTCGATCCATACGTTCATCGCCGCTTGGTCAGCCAGTTGCTCCAATTCAACACGAGGCAGGTAAAGCATGTGCTCGCTGATATCCGACGGATACAGGCGGGACAGCCGCTTGAGTGACTTCATCACCGTACGATAGCTGTTCACCATTTTCTCCAGCTCAACGCCGGAAAGTCCTGGAGCATGCTCATTCACGTGCAGGCTGGCATCTTCAAGGGCGGTCTGCGTGAGGTATTCCTCCATCGCCTCGTCGTCCTTGATGTATTGCTCCTGCTTGCCACGCTTGACCTTATACAGCGGAGGCTGAGCGATATAGATATAACCACGCTCGATCAACAGGGGCATCTGACGGAAGAAGAACGTCAAGAGCAGCGTACGGATGTGCGAGCCGTCAACATCAGCATCGGTCATGATGATGATATTGTGATAACGCAGCTTATCGATGTTGAATTCTTCACGGCCAATGCCGCAGCCCAGCGCTGTAATCAGCGTACCGACTTCAGCAGAAGACAGCATCTTGTCAAAGCGCGCCTTCTCCACGTTCAGGATCTTGCCCTTTAGTGGAAGAATGGCTTGCGTACGGCGGTTACGGCCTTGCTTCGCCGAACCGCCTGCGGAGTCACCCTCCACGATGTACAGTTCTGACAGGGCAGGGTCCTTTTCCTGACAGTCTGCCAGCTTACCGGGCAGACCTGCGATATCCAGAGCGCCCTTACGGCGGGTCATTTCGCGTGCCTTGCGCGCCGCTTCACGAGCGCGTGCCGCATCGATCATCTTGCCGACAACCGCTTTGGCTTCACCGGGATTTTCGAGCAGGAAATCAGCGAATTGCTTACCCATTTCCTGTTCTACTGCAGTCTTCACTTCAGAAGAAACCAATTTATCCTTCGTCTGGGAAGAGAACTTGGGATCCGGAACCTTAACGGAAATAATTGCCGTCAAGCCTTCACGCGCATCGTCACCTGTAGTCGCAACCTTGAACTTCTTGGCCAGTCCTTCCGCCTCGATATAGGTGTTCAGGTTACGGGTCAGCGCTGAACGGAAACCGGCAAGGTGAGTACCGCCATCACGCTGAGGAATGTTGTTGGTAAAGCAGAGAATGTTTTCGTTGAAACTGTCATTCCACTGCAACGCCACTTCCACGCCGATACCGTCTTCGCGGTCACCTACGTTGAAGTGGAACACCTGATTGACAGGCGTTTTGTTAGTGTTGAGATAATCAACGAATGCGCGCAGTCCGCCTTCGTACTTGAACATCTCCTCCTTGCCCGAGCGCTCGTCTCGCAGCAGAATGCCCACGCCCGAGTTCAGAAAGGACAGTTCGCGCAATCGCTTGGCCAGAATATCCCAGCTGAAATGGATGTTACTGAAGGTCTCGGCTGACGGCTTGAAATGGATTTGAGTGCCGGTCCCGTCCGTTTCACCAATCGCCTTAAGAGGCTCCTGCGGAACGCCGTGGACATAGACCTGTTCCCAAACCTGACCGAGTCGACGGATCGTCAGGCGCAGCTCTTCAGACAAAGCGTTTACAACGGACACACCTACACCGTGCAAGCCGCCGGATACTTTGTAAGTGTTATCGTCGAACTTACCGCCTGCGTGCAGTACCGTCATGATGACTTCGGCTGCCGAAACGCCTTCTTCCTTGTGGATATCGACCGGAATTCCACGTCCATTGTCGCGGACGGTTATGGACTCATCCGTGTGGATCGTAATGGTAATTTCATCACAATGCCCCGCCAGGGCTTCGTCGATAGAGTTATCGACAACTTCGAATACCATGTGATGCAAGCCGGTACCGTCATCGGTATCGCCGATGTACATTCCCGGACGCTTGCGAACTGCATCCAGTCCCTTCAGTACCTTAATACTGGAGGAATCGTAAGTCTGGTTCTCGCTCATGCTTTACTCCCAACGCTTGGGGTCTGCGTAATGGATCCCTGTTCAACATGGAACAGGGCCACTGGCGTGTCGTCTTGCCAGTTGGATTCCAATGATTCTTTCTCGACACACGTGATGAAGATCTGGCAGTTAAGGCCTTCCAGCAAACGGCATAATGCCTTGCGGTGCTGTTCATCCAATTCGGAAGGCAAATCATCTACCAGATAGACACACTGGCCGCGCTTGACTCGATTGATTAATCTTCCCTGTGCAATTCTCAATGCACAGACCACCAGTTTTTGCTGGCCACGCGACAGGATATCTGCCGCGTTGTGGCTACCTAGCCTAATTCGTAGATCGGCTCTCTGCGGACCGGCCTGCGTATGTCCAAGCTGCATGTCTCGGGTCAAGGACGCCGTCAACACATCCTGCAGCTCGCGGTCTTTGTCCCAGCCGCGGTAATAACTGAACGTCAGGTTTTCAATATCGACCAGCTCTTCCAGAGCAGCCTGAAACTCAGGTTTGAGCTCTGTAATATAGGCTCGCCGAAACGCATCGATTTCGTTGCTGGCTTGCGTCAGTTCTCTGTCCCACGCCTGTTGCGAGGCAGGATCCATTTTACCATGTCGCAGCCATGAGTTCCGCTGTCTTAGCGCTTTCTGAAGTCTTTGCCACACTTGTAGAAAACGCGGTTCCACGTGGAACACACCCCAGTCTATAAACTGCCGCCTGATCTTTGGGCTTCCTTCAAGCAATCGAAAACTGTCAGGATTGATCAGCTGAATCGGCAGAGTTTCAGCAAGTTGGGCTGTACTTCGAGCATTCTGCCCATCGATACGAATAGTGAAATCACCATTACGCTCACGCTGGACGCCTAGACTACTGACGCCATCACTAGGCAAGCTGACCTGGCCAAAGACCGTACAGGCGGCTTGCTCGTTCTGGATAACGGGTGACAGTCGGGTGCTACGAAACGAGCGAGCAAGTCCTAGCAGATGGATACTCTCCAATACACTGGTCTTGCCGCTACCGTTGTCGCCGTAGAGGATATTGATCCGCGGGGAAGGCGTCAGCGTCACCGTGTGCAGGTTACGCACAGCGGTGACGGTCAAGCGGATAAGGGACATCGCGCCTCGAGATTACAGACGCATCGGCATGATGACGTAAGAGGACTCGTCATTGCCGGCTTCCTGAACCAACGCACTGCTATTGGAATCGGAAAGGGTGATGCGTACCTGGTCCGTCGTCATGACGCCCAGTACGTCGAGCAAATAGCTTACGTTGAATCCGATTTCCAGATCGGCACCAGCATAATCCACCTGCAACTCTTCTTCAGCTTCTTCCTGTTCAGGGTTGTTAGCCTGGATCTTCAGCTGATCGGTTACCAGCTGGAGGCGAATACCACGGTACTTTTCATTAGAAAGGATAGCCGTACGGCTGAACGCCTCCCTTAACAGCTGACGCTCACCAGTCAGAACCTTGTCACCGTTGCGTGGCAGTACACGCTCGTAGTCAGGGAATTTCCCATCGACTAGCTTTGAAGTAAAGGTAAAGTCAGCGGTCGTCGCTCGAATGTGGTGCTGGCCCAACGTAACATTGACCGGCTCCTCAGGCTCGAGCAGCAACCGTGACAACTCCAGGATACCTTTACGCGGCACAATTACCTGATGACGACCTTCGTACTGGATTCCCGCTTCCTGTACGCACATGGCAAGACGGTGCCCATCGGTCGCAACTGCGCGCAAATGGCCTTCGCTGACCTCAAGCAGCATACCGTTCAGATAGTAACGGACATCCTGCTGAGCCATGGCAAATCCAGTGCGGTCGATAAGACGGCGCAACTTGCTTTGCGGCAGGCTGAAGCTCATTGATCCGGGACCTTCCTCAACGGTAGGGAAGTCATTGGCCGGCAATGTGGATAATGTAAAGCGACTGCGGCCAGCTTTGACGAGCAGCTTCTGCTCATCGGTCCGGATATCGATCAGGGCATCGCTTGGCAAACTCTTGCAAATATCCATGAGTTTGCGAGCCGGTACGGTAATCTCGCCAGGCTCAGCTTTGTCTTCGAGCGTTACACGGCCGATCAGCTCAACCTCAAGGTCAGTACCTGTCAAGGACAGTTCCTGGCCCTGGACCACCAGCAGCACGTTGGACAGCACCGGTAATGTCTGCCGACGCTCCACGACACCAGCCACGAGCTGCAATGGTTTCAACAAGGCTTCGCGTTGAATAGTGAAATGCATGGTCTTGTCCCTTGCCAAGTGCTTCTGATCAGGTCGTCAGTGTGCGCAATAGATTTTTGTAGTCCTCGCGAATATCAGCGTCGGACTCTCTGAGTTCGGCAATCTTACGACAAGCGTGCAGCACTGTCGTGTGATCGCGCCCGCCAAAGGCATCACCTATTTCTGGCAGGCTGTGATTGGTCAATTCCTTCGACAGGGCCATCGCCACTTGGCGAGGACGAGCAACGGAACGAGAACGTCGCTTCGACAACAGATCGGCGATCTTGATCTTGTAATATTCAGCAGCCGTTCGCTGGATATTTTCAATGCTGACCAGTTTGTCCTGAAGCGCCAGCAGATCCTTGAGCGACTCGCGAATCAGCTCGATCGTAATTTCTCGCCCCATGAAATGAGCATGGGCGATGACACGCTTGAGTGCACCCTCAAGCTCTCGAACGTTCGAGCGAATCCGCTGGGCGATAAAGAAGGCAGCGTCATGGGGAAGGTCTACCTTCGCCTGGTCTGCCTTCTTCATGAGAATGGCCACTCGCGTTTCCAGCTCAGGCGGTTCGACAGCCACTGTCAGCCCCCAGCCGAAACGGGACTTGAGGCGTTCTTCAAGCCCATCGATTTCCTTGGGGTAACGATCACTTGTCAGAATAACCTGCTGTCCGCCTTCAAGCAGGGCGTTGAACGTATGGAAGAATTCTTCCTGTGAACGCTCCTTGCGTGCGAAGAACTGGATATCGTCGATCAGCAGGGCATCAACGGAGCGATAAAAACGCTTGAATTCATTGATGGCGTTCAACTGCAGGGCTTTCACCATGTCAGCCACGAAACGCTCCGAATGCAGATACACAATCTTGGCATTGGGATTACGCTTGAGCAGATGGTTTCCCACTGCATGCATGAGGTGCGTCTTGCCCAAGCCAACCCCTCCATAAAGGAAGAGAGGGTTGTATCCATGCTTGGGGTTGTCCGCAACCTGCCAGGCTGCAGCACGAGCCAGCTGGTTGGACTTACCCTCGACAAAATTCTCGAAAGTAAAAGTACGATTGAGGTAGCTCGTATGCTTGAGCGCCCCTTCTACCTGAACGTTGCGCTCGGTCTTGTTGGCGACCAGAGGCGCTGGCTGCGGATCGGCATCATCAGCGATCGGCATCTCGATCTGCTGCACTGATGTTTCAGGCTCGGCAACCGAATCTCGACCCGTAGACTCAGGTAATGAAGGTGTAGTGGATGCGACAGGAGCAGGCGGCGCCGTCATGGAAGGCGCTCGCGTAGGTTTGCTGCTCTTGCGACTTCCAATCAGCAGAGTCAGCTCGGGTACCAACCCATCATCGGATTGCTCCTCAAGCAGCTCAAGCAACCGGCTAACGTACTTTTCATTTACCCAATCCAGTACGAACCGATTCGGCGCATAAACGCGTAGCTCGGCTCCTTCTGCTTCTATTTGCAGAGGGCGAATCCAAGTATTGAATTGCTGAGAAGGCAGCTCATCGCGCAGTACATCGACACAGCGCTGCCAAAGTTCAACTGACACAGTCACTCCAGAAAGAAAGTCACCCTGTTATTGCCTCTGTATATAAAGAAGCAACGTGTTCAGGCAAAGGTGAATGCAGCACGACATTGTAACGTCGCCCCTGTCACTTATCCACATCAACCATTCAATCAGTTAAATAGAGCGCGAAAAATCAAAAAATCTTTGCTGTGGATAAGCGCAGTTCGAAAGCGGTTTGTTCGTAGGGTAACTGCTTGTTGATAACTCAGCTGTGGCTAAGTGCCTTAGATATCCACAGTCAGTATCCAGGCGCAGCACAGCAGTTCGACGGCTTTACCGCATAGTTATACAATGACAGACGTGAGCAGGAATGGAGCCTTCACGCTCTTATCCACAGGAAAGGCCTTCTATATACATTAACACTGCATCTATCTTCTTTTTAATTCGTTCTTTTGTTGTTTTTTGCTGAATTTTTATTGACAACCGGTGCTGTATGGAAATTGACCTATTCACTGGCTTTCTCTAGAATCGCCGGTCTATTTAAACGGGGTGATTTCGCCTCGCTTCGTTCACACCTAGGTAAATGACCATGAAACGCACTTTCCAACCCAGTACTCTGAAGCGCGCCCGTACTCACGGTTTCCGTGCTCGTATGGCTACCAAGAATGGCCGTCAGGTTCTGTCCCGTCGCCGTGCCAAAGGCCGTAAGCGTCTGGCAGTCTGATAGTCCCGGTACAGGTGGTGAGTCGAGACTTCAGCCGCGAAAAACGGCTTCTGACTTCAAGACAGTTTCAAAATGTCTTCGACTCTCCCACTATCAAGGTTCCTGGTAATAGTGTTCTTCTGCTTGTACGTCAGAATGGCTTGTCGCATGCCCGCCTCGGGCTGGTGATAGGTAAGAAGAGCGTCAAGCTGTCAGTCGAGCGTAACCGGCTCAAGCGTGTCCTTCGAGATTCCTTTCGTCACCATCAGCATATGCTTGAAGGTCTGGATATCGTTGTGATTGCACGTAAAGGCTTCGGTGATATTGAGAATCCCGACTTGCATCAGCACTTGGGCAAACTCTGGAATCGTCTGGCACGTAAACAGCTACAAAAGACCGATCCTTCCGAACATTCGAAACAGGCAAACGGTTCTTATGCGTAAGCCGGCTCTGCTGCTTATCCGCTTCTACCGTTATGTCATCACACCGATGATGGCATCTCATTGCCGTTTCTATCCCAGTTGTTCAAACCATACGTCCCAAGTGATTGCGCTGTGCAATTTCTTGCACGATGGCTGGATGGCAATGCGCCAATGGCGTCTTTGCCATTTCAGGCTCGCTGATGGATATGATCCGGTACCAGCAGACCCATCCCAAGCACCGACCTCTTAGATGGCCGAGTAATCATGGATATAAAGCGCACGTTTCTCATCGCCGCTCTAGCGATTGTGTCTTACACAGCGGTGTTGCAATGGAATAAGGATTACGGCCAGCCCGAAACGCCTTCTTCAGCACAATCCTCCGCTGCGGCGCTGCCGACTGACACGCCAACAGGCAATACTGCTGCGGCCGATGTTCCAACCGTTGCAGGCGAAAGCTCGACGAACGGAACGGCTCCGCAGACTGTAAGTGGCAATGGTCAACCCATTCATGTCCGTACGGATGTCATGGATGTCACGATTGATCCCCGTGGTGGTGACATCGTCAAATTGGGACTTGTCCAGTATCCACGTCGCCAGGATCATCCGGATGTACCCTTCACCCTGTTTGATAATGGCAACGAACGTTTGTATCTGGCGCAAAGTGGTTTAACTGGATCCAACGGTCCGGACGCACGTCAGACAGGCCGCCCTGTTTATCAGAGTGCACAGCAGAACTACGTATTGGCAGACGGTCAGGATCAACTGACTGTCGATCTGAACTTTGCTGAAAACGGCGTCAACTATGTCAAGCGCTTTACCTTCCATCGCGGCCTGAAGCTTGATTGCTCGGATACCGAAAAGGCACAGAAGAAAATTTCCTGCATCAACCCCAATGCCTATCAGGTGCAGGTCAGCTATGTCATCGACAACCAGAGCAGCCAGAACTGGAATGGTATTTTCTATGCACAGCTGAAGCGTGACTCCAGTGGTGATCCATCTTCCACAACAGCCACAGGGGTTTCGACTTACCTGGGCGCTGCTGTCGGAACGCCGGAGGAGCAATATCGCAAGGTGTCGATGAAAGATATCGACAAGCAGGCTCTGCAGGAAACGGCCAAGGGCGGTTGGGTCGCCTGGTTGCAGCACTACTTCGTGACGGCTTGGGTGCCCAACAAGGATGAGCAGCACCAGATCCAGGGTCGCAAGGACAGCCAGGGCAATTATCTGGTGGGCTTTACCGGTCCGCAGCTTAGCGTAGCACCGGGTACCCAGGTAGAAACATCGGCAACCCTTTATGCCGGTCCGAAGCTGCAGGAATATCTGAAAGAGTTGTCCCCAGGTCTTGAATTGACCGTCGACTATGGTTTCTTGTGGTTCATTGCCCAGCCGATCTTCTGGCTGCTGCAACATATCCACAGCATCCTTGGAAACTGGGGATGGTCGATCATCGTGTTGACTATCATCATCAAGGCTATTTTCTTCCCGCTTTCTGCAGCCAGCTACCGTTCCATGGCTCGCATGCGTGCAGTTTCTCCGCGTCTTCAGGCGTTGAAGGAACAGTATGGTGATGATCGCCAGAAGATGTCCCAGGCGATGATGGAGCTGTACCGCAAGGAGAAGATCAATCCGCTGGGTGGCTGCCTGCCGATCCTCGTACAGATGCCGGTATTCCTGGCCTTGTACTGGGTTCTGCTGGAGAGTGTGGAAATGCGCCAGTCCCCCTGGATGTTCTGGATCACTGACCTTTCGTCCAAGGATCCTTTCTTCATCCTGCCGATCCTTATGGGCGGTACCATGCTGGTTCAGCAAATGTTGAACCCCACGCCTCCGGACCCCATGCAGGCCAAGATGATGAAGATGATGCCCATTATCTTTACCTTCTTCTTCCTGTGGTTCCCGTCTGGCTTGGTGCTGTACTGGATCGTGAACAACTGCCTGTCGATCGCGCAACAGTGGTATATCAATCGTCGGATCAATGGCACTGCCAAACCGGCCTGATAGCCTTACGCTTTACACAGCGCCCCTTTCGAGGGGCGTTGTGCATTCTGGAGAATGAAAAATGAATCCGATTCAAGACACCATTGCTGCCATCGCTACAGCCACAGGCCGAGGTGGGGTAGGTATTGTCAGAGTTTCCGGACCTGCGGTAAGAACCATCGCAGAAACAATCTGTGGTGGCTCGTTAACACCTCGCCATGCTCATTATGGTCCCTTCAGGGATAGCGCTGGTCTTACCCTTGATGAGGGAATCGCCTTGTTCTTCCCAGGACCCCACTCTTTTACAGGCGAGGACGTTCTCGAGCTCCAAGGCCATGGCGGTCCAGTCGTTCTGGATTTACTGCTCAAGGCTGTCATTGCGGTAGGTGCGCGTTCAGCCCGTCCGGGAGAGTTCAGCGAACGTGCCTTTCTCAACGATAAGCTGGACCTTGCCCAGGCAGAAGCTATCGCCGACCTCATCGAGGCGAGTTCCGAGCAAGCTGCCCGTAATGCGCTACGTTCATTGCAAGGGGCATTCTCCAAGCGAGTAGAAAGCCTGACGGAACAACTGATCCAGTTGCGGATTTACGTGGAGGCAGCCATCGACTTTCCCGAAGAGGAAATCGACTTCCTGGCGGATGGCCATGTGCTGGGCCTGCTCAACGGTGTGCGCCAGGAACTGGCGCAGGTAGAAAAAGAAGCCGGTCGTGGCGCACTGTTACGCGATGGCATGACGGTGGTGATTGCTGGACGACCCAACGCAGGAAAGTCGAGTCTTCTCAACGCGCTGGCAGGCCATGAAGCTGCCATCGTGACGGACATTGCAGGCACGACCCGCGATGTCTTACGCGAGCACATCCATATCGACGGTATGCCATTACATGTCATCGACACGGCGGGATTACGGGACACTACCGATCGGGTTGAGCAGATCGGCGTACAGCGCGCCCTGAGTGCTATTGAGAGCGCCGACCGGATACTGCTGGTGGTAGATTCCACGGCACCCGAGGCTCGGAATCCCGATGCACTTTGGCCAGAGTTTCTGTCACAGCGACCTGATCAAAACAAAGTAACAGTTATCCGAAACAAAGCTGATCTGTCGGGTGAACCTATCGTGCTTCAGGAAACCTCAGAAGGTATTCATACCTTAAGCCTTAGTGCAATGACGGGTGAGGGCATCGAGCATCTTCGAGAGCACCTCAAAACCTGCGTTGGATTTGAGCAGACTGCCGAAAGCAGTTTTAGCGCACGCCAACGTCATCTCGAAGCGTTACACATAGCCCGTCATTATCTGGAGCACGGGCACCAGCAACTCGTAGTGAATGGCTCTGGGGAGCTCTTGGCGGAAGACCTAAGAGTGGCGCAGCAGGCATTGGGCGAGATTACAGGAGCGTTCAGTTCCGATGATCTGCTGGGCAGGATCTTCTCCAGCTTTTGCATCGGCAAATAGCCGCGTTTCATCGATTCAGGAAGCCCCACGGGATTACCCGCTGGGGCTTTTTTTTGCCTGTTGATAACCCTAGCTGAGGTCTGGGCAGAAGTCAGGGCTTAAGCTGTTCTGAAAAGGGTCTGTTGGTAACCTCCCTAATTATCCACAGCTACTCACGAGCTTTCGATAAGGAGAGTGACAGGTTCTCCTCTGACTTATCATTGGCTGTAATGCCCTGTGGGTAAAGGCAAGCGCATGTTATCCACAGAAAATAGGCTCACCATCTATAATCGCATTAACAAGCTTTTATATATTTCTTCCTTATTGTTTCTATTACCTGATGCCACCAAGTCTGCAGTTGATCATTTTTTGTTCAAAAGGACTTCATAGAGAGCAGAGGAGCCCTTATACTTCTGCGCCTTCCCTAATCCCCTAACCAAACAGGCACGAGGTGCGTGGTGGATTTCCCTTCCCGTTTTGACGTCATAGTGGTCGGCGGCGGCCATGCCGGCACCGAAGCTGCACTTGCTGCTGCACGCATGGGTGTCAAAACTTTATTGCTGACCCACAATGTTGAAACATTGGGGCAGATGAGCTGCAACCCGGCTATTGGTGGTATCGGCAAGAGCCATCTAGTCAAGGAGATCGATGCCTTGGGCGGTGCTATGGCTTCGGCTACTGACAAAGCAGGCATCCAGTTCCGGATACTCAATAGCCGTAAAGGCCCTGCGGTGCGTGCAACGCGCGCTCAAGCCGATCGCGTCCTCTACAAGGCTGCAATCCGCTATATGCTGGAAAATCAGCCCAGCCTGTGGATATTTCAGCAGGCCTGTGACGACTTGATTGTTGAACAGGATCAGGTCAGAGGCGTCGTTACCCAGATGGGACTGCGTTTCCTTGGGGATAACGTTGTGTTGACCACAGGCACCTTTCTGAGTGGGCTTATCCACATAGGCCTGCAGAATTACTCAGGCGGCCGGGCAGGAGATCCACCTGCCAATGCCTTGTCCACACGGCTTCGTGAGCAGCCACTGCGTGTATCACGGTTGAAAACCGGTACACCTCCACGCATTGACGGTCGTACAGTGGATTTCTCTGTCATGACGGAGCAGCCTGGGGATAAACCTCTGCCCGTAATGTCATTCATGGGATCAGTGGATGAGCATCCTCAGCAGGTTAGCTGTTGGATAACTCATACCAACAGTCGGACCCATGACATCATCCGCAACAATCTTGATCGCTCGCCGATGTATTCAGGCGTTATCGAAGGGATCGGCCCACGCTACTGTCCATCGATCGAAGACAAGATCCACCGTTTCGCGGACAAGGACAGCCATCAGGTTTTCCTGGAGCCTGAAGGACTGACAACTCACGAGTTGTATCCCAACGGGATTTCCACATCCTTGCCCTTCGATGTTCAGCTGGAGTTGGTGCGGTCGATGCGGGGTATGGAAAATGCCCACATCCTGCGTCCCGGTTATGCCATCGAATATGACTTTTTCGACCCGCGTGATCTGAAATACAGCCTGGAAACCAAGGTCATTGGTGGACTCTTCTTTGCAGGTCAGATCAACGGAACGACAGGATACGAGGAAGCTGGCGCCCAGGGGCTACTGGCAGGTGCCAACGCAGCCTTGCGTGCACAGGGCAAGGACAGCTGGTGTCCACGTCGTGACGAAGCTTACCTGGGTGTATTGGTCGATGATTTGATCACGCTGGGTACGCAGGAACCGTATCGGATGTTTACCTCCCGTGCGGAATATCGACTGATTCTGCGTGAAGACAATGCGGATCTGCGACTGACCGAACAAGGTCGGCAGCTCGGTTTGGTAGACGATGCTCGTTGGGAGGCGTTCTGCCTGAAGCGTGAGCGCATTACCCTTGAAGAGCAGCGCTTGAAGAGTACATGGGTGCGTCCAGGGACTGTACAAGGTGATGCCATTGCTGAGCGCTTTGGTACACCGCTGACCCATGAGTACAATCTGCAAAGTCTTCTGAGCCGTCCGGAAATCGACTATGTCGGCTTGATGGAGGTAACCGGCGGTGTCATCGAAGACGCGCAGGTTGCCGAGCAGGTAGAGATCAAGACCAAATACGCAGGTTACATCGAGCGTCAGCAGGACGAAATCGAGCGGCTGCGCAGCAGTGAAAGCATTCGTCTACCGGCGGATCTGGATTACACCGCCATATCCGGTTTGTCGAAGGAAATTCAGCACAAGCTGAGCCAGGGCCGCCCGGAAACACTTGGGCAGGCTTCGCGGATTCCCGGTGTAACGCCTGCAGCCATTTCCCTGTTGATGATTCACCTGAAAAAGCGTTCGGCCGGACGCCAGTTGGAGCAGATGGCTTGATGTTGGAAGGAATGATTCGTTACAGCGAGGAGCTTCGCTCAGGAGCTAAGTCTCTAGGTGTCGAGCTGTCTGATGAACAGGTTGAAAAATTGCTGGCCTACATGGGCTTGCTGCAAAAGTGGAATAAAGCCTATAACCTGACGGCAGTCCGTGATCCAGATGAAATGGTTTCACGTCACCTGCTTGATAGTTTGAGCGTTGTCCCCCATATCAGGGCTGGTCGATGGCTCGATGTGGGCAGTGGTGGTGGTATGCCGGGAGTCCCGCTAGCCATCCTGTTCCCGGATAGCGCTTTTACCGTTCTGGACAGCAACGGTAAGAAAACACGCTTTCTCACACAGGCAAAAATTGAGCTCGGCTTGGATAACCTTCAGGTTATCCACAGTCGTGTAGAAGAATTTAAGCCTGACTATCGTTTCACCGGGATTGTGTCGCGAGCGTTCAGCTCGCTCGCTGATTTCACAAACTGGACACGACATCTGGGCGATTCATTGACACAATGGCTCGCCATGAAAGGATTGCATCCTGTGGATGAGCTTGCAGCGTTGCCAACGGATTTTAAGGTTGAAGCAGAACACGCCTTGCAGGTTCCAGGTTGCCAAGGGCAGCGGCATCTATTGATACTGCGCCGCATTGTTGAAGAGGGGTAAAGCGGCTCATGGCCAAGGTTTTTGCGATAGCCAACCAGAAAGGCGGGGTGGGGAAAACTACGACCTGCATCAATCTGGCTGCTTCGCTCGTTGCTACCCGACGTCGGGTACTGTTGATCGATCTCGATCCACAAGGCAACGCGACCATGGGAAGCGGTGTGGATAAGCACAATCTGGAACATTCGGTTCTGGATGTGCTGATCGGACAGTGTGATCTCATCGAAGCCATGCAGTTTTCCGAGCATGGTGGTTACCAGTTGCTACCGTCAAACCGTGATGTGACGGCTGCCGAAATTGAGCTTCTGGACATGAGCAAGCGCGAGAGCCGCTTGCGTGAAGCGCTGGCGCCCATTCGGGAAAATTACGATTACGTACTGATTGACTGCCCACCGTCATTATCGATGCTGACCATCAATGGGCTTGTCGCTTCAGATGGGGTCATCATTCCCATGCAGTGCGAATATTTCGCACTTGAAGGGCTGACTGACCTGATCGGTAGCATCCAGCGCATCGGACAGGCTCTGAATCCAGGCCTGAAGATCGAAGGTGTGCTGCGCACGATGTATGACCCGCGTATCAATCTGGCGAACGACGTAGCGGCCCAGCTCAAGGCGCATTTTGGCGATACGCTGTACGATACGGTTATTCCGCGTAACGTGCGTCTTGCCGAGGCACCCAGTCATGGTATGCCCGCGTTGACTTACGACAAGGCATCAACAGGGGCTGCAGCCTACCTGGCCTTGGCAAACGAACTGGCTCGTCGGCAGCGCAAGGCTGCAAAAGCAATCGCTTAAGGAATACACATGGCTGTCAAGAAAAGGGGACTGGGCCGCGGTCTGGATGCGCTGCTGAGCGGGGCTACGGCTAGCGTACTGCAGGAAGAAGCAGTCAAGGCCGACCAGCGTGAGTTGCAGCATCTGCCGTTGGACATTGTCCAGCGCGGCAAGTACCAACCACGGCGTGACATGGACCCGGTCGCGCTCGAAGAGCTTGCCAGGTCGATTCGCGCCCAAGGCTTGATGCAGCCGATCGTGGTACGCCCCATTGCTGACAATCGCTATGAGATCATTGCCGGGGAGCGTCGCTGGCGTGCCAGCCAGCAGGCAGGGCTTGAGCGTATCCCAGCACTAGTCAGAAATATTCCTGACGAAGCCGCCATTGCGATGGCGCTAATCGAGAATATCCAGCGTGAAAACCTAAGTCCGATAGAAGAGGCCATGGCCCTTCAGCGGCTGCAGCAGGAATTTCAGCTGACGCAGCAGCAGGTGGCCGATGCAGTGGGCAAATCACGCGTCAGTGTGGCTAACCTGCTTCGACTGATAGCGTTGCCAGAAGAGATCAAGACCATGCTGGCGCATGGCGATCTGGAAATGGGCCATGCCAGGGCATTGTTGGGCTTGCCAGCCTCAAAACAGGCCGAGGGGGCGCGTCATGTTGTCGCACGTGGATTGACCGTGCGTCAGACAGAAGCCTTAGTAAGGCAGTGGTTGAATAAGAAAGAAGCGGTTGAGCCTCCAGAGAAGGCTGATCCTGATATTATGCGCCTGGAGCAACGGCTGGCTGAGCGTCTGGGGGCTCCCGTACAGATCCGCCATGGGCAGAAGGGAAAGGGGCAGCTGGTGATTCGTTACAGCTCACTTGATGAGCTGCAGGGCGTTCTTGCTCACATTCGCTAATATTCTAATGGTAGCGAATAGTCGTAAAGACTACCGCATGGCTTGAATGGGCGCGTGCAGACTCCTATACTCTGCGCGCTTTACGTCGGCACAAAGTATGCCAAGGCTTAAATAATAAGCCGACGCCAGAGGACTTCGAGCGCGATGGTTGATCGCACGCCCAAACGCCTGCCTTTTCACCGTCAGCCAGCATTTAACCTGCTGCTCGTCCAACTGGCCGTCACGATATGTGCAGCGTTATTTTTGTTTTGCTTCGTTGGTAGGGTCGCTGCTTATTCTGGTTTGATGGGTGGTTTAATCGCCTGGTTGCCTAATACATATTTCTCTTATAAAGCGTTCCGTTATTCGGGCGCCCGAGCTGCTCGCGACATAGTTCGATCATTCTATGCGGGAGAGGCAGGAAAACTAATTTTGACGGCACTGCTTTTTACAGTGGCGTTTGCGGGGATAAAGCCACTCATGCCACTGGCGTTGTTTGGTGTCTATCTATTGACGCTTTTTGTCAATGGATGCGCTCCCCTACTTGTCAAACGATCTTCTAGACCTTAAAGCGTTCGAGGCAAACATGGCAGCAGAATCCGCTTCGGGTTACATCCAGCACCACTTGCAGAATCTGACCTATGGTCTGCATCCGGCAAATGGTTGGAGTTTCGCCCACACCCCTCAAGAAGCGAAAGAAATGGGCTTTTGGGCCTTCCACCTGGATACTCTGGGTTGGTCGGTCGTTCTAGGCCTGATTTTTATTTGCATTTTCCGTGCCGTAGCGGTCAAGGCCACCAGTGGCCAGCCCGGTAAATTGCAAAATTTCGTCGAAGTCATTATCGAGTTCGTCGACAGCAGTGTCCGTGACACCTTCCATGGCCGTAATCCGCTGATCGCGCCTCTGGCACTGACGATTTTCGTCTGGATCTTCCTGATGAACCTCATGGACTTGGTGCCGGTTGACTGGTTGCCGTCCCTGGCTGGCCTGATAGGTGGTGAGCACACATATTTCCGTGTGGTTCCGACTACCGACCCGAATGCCACTATTGGTATGGCCTTGTCCGTATTTGCCCTGTTGATCTTCTATAGCATCAAGGTAAAAGGAATTGGTGGTTTCCTGGGCGAGCTGACTCTGCATCCGTTCCATAGCAAGAACATGCTGGTTCAGATCATCCTGATTCCGATCAACTTCCTGCTCGAGTTCGTAACGCTGGTGGCGCGTCCCGTTTCCTTGGCCTTGCGACTCTTCGGCAACATGTATGCCGGTGAGCTGATCTTTATCCTGATCGCCATGATGTTCGCCAACGGTCTGGCGCTGGGTGGTCTAGGTATTGTCCTGCAGTGGGCGTGGGCGGTCTTCCACATCCTGATCATTACCTTGCAGGCCTTCATCTTCATGATGCTGACCATCGTCTATATGTCGATGGCGCATGAAGAAAGTCATTAAGAGCTAGAGCACTTGATGATCCTCTCCGAAAGGGGAGGATGCCCGCGAGGGCAATGGGGAATAACAATTTTTTGCTTCAACCTTAACCAAGACGACTTAAAAGTCGGGAGGAAAAATGGAAACTGTAGTTGGACTGACCGCTATCGCCGTAGCACTGCTGATTGGTCTAGGCGCACTGGGTACTGCCATTGGCTTCGGCCTGTTGGGCGGCAAGTTCCTGGAAGGCGCTGCCCGTCAGCCGGAACTTGTTCCGATGCTGCAGGTGAAAATGTTCATCGTAGCGGGTCTGCTCGACGCCGTAACCATGATCGGTGTTGGTATCGCCCTGTTCTTCACCTTCGCTAACCCCTTCGTTGGTCAGATCGCTGGTTAATCATCCGAATCGATGATTCGTATGATTGACAGACAACGAACGAGCGAGGTGTTGGCGTGAACATTAATGCAACCCTGATTGGCCAGTCCGTTGCCTTCTTTATCTTCGTGCTGTTCTGCATGAAGTTCGTGTGGCCTCCGGTCATCGCGGCTTTGCGTGAGCGTGAAAAGAAGATTGCTGACGGCCTGGACGCTGCCAACCGCGCGGCTCGTGACCTGGAATTGGCTCAGGAACAAGCCACCCAGAAACTGAGCGAAGCGAAAGGTCAGGCAGCTGAAATCATCGAGCAAGCTAACAAGCGTGCTACTCAGATCATCGAAGAAGCGCAGGTCAAGGCCCGTGCTGAAGGCGATCGTCTGAAAGAGCAGGCTCAGGCTGAAATCGACCGGGAAATCAATAGCGCCAAGGAAGCTCTGCGTGCACAGGTTGGCCTTCTGGCTGTCGCTGGTGCAGAGAAGATCCTGGGCAAAACGATTGATCCCCAAGCCCACGCACAGTTGGTCGACCGACTGGCTGCGGAAATCTAAGCGAGGCCATCATGGCAGAACTGAACACGCTGGCCCGGCCATATGCCAAGGCAGCTTTCGAGTTCGCACAGTCTCAGCAGAATCTGGCCAAATGGTCCGAGGAGCTGAGACTGCTCGCCGCGGTAACTCTGGATGGGACCGTGCGCCAGCTGCTTCAGCAACCGCAGTTGACCGCGGACGCCAAGGCCAAGCTGCTCATTGACGTGTGCGGCGATCAGCTGGATGTGCAGGCCCAGAACTTTGTTCGGACCGTGGCAGAAAACAACCGGATCGACCTGATGCCGACCATTGCTGAACTCTACGAAGAGTTCAAGGCCGAGCAGGAAAGATCCATCGAGGCGGAAGTCACCAGTGCTTTCGCTTTGAGCGACGAACAGCAAGACAAACTCGCCAAGGCTCTCAGCGCAAGGCTCGGTCGCGATGTGCGACTTCATGCATCCGAGGATGCAAGCCTGATCGGTGGTGTGGTAATTCGCGCCGGCGACTTGGTAATCGATGGCTCCGTTCGCGGCAAGCTCGCGCAACTGGCCGAAGCGTTGAAACCTTGAGTTTGAAGGGGCAGTAGCATGCAGCAACTCAATCCTTCCGAAATTAGTGAAATCATCAAGAGCCGCATCGAGAAACTCGATGTCTCTTCGCAACCGCGCAACGAAGGTACTATCGTCAGTGTTTCTGACGGTATCGTGCGCATCTTTGGTCTGGCCGACGTTATGTACGGGGAAATGATTGAGTTCCCGGGCGGCGTCTACGGCATGGCACTGAACCTGGAGCAGGACTCCGTAGGTGCCGTGGTTCTGGGTAATTACCTGGGCCTGGCTGAAGGCATGAGTGCCAAGTGCACCGGCCGTATCCTTGAAGTACCGGTTGGTCCGGAGCTTCTGGGTCGCGTTGTTGATGCCCTGGGTAATCCGATCGATGGCAAAGGCCCGATCAACGCCAAAGAAACCGACGCGGTTGAAAAAGTCGCTCCGGGCGTAATCTGGCGTAAGTCGGTAGACCAGCCTGTACAGACTGGTTACAAGGCTGTTGACGCCATGATCCCCGTTGGCCGTGGCCAGCGTGAGCTGATCATCGGTGACCGTCAGGTAGGTAAAACTGCCATGGCGGTGGATGCGATCATCAACCAGCGCAACAGTGGCATTCGTTGCGTCTATGTTGCTATCGGTCAGAAGCAGTCGACCATTGCCAACGTCGTACGCAAGCTGGAAGAGCACGGCGCACTGCAGAACACCATCGTGGTAGCTGCCAGTGCCTCTGAGTCCGCAGCCCTGCAGTTCCTGGCTCCCTATGCCGGCTGCACCATGGGTGAATACTTCCGTGACCGCGGTGAAGATGCACTGATCGTTTATGACGATCTGTCCAAGCAGGCTGTGGCTTACCGCCAGATTTCCCTGCTGCTGCGTCGTCCGCCGGGCCGTGAAGCGTACCCAGGCGACGTGTTCTATCTACACAGCCGTTTGCTGGAGCGTGCTTCTCGCGTATCCGAGGAGTATGTAGAACAGTTCACCAAGGGCGCCGTTACCGGTAAGACAGGTTCCTTGACTGCTCTGCCGCTGATCGAGACTCAGGCAGGTGACGTTTCCGCGTTCGTTCCGACCAACGTAATTTCGATTACCGACGGCCAGATCTTCCTGGAAACCAGTCTGTTCAACTCGGGTATTCGTCCTGCGGTTAACGCGGGTATCTCCGTATCTCGTGTGGGTGGTGCCGCTCAGACCAAGATTATCAAGAAGCTGTCCGGTGGTATCCGTACCGCACTGGCTCAGTACCGTGAACTGGCAGCATTTGCCCAGTTTGCTTCTGACCTGGACGAAGCAACACGTAAGCAGCTTGAGCATGGTCAGCGTGTTACCGAGCTGATGAAGCAGAAGCAGTATGCACCGATGTCCATCGCCGAGATGGCTCTGTCGCTGTACGCCGCCGAGCGTGGCTTCCTGTCGGATATCCCGCTGGACAAGATTGGCAGCTTCGAGCAGGCCCTGATTTCGTACTTCAACCGTGATCACGCCGCACTGATGGCCAAGATCAACGAGAAGGGCGACTTCAACGACGAAATCGATTCTGGCATCAAGGCCGGTCTCGAGAAGTTCAAGGCCACTCAAACCTGGTAAGCCCAGGCGGGAGCGTCAAGCGCTCCCGCTTGCTAACCCGATAGGTGTTACATGGCAGGCGCAAAAGAGATTCGCGGCAAAATCGCGAGCATCAAAAGCACACAGAAGATCACCAGCGCCATGGAAAAGGTAGCTGTCAGCAAGATGCGCAAAGCTCAGACGCGCATGGCTGCCAGCAAGCCTTACGCTGAGCGTATTCGTGCTGTGATCGGCCACTTGGCCAATGCGAACCCGGAATATCGCCATCCGTTTATGGTGGAGCGTCCGGTAAAGCGCGTGGGCTATATCGTGGTCAGCTCCGACCGTGGTCTGGCGGGCGGCTTGAACATCAACCTGTTCAAGACGCTGATTCGCGACATGGCAGAGCAACGCGATCGCAATGCTGAAGTCGATCTCGGTGTGATTGGCAGCAAGGGTGCGTCCTTCTTCCGCAGCTACGGCGGTAATGTAGTCGCAGCCATCAGCCATTTGGGTGAAGAGCCTTCGATCAACGACCTGATCGGTAGTATCAAGGTCATGCTCGACGCTTACCTGAATGGCCGTATTGATCGCCTGTACGTAGTGTCCAACAAGTTCGTCAACACCATGGTCCAGAAGCCGACAATCGAGCAGCTGGTTCCGTTGGTGGCTGAGCAGAACACCAGCCTGCAAAAGCATTGGGACTACCTCTACGAACCAGATGCCAAGACGTTGCTGGACGGCCTCTTGGTGCGTTACGTGGAATCCCAGGTGTATCAGGCAGTTGTAGAAAACAGCGCTTGTGAACAAGCGGCGCGGATGATCGCGATGAAGAACGCTACGGATAACGCGGGCGAGATCATCAGCGAACTGCAGCTGATCTACAACAAGGCACGCCAGGCAGCGATTACGCAGGAAATTTCGGAAATCGTCGGCGGCGCCGCTGCGGTTTGACGGACTGGTTCTAATTCTTCGAGGAACGCGAAATGAGTAGCGGACGTATCGTACAAATCATCGGCGCCGTAATCGACGTGGAATTCCCACGCGATTCCGTACCGAAAGTTTATGACGCTCTGAAAGTGCAGGGCGTGGAAACTACGCTGGAAGTTCAGCAGCAGCTGGGCGACGGCATTGTTCGTTCCATCGCGATGGGCTCTACCGAGGGTCTGAAGCGTGGTCTGGACGTTAACAACACTGGTGAAGCGATCAAGGTACCGGTAGGCGTGAAGACGCTGGGCCGTATCATGGACGTTCTGGGTAACCCGATCGACGAGGCGGGCCCCATCGGTGAAGAAGAGCGTTGGGAAATCCACCGCAAGGCACCGTCCTACGCTGATCAGTCCGGTAGCAACGAGCTGCTGGAGACAGGCATCAAGGTTATTGACCTGGTTTGCCCGTTCGCGAAGGGTGGTAAGGTTGGTCTGTTCGGTGGTGCCGGTGTAGGCAAGACCGTTAACATGATGGAACTGATCCGTAACATCGCCATCGAGCACAGCGGTTATTCCGTGTTCGCAGGCGTGGGTGAGCGTACTCGTGAGGGTAACGACTTCTACCACGAGATGAAGGATTCCAACGTTCTGGACAAGGTAGCCCTGGTTTACGGTCAGATGAACGAGCCGCCGGGCAACCGTCTGCGCGTGGCCCTGACTGGCCTGACCATGGCCGAAAAGTTCCGTGACGAAGGACGTGACGTGCTGTTGTTCATCGACAACATCTATCGTTACACCCTGGCCGGTACGGAAGTATCCGCTCTGCTGGGCCGTATGCCTTCCGCAGTAGGTTATCAGCCGACGCTGGCTGAGGAGATGGGCGTTCTTCAGGAGCGTATTACCTCCACCAGAACCGGTTCGATTACATCCATCCAGGCTGTATACGTACCTGCGGATGACTTGACTGACCCGTCCCCTGCGACCACGTTCGCTCACCTGGACGCAACCGTCGTACTGTCACGTGACATCGCTTCCCTGGGTATCTACCCAGCTGTGGATCCGCTGGACTCTACTTCTCGCCAGCTTGATCCGCTGGTGATCGGTCAGGAGCACTATGACGTTGCTCGCGGCGTTCAGTATGTTCTGCAGCGCTACAAGGAGCTGAAGGACATCATTGCGATTCTGGGTATGGACGAACTGTCCGAAGCGGACAAGCAGTTGGTATCCCGTGCTCGTAAGATCCAGCGCTTCCTGTCCCAGCCGTTCTTCGTTGCAGAAGTATTTACCGGTGCGCCAGGTAAATACGTTTCGCTCAAGGACACCATTGCTGGTTTCGGCGGCATTCTGAAAGGTGACTACGACCATTTGCCTGAGCAGGCATTCTACATGGTTGGCAGCATCGACGAAGCTATCGAAAAAGCGAAGAAACTGTAATCCGTGCGCCCGGAAACGGGCGCCTTACGAGGCATGCATATGGCCAAGACAGTCCAATGCGATATCGTCAGCGCGGAAGGAGCCATCTTCTCCGGAGCGGTGGAGATGGTGATCGCCCACGGTAACCTGGGGGATCTGGGTATTTCTCCCGGCCATGCTCCGCTGTTGACTGATCTCATGCCTGGCCCGATTCGCCTGATCAAGCAGGGCGGCGAGGAAGAGGTGTTTTATATCTCTGGTGGTTTCCTCGAAGTCCAGCCGAATGTCGTCGAAGTGTTGGCAGATATTGCCAGCCGGGCGAGCGATCTTGATGAAGCGGCTGCTCAGGAAGCCATGAAGCTGGCTGAGAAGACGCTGAGCGAGAAAGGCTCGAACTTCGATTACAGCGCTGCCTCTGCACAGTTGGCTGAAGCCGCAGCTCAGCTGCGTACCATTCAGCAGCTACGCAACAAGGCCAAGCGCTGAAGCAATACGCTTCGGGTATATGAAAGGGGTAGCTTCGGCTACCCCTTTTCATTTCTGGCCGTGATCACTTGCTGAGCCCGTTTCTCTTCTGAGACTCTTTATCCGTGTCTAACGGCTTAACGGCCCTATCGAGGCGTAAACATGTCCCTTGAAATTGTCATTCTTGCTGCGGGGCAAGGCACCCGTATGCGCTCCGCTCTGCCCAAGGTTCTTCATCCGATTGCCGGGAAGGCCATGCTGGGACACGTGATCGATCGCGCCCGCGAACTGACTCCGCAAAAGATCCATGTGGTGATCGGCCATGGTGCCGAAACCGTCAAACAGCGTCTGGCAGCAGATGACCTCAACTTCGTCGTCCAGCAGGAGCAGTTGGGTACAGGCCATGCTGTCGCCCAGGCGCTTCCCCATCTGTCGGCGGAGCGGGTACTGATCCTATATGGCGATGTTCCGCTGATTGAGACGTCTACGCTTGAGCGTCTGCTAGAGCAGGTTAGCGCTCAGCAGCTGGCATTGTTGACTGTAGAACTGGCAGATCCCACGGGTTATGGACGTATCCTTCGGGATAACCGCGGTGAGGTGTATGCAATTGTTGAGCATAAGGATGCCGATGCAACGCAAAAGGCAATCCGCGAAGGTAATACCGGTATTCTGGCCGTTCCGGGCGAGCGATTGGGAGAGTGGCTCGGTAGACTTTCCAACAGCAATGCACAAGGGGAGTATTACCTGACGGATGTCATCGCAATGGCCGTATCCGATGGCTTGCGCGTTGCAACGGCTCAGCCAGACGATGCCATGGAGGTTCAGGGAGCCAATGACAGAAAGCAGTTGGCTGATCTTGAGCGACACTATCAATGGCGCGCTGCGCAAGCGCTCATGACGCAAGGTGTAACACTACTGGATCCGACACGCTTTGATCTGCGTGGGCAGGTCCAGACTGGCCGTGATGTCACTATTGATATCAATGTTATTCTGAGTGGCACGGTGGTTATCGAAGACAACGTCGAAATTGGGCCCAACTGTGTTATCCACAACAGCACGTTGAAACGCGGGGCAGTTATCAAGGCCAACAGTCATCTGGATGGCGCAGTAGTGGGTGAGGGTGCCGATGTAGGTCCCTTTGCTCGGCTACGTCCCGGTTCTGTTCTGGAAGCCAGGGTTCATGTGGGCAATTTCGTCGAGTTGAAAAACGCTCATCTTAATGAAGGCAGCAAGGCGGGGCATCTGTCTTATCTGGGTGATGCTGTCCTAGGAAAGAACTGTAACGTAGGCGCCGGCACCATTACCTGCAACTATGATGGTGCCAACAAGTATAGAACCGAGATTGGCGATGACGTCTTCATTGGCTCCAACAGTTCGTTGGTAGCACCAGTCACGTTAGGCGATGGAGCAACCACGGCTGCAGGTTCTACCATTACGGAAAACGTGCCTGCACAGACGCTGGCACTGGGTAGGGCAAGACAGGTTAACAAGCCTGATTGGCAACGTCCTATCAAGAAGAAGTAACCCAAAAGGCTGTGAAATACTCACAGCCTTTTTCATTCTGGGTTGACTTTTTTTCCGTTAAGGGTTTTGATTCGAAGTATATAAATTTCGAATCGAAACTTATGGCCAAGCGCAACACTCCACAACGTCGCCATGACATCCTTGCCCGTTTGAATGAACAGGGTGAGGTGACAGTTGATGAGTTGACCAAACTGTTTGCCACCTCAGAAGTTACGATTCGAAAAGATTTGGCTGCGCTCGAAAAGAATGGTCTCTTACTACGCCGATACGGTGGCGCCGTTTCGATCCCCCATGAGCTTCTGAGCGATCTTGCTCAAGCGCCATCACCGTATAAGCAGGCCATTGCGCGGGCTGCCTCTTCACGTATCCGCGAACATGCCCGGGTCATTATTGATAGTGGCAGCACGACCGCTGCGCTTATTCCCGAATTGGAAAACAAAGCAGGTCTGGTTGTGATGACCAACTCGCTTCATATCGCCAATGCCTTGCGTGAACTTGAGCATGAGCCGGTTTTGTTAATGACTGGCGGGACCTGGGACCCTCATTCGGAATCCTTTCAAGGGCAAGTGGCTGAGCAGGTCTTGCGCTCTTACGACTTCGATCAGCTATTCATTGGTGCTGATGGATTGGATCTTGAACGGGGCACGACAACGTTCAATGAATTATTGGGCTTGTCGCGTGTAATGGCTGAAGTGGCCCGAGAAGTCATCGTTATGGCAGAAGGGGACAAGGTTGGTCGACGTATTCCCAACCTGGAACTGCCCTGGTCGAACATTCACACGCTTGTGACTGATGGGCGTTTCCCTGATGAAGCCAGACACCAACTGGAACAACGGGGCATTACTGTCATTTGTGTGGCTGTGGATAAATGATCTCCATCAAATATCCACAGCCACTCTTTAAAATTTGAACGAAGCATTCATATGCATCGCTTGTTTAGGAGTTTTCCATGTGTGGCATCGTAGGCGCCATTGCTGAGCGTAATATCACCGCTATCCTCGTTGAAGGGCTCAAGCGCCTTGAATACCGAGGGTATGACAGCGCAGGTCTTGCCGTACTGACGGCGCAGCAGACCCTTGAGCGCATTCGTCGCCCCGGCAAGGTCAGCGAGCTGGCTAGCGCGCTTAACAGTGAAGGCCTGACAGGTCGCCTCGGTATTGCCCATACCCGCTGGGCCACACATGGTGCGCCAACTGAAGCAAATGCTCATCCTCATTTCTCTCATGGTCAGATTGCAGTGGTCCACAATGGGATCATTGAAAACCATGAACCTCTGCGCGAGTGGTTAAAGGAGCTCGGTTATGTCTTTACCTCCCAGACCGATACCGAAGTCATCGTTCATCTTCTGCATCACAAGCTGAAGGAAACCGGTGATATCACGCATGCGCTGAAGGCAGCGGTGAAAGAGCTGCATGGTGCCTACGGTGTAGCGGTCATGAATATCGACCAGCCTGATCGTCTGGTCGCTGCCAGAAGCGGCAGCCCCTTGGTGATCGGTCTGGGGATTGGGGAAAACTACCTGGCGTCGGACCAACTGGCGCTCCGGCAGGTAACGGATCGCTTTATCTACTTGGAAGAAGGCGACATTGCAGAGATTCGTCTGAATGGCGTCTCGCTGTGGTCGGTGGACGGTGAACCGGTAACACGTGAAGTTGTTCAGTTTACCGAAGGGGCCGAAGCCGCTGACAAAGGTTCGTTCCGCCACTTCATGCTCAAAGAGATTCATGAGCAGCCTGCTGTGGTTCAACGCACCCTGGAAGGGCGGTTGGGTCTTGATCATGTGGTGACCGAGGCATTCGGTCCTCAGGCAACAGACCTGTTTGGGCGTGTTAGGAATATTCAGATCGTTGCCTGCGGCACAAGTTTTCATGCCGGTATGGTGGCGCGCTATTGGCTGGAAGGTCTTACGGGTATCCCTTGCCAGGTAGAGGTGGCAAGTGAGTTCCGCTATCGGCGCGTAGCGGTACAGGCTGACACGCTGTTTGTGACCATCTCCCAATCAGGGGAGACAGCGGATACCTTGGCTGCGCTTAGAAATGCCAAGCCGCTGGGCTATTTGGGCAGTCTTGCAATTTGTAACGTCGCGACCAGCTCGCTGGTACGTGAGTCGGACCTGACCTTGCTGACACAGGCGGGTCCTGAGATCGGGGTTGCTTCTACCAAGGCGTTCACGACTCAGCTGGTTGCACTGCTGCTGCTTACGCTGTCGTTGGGCCGTGTTCAGAACCGTCTTGAGGCTGGCGTTGAGGCTGAATTGGTGGAAGAGCTTCGCCGTTTACCCGCGCGTCTTGATGAAGCGCTTGCCATGGATAAGCGTGTAGAGAAGATTTCCGAGCTATTTGCAGAGAAGCACCATACCTTGTTCCTCGGCCGAGGTGCTCAGTATCCGGTGGCCATGGAAGGCGCGCTCAAGCTCAAGGAAATTTCCTATATTCATGCCGAGGCTTATCCGGCGGGTGAGCTCAAGCACGGCCCGCTAGCGCTGGTGGACACCGATATGCCTGTAGTTACGGTAGCGCCTAATAATGAGTTGTTGGAAAAGCTGAAATCCAACCTTCAGGAGGTACGCGCTCGAGGCGGTCAGCTGGTTGTCTTCGCGGATGCAGAAGCTGGTCTTACCAACGGGGAAGGCACCCACCTGATCGGGATGCCCAGCATTCATGATGTGCTGGCGCCAATCCTCTATACCATACCGCTGCAATTGCTGTCTTATCACGTCGCTATATTGAAAGGGACTGATGTAGATCAGCCTCGCAATCTAGCCAAGTCGGTAACGGTTGAATAATGTATTCAGCAAAGCCCCGTTAAACGGGGCTTTTTTTATGGGTTGGACGTGCAGCCACCAATACGGCCGCATAAAAGTGTTTGTCGACCTGCAGACGAGCTGGAGACGCGTCCACGTGAAGTCCAACCAATGGCCCGTGTAAAGCCGGACCAGATCTCGCCATCCGAGGCGTAACCCATCAAGAAACTGATTCGACCATAGTGTGCCTGGGTTTGCGTCCAGGTGCGCTGGGTTGCAGCATCGTATCCTTGGATAAAAATATGTTTATCCACAACCGATACATGATAGTGACTGCCTGCAAGGTCTTCGCAGCTGACTATTTGCACCGTACTCATACAATTCACAGGTAAGCCATCGGCAAATGCAAAAGATGAGCACAGCAAGGAAGGGGCAAGTAGTAGAGACCAGGCTGGTGGTCTTTTCATAAGATAGAAAACCATCAAACAGATTAGGTTGTTATCTTATAACCTATTTGCCTTGTGCCAGTAGCCTTTGCCATCAGTAGGATGATCCATAGAGGCATCAGAGCCTGTCATCATTCAGTCCGCTTGGATGTGTCCAACCACGTGCCCTGGCTCTGCTGTTCACAGAACGGCTTCAAAAAGCGTGCATCCGTAGCAATACCGTAATAATGGATGTCCTGTCTGTACGGCATGCCTTGTACCTGGGCGTTCTGGCAGATACCGAATCCGCCGGTAGGGCATTGTTCAACAAAGGTAACCTCAACGTTCTGCTCTGCCAGTTGAGGCTTACAAAATCCATCATGAAATAGATTCGCTGGAATCGAGCGATTCTGCTGGCAGACTTTCACATCGACGCCTTTACCCTTGCTGTGGACCAGGCACGCTTCGGCCTGCACATAGAGCGGAGCGAGGAAGGCTAGGCAGGCAAATAGGCGATACATAGAGGTAACCGGCTTAAATCGGCGACTCTACCACTGACCGAATCGAGACATAAACATGCTCAAGCATATACCTACCCACGTGATAACAGGACCTTTGGGGGCAGGCAAGACCAGCCTCATCCGGCATTTGCTGACGCAGCGTCCTCAACACGAGCGGTGGGCAGTACTGGTTAACGAGTTCGGTCAGATAGGGCTTGATGCTGCGTTGTTGCATACCACGGATGCCGGTATCTCATTGACTGAATTGCCGGGAGGATGCCTGTGCTGCGTCAACGGTGCGCCATTGCAGGTAGCCCTGGTGCAGTTGTTGCGCAGGGCTCAGCCCCAGCGCCTTTTCATTGAGCCGTCAGGGCTGGGGCATCCGGCTACATTGCTCAAGCAGCTCGCCAAAGGTACCTGGCAGGGCGTACTGGCGATTCAGCCGGCAGTCATGGTGGTTGATGCTCACCGCCTGGCGACCGGGGAACGGCTACCTGATGCTCAACGTGAGGCGTTACCCGGGGTTGGGCTGTTGGTACTCAACAAGTCTGAGTTGTTGAATGACAGAAGCCGACAGGCGCTTCTAGCCTCCTTGCCCGACATCCAGTGGCAATGGACCCTGCAGGGAAGGCTGCCTTTTAACCTTTTGCCCGGAAGCGCTTGTGTAGCTGGCCAACGTGCTCTCGATTCACTCCCAGTGCCTCCCCCTGGTCAGCGGGGACCATTACCTTCGCTGCTGTTACCTGGACAGCCCTTAAGGCAAATTCATGAGGCTGAAGGGCGCTTCGCCATAGGGTGGCGGTTTCACCATAGCAGCCAATTTAACCGCCAAGCAGTTCAGACATGGCTGGGCGCATTACCTGCACTGCTCAGGGCAAAAGCCATTCTGCATGCAGATGGGCAGTGGTGGAGCTTCAATCAAGCCAGTGGACAGGGTGAATGGCGGATCAGTGAGTGGCGCAAGGATAGCCGGGTCGAATTGATCTTCGAAACGGTCGTAGATGCAGCCGCCCTAGAGTCAGATTTGATGAATTACATGCAATAGGAATCCTGTTGTCGCTAAAAGTTGATAAATTCGTTATCTTAATGATAATGATTATTAAATCTGACCGCCTTTGTGGATCATTCCTATGTCGTTGACGTTGCCGGCGAGATCAAAATCGCCTGAGCAAGACCCTTCGCTGCAGCCTGAGCACCCTGCTGAATCGGCTGAAGGAGTACGTCTGTATGTCGTGCGCAGTGAGGTTGAGCCTGTTGCTGGTGTAAATGCCAGTCGTACGGATCCAGGCGCAGAGATCATTTCGCTGCAAGGGTATTCACGAAGCGATGAGGTGCCTCCGCTGGAGGAGAACGTCGGCAATGCCGAGCCGACAACCGAAACAACGCCTCCTCGTCGTTGGTGGCTGGCCTCGGGGACTTCCTTTGTTATGCACGCGGCGCTGGCGGCTGCATTGTTTTTTGTCGTACAGACTCCGCCCGAACTCAAAATCAGCAAGGGTGATAGCCCAAGCGAGCTAAAGGTCAGCTTTATCCAGCTGCCCAAAAAGGAGCCTGCCCCAGAGCCTCCGGCAGCAGCGCCTACACCTCCGGCCCCACCAGAGCCCGAACCGCCTAAGCCGGAGCCTCCTAAGCCGGTTGAACCGCCCAAGCCCGTCGAACCACCCAAACCGGTAGTCGAAAAGCCCAAGCCAAAGCCGAAACCCAAGCCGGTTGAGCACACCCAGCAAAAACCGCTACCGGTCAAAAAGAAGCCTGAGCCCAAAGCAGAGCCTGAGCCAGCCCCTGCGCCTGCTGCACCGGCAGCAAGTGCTCCTACGCCTGCGGCTGCACCAAGCGCACCTGTTCAGGCACCCGTGGCCACGCCTGGCGCCAAGACCGCCGCTTCTGCAGGTCCTGCAGGCCTCCCTACTGGGAGCATCGACGACAGCGATATCCGTCCTTTGAAGATGGATCAGCCCAAATATCCTGATGTGCTGCGTCGTCGCGGATTAAGCGGGGAGGTCAAAGTGTTATTTACCGTAACCGCAGATGGCCGTATTACTGATGTGGAAGTACTGGAGTCGTCCAACAAAATGTTCGAGCGCTCCGTGCTCGATGCGTTGAGCAGCTGGCGCTTTGCTCCTCGTGTATCAGGTGGACAAATCGTACCGCGCAAGGCTACCAAGGTATTTATCTTCAAGCTGCAACGCCGCTAACGGCCGACAGGCTCCAATAAAAACGCCGCGGATAATCGCGGCGTTTTTGTTTAGGCCCTGATCAGCCGGATGAAGGAAGTACGTCTTCCTTGATCGCCTGATACCGCTCTTGCAACTCTCGGCGAATTTGCCGGCGTTGCTGTGCCTGTATGCAGCGGCGTTTCTCGTCGAACGTCTTGGGTTCCAGTTGAGGAACGGGGCAGGGCTTGCCGTCATCACCCAATGCAACCATTGTGAAGAAGCAGCTGTTGGTATGGCGTACCGAGCGCTGTTGAATGTTTTCCGTAATGACCTTTACACCGACCTCCATAGACGTCGTTCCGGTGTAGTTCACCGATGCCAAAAACGTAACCAATTCACCTACGTTGACCGGTTCGCGAAAGATCACCTGATCGACCGACAGTGTTACCACATAACGGCCTGCATAACGGCTGGCGCAGGCATAGGCCACTTCATCCAGGTGTTTAAGCAAGGCGCCACCATGCACCTTGCCAGAGAAGTTCGCCAAATCGGGCGTCATCAGAATGGTCATACTGAGCTGGTGATTACCGGCTTCCATATAGGCCTCGTCATATCCTCAAATCACCGGTAATTCCGGCGGCGTCAGTATGCAATGTTATGGCGATTTGCCATAGGATTCGTGCGTTAGCTATATCCGTCTTATGAGCGACCCGCCGACAACCCCCTATCGATAGGCATGTCTGCCCCCGAGATAGCAGAGGCCTGCGGCTGGCATAGGAAGTACACCAGTTCAGCGACTTCTTCAGGCTGGATAAAGCGGGCCTGATCACCTTGCGGATACCGATTGAGCAAGTTGCGCCGGTAGCCGGTAGGATCGCCCTGGCCATAATGGGCCGCCTGAAAATCCAGCATGGGCGTATCGATATCGCCTGGGGAGACAGCATTGACCCGCACACCGTCCTTGGCCAGCTCAATGGCGAGGTTCTGGCTGAAGAAACGAATAGCGGCTTTAGCAGCGCCATAGGCGGCAGCACCCGAGACAGGTTGGCGACCCGCACCGCTCGAAATATTGATGATCGTTCCGCGGGTTTCCTTGAGAAACGGGATGGCAGCGGAGCACATGAAGAAGGTCGACTTGAGGTTGACCGACATGACGAGGTCATAATCCTCTTCGCTGAACGTCTCGACAGGGCCTTCGCGCCAGACACCTGCCGCATTGATCAAAGCATCGAGGCGGCCGGTACGCGCCATCACCTTGCTAATGAGGTTACGACAGCCTTCGGCCGTCCGTAGATCAGCTACGACGCTCGAATCCAGGGGAACATTGCCATTGAGATCATGCAGGCCATCCTTGTCCAGATCTGCCGCTGCAACGCGCCAGTGACTCTGTGAAAAACGCTGGGCCAGTGCTCGACCGAGCCCGCCAGCGGCACCAGTGATCAGAACGACAGGAGTGCTCATCCAGGGATTACCTTCTAGCGGAAAAGATAGCTATATCCAGACCTTGCGCAGCCGCTTACGTTCAGCGTCTGGCCTGCCATTCTCGTGCAATCCGCTACAAGCGTCTCGTAAAGCCTGCCAATAACGGCAGGCTAACGCTATAGAGCTGATCAATGATCAGCTTTCCAGCCAGACATCTCGTGCCCAGATCCAGACGGAATCCCAGGTGTCATCGTCCAGCTCACCATCCGTCCAGAGCAGAACCTCGCCTTCCTGACTTACGGCGTAGTAGCCGTCACCGTCCTCACAAATGGGTATCAGATCGCGAGGTAGACCTTCCGACCAGGCTGTAGCGGCCACTTCTGGGAGGTAGGTATGGGACTGCGGATCGGTCACCGTTACGGGCTCGAGCTTGCCGTATACCACATCGCTGACGGTGAGAAGAAACTCGCGAAACTCGGGCGGAAGGCTGATCAACAGTTCTTCTTCGATTTCGACCAACAGGTCCTCATCGGGCAGCTCGAGCGGTACCGGAACAGGTTCGTTCTCTTCGCGCAGCCTTTCAATCACGTCTTCCATCAATACATCCTCTAATGCAGGGGTGCGTGTTATACCCTAGTCAAGAATATAAAAGATGGAAAAGGTGCCATCGAGAAAGTGCTACCTGTATGAACAGCGCGACAAACGGTAGAAATGAAAAAGCCCGGCATGGCCGGGCTTTTCTGAAACACAGAGCGATCAAGCGTTCTGACGGATACCGGCCAGCAGCCAGGGCTGGTTGCTACCTGCCAGGCGCTCCATACGCCAGCTTTCGCTGAAATTCTGACCCTGGTCGAAGCGAGACTCTTTCGACAAGCCAGAGAACGTGATGGTAGCGATGGTCTTGCCTTCCAGCTCTTCCACGCCATCCAGTTCAGCCTGCAAGTTCTCGATGTAGGTGGACTGGAAGCCTTCACCCAAGCTGGCACGCTCATCTTTCAGCCACTGGAGCATCTGAGGCGTCACGAACTCGGCGATCTTGTCCATCTCGTTGGCATCCCAGTGCTGCTGCAGAGACATGAAGTGCTCACGGCCAGCTGCAACGAAACGCTCTGCATCAAACCAGGCAGGCGCATTCATGACTGGCGCGGCACCACCCTGACCGAATCCGCCAGGCTGCTGTACAGGCGCTTCACGGTACATCGGTGCGTGGCCTGCCGGAGCGGGCTGATGCTGTTGTTGCTGCTGACGGCGGCGCGTGAATAGCTTGAACAGAACAAACGCTATCAGGGCCATGATCAGGAAGTCGAAGAACTGGAAGCCTTCGAAACCGTCGCCCATGAACATGGAAGCCAATAAGCCACCAGCGGCAAGACCGGCTAACGGACCCAGCCAGCGAGAAGCACCGCTAGCGGCTGGCGCCTGACGACCCGGTGCGGCTGCCGCTGCGCCCGGTTGCTGTTGAGGCGGTGCCGCCTGGCGTGTCTGGTGAATGGGAGCTGCACCAGCCGACTTGCCTCCACCCATGCGCTTGGCATTGGCATCAAGGCTCAGGGTCAGGCCCAGGCAGATGATCATGAAAAAACTCATTATGCGTTGCATCGTAAGATCTCTTATCGTGAACTACGTTGATGTCCATCTTGCGCCGGACATTGCGTAAGGGCTAGCGCTAATTGTTTCGGCTTTTTGCATGGTTTACTCAAGGCTTATCGTTTGCTGTTGGACTGTTGCTTTATGCGCAATATTTCAAACCACTGGTCAGCTCCAAAAAAGCGTTAGCGCGTACTCAATTAGGGTGTTTTCTAAACATCGGCTGTGGCTAAAAGCACAGATCTGAAATTGATGGCTGAGCGCTATCATTTCATTACTACCTTGAGACGGTATGCTGTCCAAACCATTTGCATCTTGGGCTACGGGAGTGGAGTGTTGTGATGCAAGGGATGGTAGCTATCGCTTTACAAGGATACCGGCCTGTAAATGCCTGACAGAAGCAGTCGTGGCGGGGCTCGGTGGGTAGGGCGCCTGAGCACCTCTATGCAGGGAATAGGCTTGTCTTGCATGCTTCGGCAATCTCCCACCGTTTGACAAGCCTTTCCTTGCGCCTTCAACCCTAGGGTTTCAGCGCCAACAGCACCACGCCAAAACCTATTGCGCCAATGCCGCACCATTGGCGCAGCGTCAGCTTTTCGCCTAGCAGCAGCACACCGAATAGGGCCACGAGCACTACGCTCAGCTTGTCTACTGGCGCTACCAGCGAGGCGTTACCCATCTTCAAGGCTCGGAAATAACAGATCCAGGAGGCGCCGGTAGCCAATCCAGATAACACAAGAAAGAGATAGCTCTTTGGCGAGATCGAGCTTAAGGGCTGATACTGGCGGGTCGCATAAACAATCAGCACAAGCGACAGGAACACTACTCCAGTCCGCAACAAGGTAGCAAAGTCCGAATTGACCTGGGCAACGCCAATTTTGCCAAAAATGGCTGTGAGCGCCGCGAAAACGGCTGACAGCAATGCCCAGAAGAGGCAGGAAGACGCCACGCAATGTCCTTCTTCAAACAGGCAGGGCGACCTTGGCCGCCCTGGAGTATACGTTAAACCGGCTCCAGCTTGGCGTAACTCACCATTAACCACTTGCTGCCTTCGGCGTCGAAATTCACCTGAACACGTGCATGTGGACCGGAGCCCTCGTAATTCAGAATGACCCCTTCGCCAAACAAGGCGTGATTGACTCGTTGGCCCAATGTAAACGTCGTGTCTGGAATGGCGGCACCTGCAAACGGATTAGGTCGACCTACGCCAAACGGCTGCTTGACCGAATTGGACAGGCGGACTTCCTGAATCAGGTTTGGTGGCACTTCGCGGATAAAGCGCGAGAGCTTGTTATAGGTCTCGGTTCCATGAAGCCGGCGCGTTTCCGCATAGGTCATCACCAGACGTTTCATGGCCCGGGTAATTCCCACATAGGCCAAGCGGCGTTCCTCCTCCAAGCGGCCGGACTCTTCCAGGCTCATCTTGTGAGGGAACAGGCCTTCTTCCATACCAGCCAGGAAGACCAGCGGAAACTCCAGACCCTTCGCACTGTGCAGCGTCATGAGCTGTACACAGTCTTCATGGCTGTCTGCCTGATTATCCCCAGATTCCAAGGCCGCATGGTCAAGGAAGTTAGCCAAGGGAGAACGATCATCGTCACCACTGAAATCAAAGGACTTCGCGGCGCTGATCAATTCCTCAAGGTTTTCGACCCGGGCCTGACCTTTCTCGCCCTTTTCAGCCTTGTGATAGGCCACAAGCCCTGTCTGCTCGATCACGATCTGAGTCAGCGTATGCAGCGGGACATCTTCAGACCTGAGCCCCAGTTCATCGATCAACTCGACAAAGGCATTCAGACTGGATGCCGCCCGACCGGATACCGACTTGGTGCCGACCGCATCATGCAGTGCTTGCCACATGGAGTAGCCGTTTGTGCGTGCAGTGTTACGCAGGATCTCGACCGTCTTTTCACCAATGCCGCGGGGCGGGACATTGATGACACGCTCCAGCGCTGCATCGTCATGGCGATGACAGATCAAGCGTAGATACGCCATCGCATTCTTGATTTCGGCGCGTTCAAAGAAGCGTTGGCCGCCATAGATGCGATAGGGAATCTTTTCCCTTAGCAACGCTTCTTCCAATACCCGTGACTGGGCGTTGGAGCGATACAGAATGGCCATTTCGCTTAGCGAGAGACCCTTCTTCGATTCGCTTTCGATAGTTTCGACGATATAGCGGGCTTCATCGTGCTCATTGAAGCCGGCGTACAGGGTAATGGCTTCGCCTTCACCCGTATCCGTCCACAGCTCTTTGCCGAGCCGATCGCTGTTATTGGCGATCAGGCCATTGGCTGCCTGCAAAATCGTGCTGGTGGAGCGATAATTCTGCTCCAGACGAATGATGGCGGCAGAGAAGTCCTGGTTGAACTGCTGGATATTCTCGATACGCGCGCCACGCCAACCGTAGATGGACTGGTCGTCATCACCTACTACCATCAGGCTTTCGCCGCCCTGGGCGAGCAGCTTGAGCCATGCGTACTGCACGGCATTGGTATCCTGGAATTCATCTACCAGCACATGGCGGAAACGGCGCTGGTAATGGGCAAGCAGGTCTGGATTATCGCGCCACAGCTCCAAGGCGCGGAGCAGCAGCTCGGAAAAGTCGATAACGCCGGCGCGAGCACATGCCGCTTCATACGCTTCGTAGATGCTGCGCATGGTGGCCAGGAACAGATCGCCACTGGCCTGGATATGCTGTGGACGTAGGCCTTCGTCTTTCTGGCCGTTGATGAACCACTGCGCCTGCCGTGCCGGCCAGCGCTGCTCATCCAGCCCCAGATCCCGAATGACCCGCTTGACCAGGCGCTGCTGATCGTCGCTGTCCAGAATCTGAAAGTTCTGGGACAACTTGGCTTCCTGCCAATGAGCTCTGAGCAGACGATGGGCAAGCCCGTGGAACGTGCCGACCCACATGCCTTGCGGATTCATGTTCAGGAGCTGCTCGATCCGGTGGCGCATTTCGGCAGCGGCCTTGTTGGTAAAGGTCACCGCCAGGAGCGAGTGGGGCGACGCATGCTCGACCTGGATCAACCAGGCGATGCGGTGCACCAGCACCCGGGTTTTGCCGGAACCGGCACCCGCAAGCACTAACTGTCGGCCAAGAGGCGCCGCCACCGCTTCACGCTGGGCGGCATTCAGGGAATTCAGGAGGAGAGAGAGGTCATCATGCATGAGCACATTGTAACGACTCGCGCGCTGAACTGCATGGGCGGCTGGTCAGCTTCATGCGCGAACCGGCCGCTTTTTTACCGAAATTGCGGGTTTCGAGTGGTCGTACCCGCCTCCAGATTGCGCATCAACAATCCATAGCTGAGATCAATGCCTTCCGGAATCGCCAAGTAGACGGTATGGCTACTGCCCGGAGCGGTTTCCAGGTGGATACCGCGCACGTTTTCCATCGCCTCGACTGAAAGGTTCAGATTGCCGTTAGGCGTCATGACCTCGATGGAGTCGCCCAAGTCGAAGCGATTCTTTACGATTACTTCAGCCAGTCCGTTGCGACGTTCACCGGTCAACTCACCCACGAACTGCTGGCGCTCGGATACCGAATAGCCCTGGTTATAGTTCTGATATTCGTCGTGCACATGGCGGCGCAAAAAACCCTCGGTGTAACCGCGATGAGCCAATGACTCCAGGGTATCCATCAAGGATTTATCGAAAGGGCGACCCGCCGCTGCATCATCGATAGCCTTGCGATAGACCTGCGCCGTACGTGCCACGTAGTAATGAGACTTGGTCCGGCCTTCGATCTTGAGTGAGTGCACTCCCATCTTCGCCAACCGCTCAACATGGTGCACGGCTCGCAAATCCTTGGAGTTCATGATGTAAGTACCGTGCTCATCTTCATAGGCCTCCATCAACTCACCCGGTCGGCCCGCTTCTTCCAGCAGGAAAACCTCATCTGTAGGCGTACCAGAGCCTAGTGTTGGTTCCGGTACGTTGAGTACAATAGGGTCATGATGCTGCACGATAGCGCCTAATGCATCCTCTTTCCCTGGATGAGCCTTGTACTCCCAGCGACAGGCGTTGGTGCAGGTGCCCTGATTAGGGTCGCGCCGGTTGATATAGCCGGACAGCAGACAGCGTCCGGAATAAGCCATGCACAGCGCACCGTGAACGAACACTTCCAGCTCCATTCCCGGCACCTGTTGGCGGATTTCTTCAATCTCCTCCAGCGACAGTTCTCGGGACAGAATCACACGCGACAGGCCTTGGCTCTCCCAAAACTTCACGCTCGCCCAATTCACCGCATTGGCTTGTACTGACAGATGAATCGGCATCTGGGGAAATGCCTGACGCACCAGCATGATCAAGCCAGGGTCTGACATGATCAACGCATCCGGGCCCATCGCAATGACGGGCTCGATATCCTTCAGAAACGTCTTCAGCTTGGCGTTATGCGGCGCAATGTTCACCACCACATAAAATCGTTTGCCTTGCGCATGTGCCTCATTAATACCCAGCGCGAGGTGCTCATGGTCGAATTCATTATTTCTGACCCGGAGGCTATACCGTGGCTGCCCTGCATAAACGGCATCTGCGCCATAAGCAAAGGCGTAACGCATGGATTTGAGCGTACCGGCAGGGGAGAGGAGTTCGGGTTTGAATAAAGGCGTTATGCTCATGGAATAGCGACTTCAAAACCATGAGCTTATGAGAGCAGACTGTGGACGGTATTGATCCAGGTCTATAAACCTAGGGATGCTGTTCGTAGCAAGGATTCGCTAACGCTTGGCGAACCCTTACTTGAATGCGATTAGGCGACTAAATTGCCCAGCAGCATTGCAAATCCCAGTACCCCCAACGGAAACGCCCAATATTGCATTGGAATCCAGAACAGGGTGTGGCGCTTACGCAGCTTAACGGTTTGCTGGGTTTCTGGGTCAATCAGGATCTTTCCCGGACGGCTATTCAGCCGCTTACCGAAATAGAAAACGGCCATCGCGGATGCAAGTAGCGTTAGCGGGAAAATGATGAGGTTAGTTGCACCTAAAAGGCCACCTAGTAAGGAGCCAATCAAGGCCACAAACAGGGGAATAATAACGACTAAAAAACCAAAACCTTGCCATATTAAAAGCATCTTTTATCTTCCTTGATTGGGTTGTGACACATTAACTACCATGCGGAGCGATCTTCGGACTCAGCCTTTATAAGATCTTCCTTCCACTCTATTTTAGCAATTTCATAGATCTTTGAGAAGAAACCTCTCGCATCGACGATTTCATCTGCATACCAGGGAAGTGCTATATATTCTTCCTCCAAATATTCAAAATAAGCACTGAAATCGTGATCTTTAGTAGATAATAGCTTTTCTAGTTCCTTGAAAAGCAAAAATTTATGTCTGTAGGAATGATTATTTAAACTAGGGATAATATATAATTTTATTATTTCTTCTCTATCGGTAATTTTGTTTGGATCATATTTCCATAATTCTTCTCCTAAGGTTTCCTCTCTGTCATATATTTCGATGCCTCCTAAAAAATAGTTTAGGTCTGGTACATAGGGTTTTTCTAAAAAAGGATGTTTAAGCATTAGGCATATTGTTCGATTTGATAATCGTATATTAAAACTTCAATAATAGCATGGATTGGATAAGTAATTTTAAATTTACAATAACCTTGGATTATATTTTTCTCAGTTTTAATTTTTTCCTTAAAGTACTCTGTTTAACCTTGCAGTCAATCCTTTACTTACGGTAAGAGCTTGGTTGATAAGCTCAAAGGTGATTCCATGATTTCCATAAAATCTTCTGTAGTTTCATCTGGAACTGAGCTGATCTATAAAATTAATATTTTATTTCTCCAGAAGCTCAAGAATTTCTGAATAATTCTCGTAAAAGTTGTCTCCCTCTATTTTTTTAACTTCATTTATTATTTCTATTATTCTAGGCTTTAAATCTTTCTCTATCGGTGTTTCGGCCCAAGCCAATTCGCAGGCTGCCATAATTTGCACTTCTACAAAATTTGAATAAAGCAGTCTTTTTAATAAGTCTATAGCATTTTTCGACCCATTCTCACCTAAGGATACTGCAAGACGCTGCTGCCAATAGTTAGGCTTAGATAAAGTTATAGACTTAAGAAATTTCCAATCTTCAATGCTTAGTTTCGGTATTACGCCTTTGGCTACATGCTCAGTTATATATTCATTCCAGTTGGCCTCCTCAGATGCTCCGATCCAATGTTCTAATTCTATAAGAGATATATTATTCATTTATATATTCCTATTGAGGGATCATGGGCGAATCGCCAGCAGGAAATGAAGATGTAACAACATTATTATCCTTTATGACCTGCCATGTTACTCCATCAATATTCTTTGTATGTAGAGTGGTTGTAACGCCATCCACTTCTCGTAGGACGGTACCTGGAGATGCCGCTACTTCGTCCGTAACCCATAAAATTTTATCATCTGTCCAATTTTTAGGAGCAATAGTATGTTTATTTGGGGACTTTTGTGATGACCAGCCAGTGGTGCCATCTTTACGTACTAATATCATCTTGAAATTTATTGCTTTAAATGTACCATCAGGGTTTATTTGTATTACGTCCATACTATAGTTTGGTGAGCTTAATACTTTTGGAGAATGCCCACCAATAGGTTTATTGGTATTAGAATTTCTTGTCCCATATAAGATCTTTTCTTGCATCCCCTTTGGTAATGGACCTGTGTAAGAATCATAGCTTTTTGGAGCAGAAGGAGATTTTTCATCGACTCCTATGTTTTCTGGGCTCTCTACTATGCCCGGCGTACAGCTGTTTGTGTTTGGGCAGTTAGTTAAACCGAGAGGATCCACCCATCCCGTCGGATTGGGCACGTACTGATAATTATTCAAACCACCCGCTAGCTTGATCGGGTCAGGCGTCAGAAAGCAGCCCGTATTAGGATTGTAGTAGCGGTGCCGGTTGTAGTGCAGGCCGGTTTCCTGGTCAAAATACTGCCCCTGGAAGCGCAGAGGGTTTTCCAGTTCGGCGACTTCCAGTTTTGCCACATTACCGTAGGCGCGATACTTGGCAGACCAGACGATAGAGCCTGCCGTACTGGTTATCTCCTGTGGTGTGCCGAGGTGGTCGAGCTGGTAGTAATAAGGTTCGGCTGCTTGCCCTTCACCGTGCAGCATTGCCAAGGGGCGGAACGTGCCGGGCTCGTAGATATAGCTACGGTAATGGTTTTTCCCGCTTTCGGCGATTAGCCGTTCGCCTTGCCAGAGAAACTCGGTAGTTTGGCCATCAACAGTTTTGGCGATGCGTCGGCCGAAGGCGTCGTAACGGTACTCGGCGATTCGCCCGTCAGGGAGTGTCGCTGCAATCAGGCGGTGCTGGCTGTCATAGCGGTATTCAGTGACCAGTCGTTGACCTGCGCCGCGTCGTTCACGAGTCAGATTGCCATAGGCGTCGTAATCGTAGTGGCTATCGCCTTGCATCAACAGACGGTTGCCTTTGACGTTAGCGAGGCGTGCACCTTCCTGCCCCGTCTGGCTAAGCAGGTTACCGGCGGGATCGTGGGCAAAGCTCTCGGGCAAATCGCCCCGAACAGCTATCAGTCGATCCAGCGGGTCGTAATGGAAGTGCTTGTTGCCCTTGCGGGAGTCTTCGATCGCAGCGAGATTGCCGTTGGCATCGTAGGCATAGCGACGTTGATAAACGCTGCGCTCTTGTTGGCTAATGCGGTGGGCTTGGAGGCGGCCTTGCTCGTCATAGTGATAATGACTGAGCAGTGCGCCTTGCTGGCGGTATTGTTCACGTCCGCCCGGTAGGTATTGGTGGGCCGTTAGTGGCTGACCATTCAGGTCAATAGCGCTTAGCAGGCCGCCATTACGATAGCGGTAATCAAGCAGGCTGCCATCCGGCAGGCGGCAATGGCTGAGCTGCCCAAGAGCATCATATTGATAACGGAACGTTGTCCAACCTTGATGCTCGGTAATAAGGCGATCCTGAAGATCGTACTCATAGGCGAGCGGCCATTGGCCGTCATCTACACTGACCAGCCGGCCAAGGGCATCGTAGGCGTAATGGATTTTCTGGTGGTCAGGGAGGGTTTTAACGAGTAACCGTCCAGCCGAGTCACGCTGGTAGCAGGTAACCAGCTGGCTACCGTCTTCGCCAAATTCCGTTTTTTCTATCAGATGGCCGTTAAGGTCGTAGGCATAGGCTGTTGTACGGCCATCAAAGCCTGTTTCTTCTCGTATCAGGCCGTTGGGATAGTAATCAAGTTGGTAGTGCTCACCGCGCTCGTTCTCGATCTCTGTCAATAACAGGCGAGCATTGTCGTAGCGATAGCGCAGCTGGCTACCATCAGGGTTGATCCGGCGACTAACGAGGTGCAGGTTGTCCGCGTATTCGTAGCGGGTAACGCGTCCCAACTCATCCCGCTCGGCTGTTATTTTGCCGTATGCATTGTAGGTAAACGCGCGCGTCCCACCGCCCGGCAGCGTAACCTGACTGAGTCGGCCAACGGCGTCCCATTGATACTGAGTAACAGCGCCTGATTCGTCCTGTCGAGTGATTTGGCGGCCAAGAGCATCATACCGATAACGGCGCTGGCCACCGTCAGGCAGCAACTCTTCTATCAGCTGGCCTTGGGAACTCCAGGTGAGTTCATGACGGCTACCATCAGGATGTTGAATACTGAGAAGGTTGCCCCGGCTGCTGTAGTGGTAGTGAGTTGTGTTGCCGTCCGGATCCGTCTGAGCGGTAATGTCACCTTGGGCATTACGCCGATATTTCCAAACAGCCTTGCCCCGGCTAACCGTGCGTACGAAGCCTTTATGGTATTCGTAATAGGTAGGCTCATCTTCAGGCGGAATGACAGCAATGAGATGACCCGCCTCGTCATGCTGGTATTCAATGATAGCGCCTAGCGGATCTTTCTCGGCAATCAGCTGGCCTTTTTCATCGTATACCTTGTGATGCTTGGCGCCGTCCGGGTCTATCTGTTGGACGAGGCGAGCATTTTCATCATGTTGGTAGACCTGCTGGCTGCCGTCTGAGTTATAAACGGTAACGGTACCGTTGTCTTCCCAGACGTAACGCGTATCCATTTGGGCAAAATTGGCCCAGTGATGGACGCAACGGGACTGTTTTCCTTCGCCTTCCCATTCCCAGAAGAACGTCGCTCCGCCCGCCAGTTGGCGCTCCTGGATAACGTGTTGATCGTTGTAGCGATAATGCTCGCTTTCACCTGCCGCATTGGTAGCAGACAGAAGTTGGCCTTGGGCGTTATATCTATAGGTGGCCAGGGTCTGGACGGTATGCCAACTCGCTTCTTCATTATCAGCAGGGCGGTAGACCTGATAATCAACCGCTACGATATGAGCGTGCTCATATGTGAAACGCAGCGCACGACCGGTGTTATTTCTCAGGCGGACAATACGGTCTCGGGCATCCCGAGAAATGCTTAAGGTATTGCTATAGGCGTCGCTGATGGCGATCAGGCGGGCGCTTTGACCTATCCGGCGGAAGTGATAAAAACGAGGCGTTGTACCCGCTTGCGCAAGAACCAGCTCGCTTGGGTCCTCACCAAGATAAATCGCTGCAGCGGAAAGCCGGTTCGTAATGGCAGGACGTTGCTGGCTTGGTAGCGGAAACTCGGTGCGGCGATTCTCATGGTCTGTCCAGATAACCGTGTCGCCCAGAATTTCCAACCTATGGGCCAGACTATGGCTCCATCCATAGCCCAAGCCAACATTGTGCTCGACAGCACTGGTGCGATAGAGGCGAGACCAGGGAAAGGCGAGCACCCTATCCAGCTCTCCATCGGTCAGGGTAAGCAATTCCTCACCTGTAACCATGGAAACCGGACAGCCGTTAGTGCAGGTTTTGGCGCATTCCTGCGAAGGTTTGTCGTTAGGATCCTTAGCCGGCTTGGAGACGTCATCAACCTTTTCTTCGCGAGATAGACGCGTTTGACGCCGCGTCTTATTTCGGCTTGCCGTTGAGGCATTTTCTATCGTTTGGCTCGGCGTATCGGCTGGGATAGGTCTTTCGCTTGCAGGCGCTACCTTGGCGTTGATTTTACGGGCTGTATTCGTCTCGCTGATTTCACCATGGGCCGCTAAAGGCTTTAAGGTGTCTGCATGTACAGACAGTGCATGGGATTGACTTGCGTTGATTAACGTATCGGCAAGCTTGCTGATTAAAGCCGTCGCCTGACCAGACTTGAGTGTTTCCAAAGCTTTGGTGCCAACGCGGATTGCGAGCCCCGCACCGCCGCTCAAAATAATCCCGACGACAATATTGATTAAAAGCTCGCCGGTAAATTGAGCCAATACTTCAACACATGTCTGAGGCGGTAACAGCTTGACCCAGCTAACAATTGCCGCCACGTAAATAAACATCAGTGGCTCATCACTAGCGATCAGTAAGGCTGTACTTAGCGATTCCTTGGAGGCGGTATAGAGCTTTTTCAGCTCGTCTGGACTCAAGTATTTAGCGAGCTTTTTAGCATTCTCATAAGGATGAGCAATCAATTGAAAAAGTGACTTTATGTCGTCCCAGAGCGAGAGCAGTGCATGCTCAAAGCCCTCTAGGGCAGCCTCCAGTTGGAGTTTTAAACGTTGTCCCGAGTTAGCGTTTTGATAGGTGCTCCATAAAGGTTGGAATTGATTGGTCCATTCGCTTTGAAGCCATGCAGCAAGCTTTTGAATAACGCCTTGATAAGAGCTATATAGGGCTTCTACCTGAGCCTTCGTTACATTCGGGAAAAACGTAATGCGATAGAGCTGTCCACGCTTGCAGCCAGAAATGACTTTTATGCCGCTTGGGCCGATTTCATCATTAATGACGGGTCCTGTAACTTCATCTCCGTTCCAGGCTCTCGTGACAGGTTCCAGTCGTACGGGTGTATTGCCGATGGGAACAAAGCGGGCGGCTTCAAAAGCATGAACTAACGTGAACTCTCCATTCAGCGGGCACGTTGCGTAGTTCGTAACAGGGGAGGTGTAATCCTTGCCCTTGCTAACGCTTAACTCATCGCCAATCTTGAATGTCTGATCGGCATCCAATGCCCAGCCAGTCCAAAAACTTTCAGCCAGCTCTTTATAGGTGCCTAAACAGCTTTTGAATTCAGAGATTACTTTGCTTGCATCAGGTGACTCGGCACCCAAACCAATAAACGAGAGCGAGCCGAGCCGAGGAATCATAGCGAAGCATCCTTTTCAAGTTGAGCGATAAGTTGCGCCGTATCGTCCATGTCTGTTTCCTGGCGCTGAACAAAGCGTTTGATCTTTTGTAAAAGATTGATTTCTGGGAATTTGAAGTAAATGTCTGGGTGATTTTCTTGAATGTGCTGCATCAGGTTATCGATCAGCGTTGAGGCATCGTTTTCATGCAATGCATCAAGTACCGTCTGGGGCACGTTCCACCAAGGGTATGTTCGAGCGATTTGGTAAGTACTTGGGGTTATGCTGGCGTTGAATTGATTAACCCAGTACTGATCGAAGCAAGGTAATACGGTAGAGAACTGCTGATTCAGGGTCTGAATCACAGGGATCAGATGCCGGCCATCCCAAAAGCGGAAAAACACTTCGCTACCGTCTGGCATAAAGACTTTGGTCAGACTCTTGAGGTGCTCGACGATAGCCGCTGGCTCATGCGTGGATAGGGCTAGCCATCCCCAGTCTTTATGTTTTTCTTGAGCGGCCCAATTTAAAAATGTGCTGTTTGGGCTGAGCCTACCTAAGTAGGGCATCACCGGCTGCCAGTTAGCGTAGGGGGTACCTTCCCAAATGGGCAAAGGGACAAAAGCTTCACGAGCTTCGTAATAGGCCTTCAGTGGATTGGCATCGCTGGCGTTACTCATCACGACATAAAGGGATGAGTTATCAGTTGACTGTTGAGCCAACCACTCCTGAAGGGTAAGCAAATTATCAGAGCGCACAGAGCCCCTCCTTGCACTTTTCGCATTCTTCGCAGAATGGCGAATTGCGCTTGAAGGTATTGATCTGTGCGGGTGTTAGCAGAGCACCTGCCTTATCTACGTCGGCTGGCCTTACAGGCCCCGGCAGCAGAGGGGATGCGCCGGTTCCGTTGCCTGCGTTGCCTCCAGAGTTGATGCGGACCGTTGGGCCGACGATAGTGATGCCGCTAGCATCCAACTTGATAAAGCTGCCGCCGGCCTTGAAGGTAAGTTCACTGCCAGCTTCCAGGACAACTTTCAAACCACTGGATAAATGGATTTCCTGCCCCGCACTGACGAACTGACCCGTACCGATCTTGATATGCTGATTCTGCCCTACGGTGAGGTGGTCGTTGGTCTTGACCTCAACCTTGCGGTCCGCATCCGTGGTGCGGTGTTCCTCAGCCTTGTATTCCGTGTAGCTGTTGGCCTCGACAATGTCGTGTCGCTCATGCCCTACGCGGATCTTCTGGTCGTGTTCGATGTTCTCGTCCCAATCCCGCTGGGCATGAACATAGATCTGCTCCTGGCCTTTCTTATCCTCAATGCGCAGCTCGTTATAGCCACCGCCGCCCGGTGTGCTCAGGGTCTTGAAAACGCTGCGGGTCTTACTGGCGGGCAGGTCATAGGGCACCTGA